>JBBRNQ010000141.1:0-10099 GCA_038230235.1 Actinomycetales bacterium
CATGACCTCCACCCTCGTGCTGCTCCGCCACGGCGAGAGCCTCTGGAACGCCAGGAACCTCTTCACCGGCTGGGTCGACGTCGACCTCTCCGACAAGGGCCGCGCCGAGGCGGTCGCGGGCGGGCGGATGCTCACCGAGGCCGGGGTCCTGCCTGACGTCGTCCACACCTCGGTGCTGCGACGGGCGATCACCACCGCCAACCTCGCGCTCGACGCGGCCGACCGGCACTGGATCCCCGTACGACGTGACTGGCGCCTCAACGAGCGGCACTACGGCGACCTGCAGGGCAAGGACAAGAAGCAGACCATGGAGGAGTTCGGCGAGGAGCAGTTCATGCTCTGGCGCCGCTCCTACGACACACCGCCGCCGCCCATCGCGGCCGACAACGCCAACAGCCAGGCAGGCGACCCCAGGTATGCCGGGCTCGGCGACGCGATGCCGGCCACCGAGTGCCTCAAGGACGTCGTGGCGAGACTGATCCCCTACTGGGAGAACGAGATCCAGACCGACCTGCGCGCCAGCAAGGTCGTGCTGGTGGCAGCGCACGGCAACTCGCTGCGCGCGCTCGTCAAGCACCTCGACGGCATCGGCGACGACGAGATCGCTGCCCTCAACATCCCGACCGGCATGCCGCTGGTCTACGAGCTCGACGACCACTTCGCCCCCGTCACCCCCGGTGGCCGCTACCTCGACCCGGAGGCCGCCGCGGCTGCCGCCGCGGCCGTCGCCAACCAGGGGCGCTGACTAGAGGAGCTTCGCGCTGATCACCGTGCTGCCGGCAGCGTCCTCCTGCTCCTCGCGGTCGAGCTCCTCGGGCTGGAAGGCACCGGTGACGAGGAACACGACCCGGCGGGCGACCGAGACGGCGTGGTCGGCGAAGCGCTCGTAGTAGCGGCCGAGCAGGGTGAGGTCGACGATCGTCTCGGCCGGGTAGGCGTCGCGCTTCGACAACAGCGCCGCGAAGAGCTTGCGGTGCAGCTCGTCCATCTCGTCGTCGTCGCGGTCGAGGCTGAGGGCGGCTTCGGTGTCCTTGGAGGAGATGATCGACCCCGCCTTGGCGACGATGCGCTCGGCCACGTGCCCCATCTCGAGCACGTGGGACGTGAGGTTGGGCGGCACGGCCTTGTCGGGATAGCGCAGGCGGGCGACCTTGGCCACGTGGCGCGCGAGGTCACCCATCCGCTCGAGGTCCGAGCTCATCCGCATCGAGGTGACGACGATGCGCAGGTCGGTGGCGACGGGCTGCTGGCGCGCGAGCAGGTTGATCGACAGCTCGTCGAGCTCCTCGCGGATCTTGTCGAGCTGCTCGTCGGCGGCGATGACGCTCTCGGCGAGGTGGACGTCGGCGTCGAGCAGTGCCGTCGTGGCCCGAGCCATCGCCGACCCGGCCAGACGGGTCATCTCAACGAGCTGGTCGGTGATGGTGTCGAGGTCCTCGTGGAAGGCGTCGCGCATGCGTCTGTCCTTGTCTGCGGAGTCTGCGGAGTCAGCAGGGGCGGTCCGGCCCGTCGGTCGGGCGCGGGTCGGGCTGGTCTGACAGGTCTGACAGCGGGCCAACCTAGTGTGACAGGGCCAGGACCGAGTCCCCCCGCATGGTCGACCCTCACACGTGGGGATGAACGGTTCGCGCCGGGCAGGTGAACTTCGAGGGGGTGGACCCCCTTTCGGCGGGTCGCCCGGGGCGGGGTGGGTGACACTCAGGACTAGCTAGTCTTGTCGCGTGGACCCGACGACTGCCGCCGTGATCGGCTCCCTCGTCGGGGTGCTGGGCAGTGGCGTCGTCCTCCTCGCGATGAGGACGACCACCCGACGAGCAGAGGACCAGGCCCCCATGACCACCACCGCGGCACCCCTGCCGCCCGGGGTCGGCGACGTGCTCGCCGTGCTCCGCTCGAGCGGGGTGGTGCTCGACGCCTCCGATGCCGTGGTCATCAGCTCGCCGTCGGCCGTGACCGTCGGCTTCGTCCGGGGCGGCGAGCTGGTGCACGCCCAGCTGCTCGCGCTGGCCCGGCAGGTGCGCCGCGACGGCGTCATCCGCGAGGCCGAGCTCGTCCTGCCTCGAGGCCCCCTGGGGGAGGCGAGCATGGTGGTGTGGGCCCGCGTCGCCCCGCTCGGCGGCTCGCACGTGCTGCTGCTCGTCGACGACCGCAGCCAGGCCCACCGGGTCGAGGAGACCCGTCGTGACTTCGTCGCCAACGTCTCGCACGAGCTCAAGACCCCCGTGGGCGGGCTGGCCCTGCTCGCCGAGGCCGTGCTCGAGGCGCACGACGACCCCGAGGCGGTCGCCCGCTTCGCCCGGCGCATGCAGGTGGAGTCGACCCGTCTGACCAGGCTCGTGCAGGAGATCGTCGACCTCTCGCGCATCCAGGTGGCCGACACCCTCAGCGACCCGAAGCGCATCGACCTGCTCGGCGTCGCCAAGGAGTCGGTCGACATCTCGCGGCTCTCGGCCGAGACCAGGCAGATCGAGCTCGTCGTGGTGCACGACGACAGACGGCACGACGTATGGGGCGAGCACGACCTCTTGACCACCGCCATCAGCAACCTCGTCGGCAACGCGATCGCCTACTCCGAGAGTCGGACCCGGGTGACGGTCAAGGTCGCGACCGACGCCGACCTGGTCACCGTGGCCGTCACCGACCAGGGGCAGGGCATCCCCGTGGCCGACCAGGAGCGCATCTTCGAGCGGTTCTACCGCGTCGACGGCGCCCGCTCGCGCGCGACCGGTGGCACCGGCCTCGGGCTGGCCATCGTCAAGCACGTCTGCGCCAACCACGGCGGCGAGGTGACCGTATGGAGCGAGCCCGGCCACGGGTCGACCTTCACCATGCGCCTGCCGGCGGCCGGCGACCACCCGCCGGTCGCCAAGGCCGACCCGGAGCCGGACGTCCTCACCATCGTCACCGATCCCCAGCCCGAGCTCGACACCCTCCCGCAGTCCCGACCCGGTGCGAGAGCCGGCAACCGAAAGCAGATCCCATGAGCCGCATCCTGGTCGTCGAGGACGAGGAGTCGTACTCCGACCCGTTGTCGTACCTGCTGCGCAAGGAGGGCTACGACGTCGTCGTCACCGAGACCGGTCCTGACGGGCTGGCCGAGTTCGACCAGAACGGGGCCGACCTCGTGCTGCTCGACCTCATGCTGCCCGGGCTGCCGGGAGTCGACGTGTGCCGGGCCCTGCGGCAGCGGTCGACCGTGCCGATCATCATGCTGACCGCGAAGGACAGTGAGATCGACAAGGTCGTGGGCCTCGAGATGGGGGCCGACGACTACGTCACCAAGCCCTACTCGTCGCGCGAGCTGCTTGCGCGGGTCAAGGCCGTGCTCCGGCGGCTCGCCGAGCCCGAGGACCTGCTGCCGGCGACGCTCGAGGCCGGTCCCGTGCGGATGGACGTCGAGAGGCACGTCGTGACCGTCGGGGGATCGACGACCTCCCTGCCGCTCAAGGAGTTCGAGCTGCTCGAGATCCTGCTGCGCAACTCCGGCCGGGTCCTGACCCGGATGCAGCTGATCGACCGGGTCTGGGGCAGCGACTACGTCGGCGACACCAAGACCCTCGACGTGCACGTGAAGCGCCTCCGGGCCAAGATCGAGCCCGACCCGGGCCACCCGCGGCACATCATCACCGTGCGCGGGCTGGGCTACAAGTTCGAGGCCGTCTGAGGGCTCGAGCGCCTGTGGTCCCTGGCTGCGGGCAGCCCGGTGACGGCTCCGCTCACAGGGCGGCTCAGCCGGCGGTGGTCGTCGCGCTGGTGGTGGGGCTGGTGGTCGTGGTCTCGCTCGGGGTGGGCGTCGTCTCGACCGGAGTGGGCGTGGGGCTGGGCGTCAGCGTCGCGTAGTAGTCGGTCGGCAGGAGGACGGGCACCGAGGCGATGCCGGTGCCGTCGGAGGTCGTCATGGCGATCTGGATGAGGTCGCCCGGTGAGGCTCCGACGTCGGGGATCTCCACACTGGTGATCCGCGTCTGCTCGCTCGGGGCCAGGCTCAGGGTCGTCGGCTTGGCCGAGGTGCTCGACGGCGTGGTGGCAGCCGAAGCGGCGGTGAAGCTCACGGTGACCGTGTTGGTGCCCGTGTTGATGAGGGACCCGGACAGCACTCCCGTCGCGCCCTTGGCCGAGGCCACGAGCAGCAGGTCACGCCCCTGCACGGAGCCGACGTCGAGCGCGACCCCGTCAGCCGGCTGGTAGGGCACGAGGGTCTGCGACGGCGACGTGGTGGTGCATCCGGTCACGAGCACCAGACCGGTCGTCGCGGCGCCCAGGGCGAGGGCGCGGTGGACCCGCCGCGAGCGGGGGGCCTGCGACCCCGAGGCGGTGGTGCTCGAGCCGAGGACGGCGGGGGCGCTGACGGAGGAGGCGGGCCGGGTCACGCTGGAAAGACTACCGGGGCGGCGTCGAGCGCTCACCAGGTGCCCGCGGGTCGGAGCGGTCACGTGGTGAGCGACGGGGTGACCTCGGGTGGCCACTGTCGGCAGGGCTCCATACGCTGCCGTCGTCAAGGGCCGTTCGGGGGCCGTTCGGGGGCTGCTCGGGGGGCCGTTCGGGGGTTGTCCCGGGCCCCGGCGGGCGAGGCTGGACGGAGGTTGCTTGCACGACGACCCGCCCTTTGTCAAGGGTTCACATGCCCCCGTTGTCGGCGCCATCAAGGCTCTGACCTGCACAAACGTTGCCGGAGTAGTTCCGCCGGACCCTCAACTCGTGATACTCTGATAGTCGCGAAAGGGGAAAACAGCACATGGTTTTCAAGGTCGGCGAAACGGTCGTGTACCCCCACCACGGGGCGGCACTGATCGAAGAAATCAACACCCGCACCATCAGGGGTGAAGCCAAGCTCTATCTCAAGCTCAAGGTCGCCCAAGGCGATCTGACGATCGAAGTCCCCGCAGAGAACTGCGATCTGGTGGGCGTTCGAGACGTCGTCGGCCAGGAGGGTCTCGACAAGGTGTTCGAGGTCCTGCGCGCTCCCCACACCGAGGAGCCGACCAACTGGTCGCGTCGTTACAAGGCCAACCTCGAGAAGCTCGCCTCCGGCGACGTCATCAAGGTCGCCGAGGTCGTGCGTGACCTGTGGCGACGGGAGAAGGACCGCGGTCTCTCCGCCGGTGAGAAGAGGATGCTGGCCAAGGCCAGGCAGATCCTCGTCTCCGAGCTCGCGCTCGCCGAGAAGACCAACGAGGACAAGGCCGAGGCCATCCTCGACGAGGTCCTCGCCTCCTGACCTCTTCCCTACGACCGCCGCCCCCAGGGGTGGGCGGTCGTAGGGTTTTGGCTGTCACGGCACCCACGCCGGCGGGGCGCCGTACAGGCGCCCGACCGCTTCCGGTGCGTCGTCGGGCCCATGGTTGTATGGAGTCGTCCCTCGACCCTGCCCCGCTGACGCGGCGAGCCCACTGCCCAGGAGCTGACCCATGAGCCCAGTTGCCGTCATCACCGGGGGAGGCACCGGCATCGGGGCGGCCACCGCCGCCCGGCTGGCCGCCGATGGTTTCGAGGTGGTCGTGCTCGGTCGGCGCCTCGAGAAGCTCGAGGACCTCGCCGGCCGGGTGCCGGGCACCCGCACCCACGTGCTCGACGTGACCGACAGCGCGGCCGTCAGTGCGGCAGCAGCCGAGATCGGGCCCTGCGACGTCCTGGTCAACAACGCGGGAGGAGCGCTGGGCGCCGACCCGGTCGCGACCGGCTCGGCGCACGACTGGCGCACCATGTTCGAGGTCAACACCATCGGCACCCTGCTGGTGACGCAGGCCTTCCTGCCGGCCCTGCACCGGTCGCCGCGCGCGACGATCGTCAACATCACCTCGACCGCGGGTCTGATCACGTACGAGGGCGGTGGCGGCTACACCGCCGCCAAGCACGGATCGAGCGCCCTCACCGAGACGCTGCGCCTCGAGCTGAGCGGCACGCAGATCAGGGTCGTCGAGGTCTGTCCGGGAATGGTCCGCACCGACGACTTCGCGCTCACGCGCTTTGAGGGCGACCAGGCCAAGGCCGACAAGGTCTACGCAGGCGTGGACCGTCCGCTGGTCGCCGACGACGTCGCCGCATGCGTCGCCTTCTGTGTCGGGCTGCCGCAACACGTCAACATCGACCGGCTGGTCGTCAAGCCCGTCGCCCAGTCAGCGCAGTACAAGGTGTGGCGCGAGCCGATCCCGTGGGACGGCGCGAGTGCCTGAGCCGGTCGGGGAGCCGGTCGGGGAGCCGGTCGGGGAGCCAGCGGGGGCGGTCGGAGAGGCAGCGGAGACGGGGGCGGTCACCGGCCCTGCGCCGCCGGGGACGGCGGCATACGGTCTGCCGCGGGTGGGGGTGGGTGTCGACGTGCACGCCCTGGCGCCCGAGGGCTCGCCGCGCGAGCTGTGGGTGGCCGGCCTGCTCTGGCCGGGTGAGCGGGGGCTCGACGGGCACTCCGACGCCGATGTCGCGGCCCACGCGTGCTGCGACGCCCTCTTCTCGGCCGCGGGGATCGGAGACCTCGGCGCCCACTTCGGCACCGGACGGCCCGAGCTCGCCGGAGCCTCAGGCACGGCCCTGCTCGCGGAGGCCGCGCGGCTGGTGAGGGCAGCCGGCTACGAGATCGGCAACGTCGCGGTGCAGGTGGTCGGCAACCGCCCCAAGGTCGGCACGAGGCGCGAGCAGGCGCAGGCCGTCCTGAGCGTCGCCGCCGGAGCCCCCGTCTCGGTCAGCGCCACCACCACCGACGGTCTGGGCCTGACCGGCCGCGGCGATGGCGTCGCCGCCATCGCCACCGCCCTGGTCGTGCCCACCCCACCCACCCCACCCACCCCACCCCCGCCTTCCGAACAAGGGAAACCCTTCATTCCGTAGGCCCGGAGACCTCGGAATGCAGGGTTTCCCTTGTTCGGAAGGCACGGGGAGGGCACGGGGAGGGGGCGGGACGGGCGGTCAGGGGGGTCAATAGGGGAGGGTGGCGGCGAAGGCCTGGACCATCGGGCGCCAGGCGGCACGCAGCTCGGGTTCGGCCTCCTTGACGGCGCGGACCACCTCGTCGACGTCGACGCCGCGGTGTCGGGCCGCGGCCCGGTCGAGGTCGGCCCAGTGCAGCAGGATCTCGGCACCGGCTTCCGGGTGCCACTGGACCCCCCAGGCGGCGGGGGCGAAGCGGGCGGCCTGCAGCTCGCCGTACGCGTTGCGCGCCAGCGCGGTGGCGCCGGCTGGCAGGCCGGTGACGATGTCGGCGTTCCACTGCACCCCCAGTGACCCCCCGGCGCGCAGCACCCGGTCGCGGCCGCGTTCGGGCAGCCACCCGATCTGGGTCAGCCCGATGCGCGGACCGAGGGGGTTGGTCACCACCTCGCCGCCGAGAGCGACGGCCATGAGCTGATGGCCGAGACACACCCCCAGAGCCGGTATGCCGCCGGCCGCCGCCTCACGCAGCCTCGCCTTCGTCGTCGCGAGCCACCCCACCGTGCGGTCGTCGTTCGCCCCCATGTGTCCGCCGAGCACGACGAGACCCGCATGGTCGGCCAGCGACCCGGGGAGGCCGTCACCGGCATACGGACGGCGCACGTCGAGCAGGACCCCCGCGTCGCCGAGCCATTCGCCGACCCAGCCGGGCGGGCACTCGGCCTGGTGCTCGATGACCAGGACGGGGCGTGAGGGCGCGCGACGCGGCGTCGGCTCGGCATCGGGCATGGCGGAAGGCTACTGGGCGGGCCGCCCTCGCGACGGGCAGATGTGATGTGCTGAGACCCGCACGTCCCCCGTCACACCAAGGAGCCAGCAGCATGCCGCAGACCGTCAAGGGCGTCGTCGCGATGACCAAGGGCGCCCCCGTCGAGCTCGTCGACATCGTCGTGCCCGACCCGGGCCCGGGTGAGGCCGTCGTCAAGATCGACGCGTGCGGGGTGTGCCACACCGACCTGCACTACCGGGAGGGCGGCATCAACGACGAGTTCCCCTTCCTGCTCGGTCACGAGGCCGCCGGGGTCGTCGAGGCCGTCGGTGACGGGGTCACCGAGGTCGCTCCCGGTGACTTCGTCATCCTCAACTGGCGCGCCGTCTGCGGGCAGTGCCGCGCCTGCGCCAAGGGCAAGCCGTGGTACTGCTTCGCCACCCACAACGCGACCCAGAAGATGACCCTCACCGACGGCACCGAGCTCAGCCCGGCCCTCGGCATCGGTGCCTTCGCCGAGAAGACCCTGGTGGCGGCCGGCCAGTGCACCAAGGTCGACGCGCAGGTCGATGCTGCCGCCGCAGGTCTGCTGGGCTGCGGGATCATGGCCGGCTTCGGTGCAGCGGTCAACACCGGCCAGGTCGGCCGCGGTGACACCGTCGCCGTGATCGGGTGCGGCGGGGTGGGCTCGGCCGCCGTCGCCGGTGCGGCGCTCGCCGGCGCGACGACCGTGATCGGGGTCGACGTCGACCCGCGCAAGCTCGAGTGGGCCACGAAGTTCGGCGCCACCCACACCATTGATGCTTCCCAGGAAGATGTCGTCGAGCGCATCCGTGAGCTCACCGGTGGCTTCGGTGCCGACGTCGTCGTCGACGCCGTCGGACGCCCCGAGACCTACGAGCAGGCTTTCTACGCAAGGGATCTCGCGGGCACAGTGGTGCTGGTGGGCGTGCCGACGCCCGACCAGCAGGTCACCCTCCCGCTCATCGACGTCTTCGGCCGCGGCGGTGCGCTGAAGTCCAGCTGGTACGGCGACTGCCTCCCCTTGCGCGACTTCCCGATGCTCGTCGACCTCTACCGGCAGGGCCGCTTCGACCTCGGCGCCTTCGTCACCGAGACCGTCGGCCTCGGCGACGTCGAGGCCGCCTTCACCAAGATGGGTGAGGGCACGGTGCTGCGCTCGGTGGTGCAGCTGTGAGCGACGGCAGCGCCGACGCGACCGCCGGTGGGCTGGCCACAGACCTGCCCGTCTCACCCGGCGGGGTGCGCATCGACCACACCGTCACGTCAGGGACCTTCAGCCTCGACGGCGGCACCTGGGACGTCGACAACAACGTCTGGGTGCTCGGCGACGCCGACGAGTGCGTCGTCATCGACGCGCCGCACGAGGCCGGTCCGATCGTCGACCTCGTCGGCGACCGCGCAGTGCGTGCGGTGCTGCTCACCCACGCGCACGACGACCACGTCACCGCGGTCAGCGACCTGACCCGCGCGACCGACGGCACGCCGTACCTGCACCCGCAGGAGGAGGTGCTCTGGGGGCTCAGCCGCGGCGACGAGCCGATGCCGGCGCCCCTGGCCGACGGTGGAGTCTTCACCGTCGGCGACGTCGAGGTGCACGTGCTGCACACGCCGGGCCACGCGCCCGGCGCCTGCTGCTTCCACGTGCCGGCGCTGGGGGTCGTCTTCACCGGCGACACCCTCTTCGCCGGGGGACCCGGGGCGACCGGCCGCTCGCTCAGCGACTTCGGCGTCATCGTCGACTCGATCCGCGACCGGCTGCTCACCCTGCCGCCCGAGACGGTGGTGCTCACCGGTCACGGTGACGCGACGACGGTCGGCCAGGAGCGACCGCACCTGCAGGAGTGGATCGACCGGGGGCACTGACCATGACCGACCCAGCCTCCGAACCGCCGGTCAGCGACAGCACCGGTATGGCGACCTCTACGCGCACCATGCCCTTCACGTCGGTCGACGACGTGCTGCGTCGCCTCGCCGACGTGGGGTACCTCGCCTCCGCGGCGGCCGCCACCACGGTGTTCCTGGCCAGCGAGCTCGGCAAGCCGCTGCTCGTCGAGGGCCCGGCAGGCGTCGGCAAGACCGACCTCTCACGGGCAGTGGCGCAGGCGTGCGACGCCCGGCTCGTGCGGCTGCAGTGCTACGAGGGAGTCGACGAGGCGCGCGCGCTCTACGAGTGGAACCACGCCAAGCAGCTGCTGCGCATCACCGCCGGGCGCGACGAGTCGTGGGACGACGCCCGCACCGACGTCTTCTCCGAGGAGTTCCTGCTCGAGCGGCCGCTGCTGACCGCGATCCGCGGAGACGTCGCGACGGTGCTGCTCGTCGACGAGACCGACAAGGCCGACGTCGAGATCGAGGGGCTGCTGCTCGAGGTGCTCGGCGACTTCCAGGTGACGGTGCCCGAGCTCGGCACCATCAAGGCGACCCGTCGGCCCTTCGTCGTGCTCA
>JBBRNQ010000142.1:0-10037 GCA_038230235.1 Actinomycetales bacterium
GCTGACCCCGGGCCGTCGTCCTTGGCCAGGTCGATCAGCCGGCCCGAGATGCGGGTGGAGCGCAGCTTGTCCCAGACCTCGGGGGCCAGGTCGGCCGGCAGCTCGACGAGCGAGTAGTCGGGCCCGATCGCGATGACGCCGAAGTCGCTGCGGCTCAGGCCGCCCTCGTTGGCGATGGCGCCGACGATCTGGCGCGGCTCCACCTTGTGCCGCTTGCCGACGTTGATCCGGTAGCTCGCGAGCGTCACGTCGCTGGGCCGGACCCGTCGTTCGTGCGTGGCGCCGCGCTCGGGCCGGTTGCCGCGGTCTCCGCGGTCGGCGCGATCGCCGCGGTCAGCGCGGTCGGCCCAGCTGGGCTTCGTACCGGCGCTGCGGTCGGGCCGCTCGCCCCGGTCCGGGCGCTCGGTGCCTCGCGACCTCTCGGTGGCCGGGTCGAGCAGCAGCGGCTCGCTGCCCTGCGCCACCACGGCCAGTGCGGCGGCCACGTCGACCTCGGGCACGTCGTGCTCGCGGACGTAGTGGGCCACGATCTCGCGGAAGCCCTCGATCCGGTTCGTCGCCTGCAGCGCCTCGGTGATCTGGTCGTCGAAGCGGGCCAGACGGGTGGAGTTGACGTCCTCGACGCTGGGCCAGCTCATCGGGGTCAGCGGCTGGCGGGTGGCCTTCTCGATGGCCTTCAGCAGGTACTTCTCCCGCGGGGTGACGAACGAGATCGCGTCGCCGCTGCGCCCCGCCCGGCCGGTGCGGCCGATGCGGTGCACGTAGGACTCGGGGTCGGTCGGGATGTCGTAGTTCACCACGTGGCTGATCCGCTCGACGTCGAGGCCGCGGGCGGCCACGTCGGTGGCCACCAGGATGTCGAGGGCGCCGGACTTCAGCTGGTTGACGGTCCGCTCGCGCACGTTCTGTGCAATGTCACCGTTGATCGCCGTGGCCGAGAACCCCCGGGCCCGCAGCTTCTCGGCCAGGGTCTCGGTCTCGTTCTTGGTGCGGACGAAGACGATCATGCCCTCGAAGTTCTCGACCTCGAGGATCCGGGTCAGGGCGTCGACCTTCTGCGGGTAGCTCACCGTGAGGTACCGCTGGGTGATGTTGGCCGCCGTGGACGTCTTGCCCTTGACGGTGATCTCGACCGGGTCCTTGAGGTACTTCTTCGACAGCCGGCGGATCTGGGCCGGCATGGTGGCGGAGAACAGCGCGACGTTCTTGTCGCTGGGGGTGTCGGCCAGGATCGTCTCGACGTCCTCGGCGAAGCCCATCTTGAGCATCTCGTCGGCTTCGTCGAGGACCAGGAAGCGCAGCTGGGTCAGGTCGAGCGTGCCCTTGTCGAGGTGGTCCATGATCCGGCCGGGGGTGCCGACGACCACGTGGACGCCGCGGCGCAGCGCGGAGAGCTGCACGCCGTACCCCTGGCCGCCGTAGACGGGCAGGACCTTGACGCCCTTCAGGTGAGCGGCGTACTTCTCGAAGGCCTCGCACACCTGCAGCGCGAGCTCGCGCGTCGGCGCGAGCACCAGCGCCTGCGGCGTCTTCTGCGTCAGGTCCAGCCGCGACAGGATCGGCAGCGCGAACGCCGCCGTCTTTCCCGTGCCGGTCTGCGCGACGCCGACGACGTCACGGCCCTCGAGCAGCGGCGGGATGGTCGCGGCCTGCACCGCCGACGGGGTCTCGTAGCCCACGTCGCGCAGCACGGCCAGCACCTTGTCGGGCAAGCCGAGCTCGGCGAAGGTCGGCATCTCGGGTGCCTCGGGAACGTCGATCGCTGCATCACTCACCGGCCAACGGTAATGGGTGCGGGGGGGTTGCTCCAGCGAGGTGGAGCCGACGACGGGACAGTGCACCCCTGGCGCAGGTTCGACGGCACGGTCAAGTCAGCGGCGGGGAGCCGGCGACCGGAGCACGACGACGTCGCCTGCGCCCACCTTCACCCCGCCCGTCACCTCGCGGACGGTCAGCAGGTCGGTCCCCTCGCCGGGGAGGACGACCGGCTCGTCACCGTGGTTGATCGCCACGGTGTACGTCGCGTCGTCGGCCTGCCGCTCGACCACCTCCAGGCCCAGGGGCCCACGGCGGGGGGGCAGACCGGCATCGCGGTAGACCGGGGCCATCACGGTGGCCAGGTCACCGACACCCAGGACCGTGGAGACGTACCACCCGACCCCGGCACCGAGGGCGTTGCGGGTGACGGCCGGCCGGCCCGCGGCCGGACCGTCGACGTAGCTGGCCCGGACGGTGGCCCCCTCGAGGACGAGGTGGTCGGTCCACACGACGCCGGTGAGCTCCGTCGGCGGGTGCCCGGGCTCGTCGTAGGCGAGGCCCACGTGATCGCCCTCGCGCAGGGGGAGGAACTCCTCGACCGACACCCCGAGAGCCCGACGCAGCGGGCCTCCATACCCCTGCTCGTGCACGGCGTCGTGCTCGTCGACGATCCCCGAGAAGCACGAGACGAGCAAGGTGCCGCCGGCCTCGACGAAGGCGGTCAGGTTGCGGCCTGCGTCCGCTGTGAGGAGGTACGACGCCGGAGCGACGACGAGGCGGTAGCCGCTGAGGTCGGCCTCGGGGTGGGCGAAGTCGACCGTGCGACCGTCCTCCCAGAGACGGCGGTAGTAGGCGTTGACGCGCTCCCTGTGCTGCAGGCCCGTCGTCGGTCGCCACTCGAGGTCCTGAGCCCAGAAGGACTGCTGGTCCCACAGGATGGCCACGTCGGAGCGAACGCGCGACCCTCGCACGGGCTCCAGCGCGCGTAGCCGGGCTCCCAGCTCGCACACCTCGCGCCAGACCCGGGACGACGTGCCGGCGTGCGGGAGCATGGCGGAGTGGAATTTCTCGGCCCCCGAGCGTGACGCCCTCCACTGGAAGAAGAGGATGCCGTCGGCGCCGCGCCCGAGGTGTGACAGGGCGTTTCGCGCCATCTCCCCCGGGCGCTTGGCGACGTTGCGGGGCTGCCAGCTCACGGCCGAGGTCGAGTGCTCCATCAGCAGCCAGGGCCGACCACCGGCCACCGAGCGCGTGAGGTCGGCAGCCAGGGCGAGGCCCACTTCGGGGTGCTCGTCCGCGGCTCGCAGGTAGTGGTCGTTCGAGACGATGTCGACCTCGGAGGCCCAGGCCCACAGGTCGGTGGCACCGCATTCGCCCGCCATGAAGTTCGTCGTCACCGGGGCCTCGGAGTGGGCCCGTATGGCGTCGCGCTCGGCGACGAAGCAGGCGCGCAGCGCATGGTCGCTGAACCGGGCGAAGTCGAGGCGCTGGGCGGGGTTGACGACGCTGGCCGCGGCAGCAGGAGCCCCGACCTGCTGCCATCCCCCGTAGCGCTGCCCCCAGAAAGCCGTGCCCCAGGCGGCATTGAGGGCGTCGAGGTCGCCGTACCTCTCCTGCAGCCAGACCCGGAACGCGCGGACAGCGGGCTCGGAGTAGTCCTCCCCCACGGGTGCGCCGTACTCGTTGTGGACGTGCCAGAGGCTGACGGCGGGGTGGCGGCCGTAGCGCTCGGCGAGCGCCGTCGTGACCCGCAGCGCGGCGGCGCGGTACTCCAGCGAGCTCGGAGCGGCGGCACCGCGTGATCCGAAGCCGAGGGCGACGCCGTCGCGGGTGACGACCCGGGCGCCGGGATGGGCGTGGAAGAACCAGGCCGGCGGTGACGCGGTGGGGGTGCCGAGGTCGACGCGGATCCCGTGGGTGTGGAGCAGGTCGAGGAGCCTGTCGAGCCAGCCGAAGTCGAACCGGCCCTCCTCGGGCTCCACCAGCGCCCACGTGAAGATGCCCACGCTGACGAGGTTGACCCCGGCCTCACGCATGAGGCGGACGTCGTCGTGCCACACCTCCTCGGGCCACTGCTCCGGGGTGTAGTCCCCGCCATAGGCGAGGGCGTTGAGGTCAAGCGGCCAGTTGGTGTGATCGTGCACACGGTGACATTAGGCGTCGAAGGCCCCTCTTGACAAGGAGTGATGGGTCATTCACTGTGAACGTGCACAGACGCACCACCCCGGTGCGCCCCCCTCGCCGTCACCTCGGCGGCCTGACAAGGAGGTCAGTCAGATGCGACTGCACAGACTCGTTGCGACCACGGCCACCACGGCCACCGTGGCCGCCGCCCTCGCCCTCGCGGCCTGCTCTGGTGGGTCCACCGCGGGCTCCGCCGCCCCTGCAGCCGCCAAGCCGGGTGAGAAGGTCGACCTGACCTTCTGGACCTGGGCCCCGGGCATGGACGCGCTCGCTCAGCAGTGGAACGCCTCCCACCCCGACATCCACGTCACGGTCAACAAGCAGGACGGCGGCGACCCCGCGGTCACCAAGCTCCTCACGGCGATCAAGGCCGGGTCGGGCGCTCCCGACGTCATGCAGACCGAGTACCAGAAGATCCCTACCCTGGTCTCCGCGGACGCTCTCGCCGACCTCGCCTCCACGTTGCCCGCCGGCACCGAGCAGCACTACGCGCCCGGCACGTGGCAGGCCGTCACCCTCGGCTCCCACGCGGTGTACGGCGTGCCGCAGGACTCCGGTCCGATGGAGCTCTACTACCGCAAGGACGTGTTCGACCAGCTCGGTCTGAAGCCCCCGGCGACGTGGGACGAGTACGCCACCGCAGCAGCGAAGATCCACTCCGCCAACCCCAAGACCTACCTGGGCACGTTCTCCGCCACCGACGCCGGCTGGTTCGCCGGGCTGACCCAGCAGGCCGGTGCCTCGTGGTGGGGTGTGGACGGTCAGGCGTGGACGGTCTCCATCGACTCCGACCCGGTCCGCAAGGTCGCCGGCTACTGGGGCAGCCTGGTCGAGAAGGGCGTCATCGACAACAAGCCGATGTACACCCCCGCCTGGAACGCCGCCCTCAACGACGGCACCCAGGTCGGCTGGGTCTCGGCCATCTGGGCTCCGGGGGTGCTCCAGGGCAACGCCGCGAAGACCGCCGGGAAGTGGGCCATGGCTCCCCTTCCCCAGTGGACCCCGGGAGAGAGCAAGACCGGCGCCTGGGGTGGGTCGGCCACGTCCGTCACCAGCCAGAGCAAGCACCCCGTCGAGGCCGCGAAGTTCATCGCGTGGATGAACAGCAGTGCGGACGGGGTCGCGGCCCTGGCCAAGGAGGGCGGCCTCTACCCCGCCGACCTGCCCGGTCAGGCGGCCCTCTCGACCCCGCCGCAGTTCTTCGCGAACCAGAAGGACTTCTACTCGGTCGCCGCGAAGCTGGCCGGGGGCATCCAGCCGTTCACCTACGGCCCCGACGTCAACGTCGCCTACTCCTCCTTCAACGACCAGTTCGGCAAGGCCACGCAGGCCAGGACGGCCTCGGCCTTCACCTCAGCCGTCGCCGCCATCCAGTCGACGACGGTGGCCGACCTCACCAGGTCCGGCTTCACGGTAGCCAAGTGACCATGGCCACCGCGACCACGGGCACGACGCCGGGCACGGCACCGGGTACGACGCCGGGCACGGCACCACGCAAGACACCGGGGCGGCGCCGCCGCGCTGGTGGCGCGGCTCCATACGTCTATCTCGCCCCGGCGATGACGCTCGTCGTGCTCTTCCTCGGGCTCCCGATCGGCTACGCCGTCTACCTCAGCTTCCGCGCCACCCGGGTCAGTGGCCTGGGGCTCGGCAAGGGTGCGCGGCAGGAGGTGTGGGCGGGCTTCGACAACTACGCCCGCTCGCTCACCGACCCCGACTTCCTCGCGTCGGTCGGACGGGTCGGGTTGTACGGCCTGCTCCTGGTGCCGACGATGCTGGGTCTGGCGCTCGTCTTCGCCCTGCTGCTCGACTCGGAACGGGCCCGGGCCCGTGGCTTCGCGCGTCTGACGATCTTCCTGCCGTATGCCGTCCCCGCGGTGATCGCCTCGCTGCTCTGGGGATTCCTCTACCTCCCCGGGATCTCCCCCGGCACCTTCCTCGCCTCCCGGCTCGGGGTCACCCCACCCGACATCCTCTCGTCGGGACTGGTGCTGTTCGCCATCGCGAACATCGGCCTCTGGGGCGGCGTCGGCTTCAACATGGTCGTCATCTACACCGCGCTCAAGGCGATCCCGCGCGACCTGTACGAGGCGGCACGGCTCGACGGGTGCTCCGAGGCCGCCATCGCCTGGCGCATCAAGGTGCCGGTGGTGACGCCCTCCCTCATCCTCACCTTCCTGTTCTCGATGATCGCCACGCTGCAGGTCTTCGCCGAGCCCCTCACGCTCAAGCCGCTGACCAACACCATCTCGTCGACGTGGAGCCCCCTGATGAAGGTCTACCGCGACGCGTTCACCCGCGACGACATCTACTCGGCCGCCGCGACGTCGGTCGTCATCGCCCTGGCGACCTTCGCGCTGTCGTTCGGGTTCCTCCGCCTCGTCCAGCGACGGGCCTTCAGCCAGGAGACGATCTGAGATGGCGACGACCAGTGCTCCCCGCACCTCCCGAGAGGTCCCCCGGCCGAGCGGGGCGGCAGCCCGTTCCGCACCCACCCCTGCCGCCCGCCGTCGGACGACGGGTGGGTTTGGCACGCTGGTGCTGCTCCTCGGGGCGGCCTACTGCCTGCTGCCCGTCGTCTGGGTGCTGACGGCGGCGACGAAGAGCCCGTCCGAGCTCTTCTCGACCTTCACCTTCGCTCCGTCCACGCACCTGTGGGACAACATCACCTCGCTGTCGGCGATCCGTGGTGGGCTCTTCTGGCGGTGGATGGCCAACACCGCCCTCTACGCCGCCGGTGGTGCGCTGTTGTCCGTCGTCGTCTCCGGCATGGCCGGGTACGGCCTGGCGAAGTTCACCTTCGTCGGCAAGGCCCTGACCTTCAACGTGATCCTCGCCGGGGTCCTGGTGCCGGGCGTGGTGCTCGCCATCCCGCAGTACCTCCTGCTCGCGCAGGTCGGCCTGACCAACACCTACTGGTCGGTGCTGCTGCCCAGCATCATCAGCCCCTACGGCATCTACCTGGCCCGGATCTACGCTGCCGCATCCGTGCCGGACGACGTGGTCGAAGCCGCCCGCACCGACGGCGCGCCGGAGTGGCGCATCTTCGTGTCCATCGCGACGCCGATGATGCTGCCGGGTCTCTTCACCGTCTTCCTCTTCCAGTTCGTGGCGATCTGGAACAACTTCATGCTGCCCTACATCATGCTGGGCGACGACCGGCTCTTCCCCGTCACCGTGGGTCTGTCCGGGCTGCTCAACCAGGGCGCATCGCAGCCGGCGCTCTACACCTCCGTCGTCACCGGCGCGCTGCTGTCGATCCTCCCCCTCGTCGCGCTCTTCCTCACCCTGCAGCGCTTCTGGTCGGTCGACCTCACCAGCGGGGCGGTCAAGGGGTGACCGTCGGGGGCGGGAGGCAGACGCCGCGCCGTCCCCGCGCCCTACAGTTCTCCTCGATGGCCACAGAGGGGGCGCCCACCACGCCGCGACGACGCCCGACGATCCACGACGTCGCGCGCGTCGCCGGCGTGTCCCGCGGCACGGTGTCGCGGGTGATCAACGGGGGCCGCTGGGTCTCGCCCGAGGCGCTGGCCGCAGTCGAGGCCGCCATCCGCGAGACGGGCTACACCACCAACCAGCACGCCCGCAGCCTCAAGACGGGGCGGGCCAACTCGGTGGCCTTTCTCCTCACCGAGCCCAGCCACCTGCTGTTCGAGGACCCCAACTTCTCCATCCTGCTCCGGGCTGCGGCGCAGCAGCTCGCCGGCCGCCAGATGCCGCTGCTGCTGATGGTCGCCGGGACCCCCCAGGAGCAGCGGCAGGTGCTCGACTACGTCGGCGCCGGGCATGTCGACGGCGTCCTGCTCATCTCCTCGCACGCCGGTAGCCCCATCGTCTCGGCGCTGCTCGACCAGGGCACGCCCACCATCGCCTGCGGCATCCCGCTGGGGTTCGAGGACCGCCTCGGCTACGTCGCGGCCGACGACCTGGGCGGCGGGCGGAGGATGACCCGGCACCTGCTGGCCCTGGGCCGATCACGCGTGGCCACCATCACCGGGCCGCTCGACACCCCCGGTGGCCGGCTGCGTCTCGAGGGCTACCGGGCCGAGGTCGGCGATGCGTATGACGAGTCGCTGGTCGCCCACGGCGACTACACCCGCGCCGGTGGCGCGGCGGCCATGCGCGAGCTGCTGACCCGACGACCCGACCTCGACGCCGTGTTCGTCGCCTCCGACCTCATGGCCGCCGGGGCCCTCAGCACGCTGCGCAGCCTGGGACGCTCGGTGCCCGACGACGTGGCCGTCGGCGGGTTCGACAACTCCGGTCTGGCGGCGACCCTGGAGCCGTCGCTGACGACGATCCACCAGCCGCTGGAGCGCATCAGCGCCGAGATGGTCCGACTCCTCCTCGACCTCATCGAGGGAGGGCAGCCAGCGGCCGTCACCCTGCCCGTCACGCTCGTCGAGCGCGAGAGCACCGCAGGATGAGCCGACCGCAGCGCCCGACCCGTGGGGTCGGACGCTGCGGGTCGAGCGGGTCGGGGTGCCCTTGCGGGTCAGACCGTGGCCGTCACCGGCAGACGCCCCGGTGTGTAGGCGTCGAGCGCGATCAACGCCCGACCCTGGAAGTCGAACAGCGTGAGGTTGTCGTTGGGGTTGCCCTCCCCAGGGGTCCAGCCCACACCGGGAATCCACTCCGGCTCCCAGGTCATGAACCCCCGTCCGTGACCGCCGGGGACGTGGGGGAAGACCCCGCGCAACGCGGCGAAGTAGGCGAGCTGCCCCTGTGGGGTCGGCGGCCAGGTCGCCAGGTCGGGCAGCTGGTCGGGTGAGGAGAGGATGTTCTTCAGGCCGTCGCCGTTCTTGAGGGTCCACGGGTAGGCGGTCTCGACGACGATGATGTCCTTGTCGTAGCGGGTGGCGAGGTCGACGAGGTTGGCGCGCAGACTCGGCAGGGGACCGTGCCAGAACGGGTAGTACGACTGGCCGATGACGTCGAACTCCAGACCGGCAGACAGGATGTGGTCGAAGAAGTACCTCGACCCGCTGTTGTCACCGCCCCGGTCGATGTGGACCATGACCTCAGGGCACGCACCCCTGACCCGGGCGTCCCGGGCGCCGGCGATCCCGGCTCCCAGGAGGGTGGTGAAGCCGGGCCAGTTCTGGTCGCTCGAGCCGTCGTAGAGCTTGCCGAGCGGCCACAGCATCCCGCCCGTGATCTCGTTGCCGATCTGCACCATGTCGACCGGAGCACCGGCGTCGGAGAGTCGCTCCAGCGCTCTCGCCGTGTAGCGCCGGACGGTCGCTGCGAGCCGGCGGAGGTCCTGCCCCGCCCCCGCCGCGGGGGTGGCCTGGTGCCCGGGGTCGGCCCAGAAGTCGGAGTAGTGCAGGTCGAGCAGCACCTTCATCCCTGCCCGCTTCGCGCGCTTGGCGAGGATGATCGCATCGTGCAGCGTGCTGTAGCCGGCCGGCGGGTCGACCCACACCCGGACCCGCACCCAGTTGGCTCCCGCGTCGCGGAAGAGTCGTTCGACGGGCGCTGTGCGACCACTCGCGCTCCAGGTCGCGCCTGCGGCCTCGAGCTGCAGGGTGAACGACAGGTCTGCGCCCCGGACCTGCGGCCCGACCGCCCACGCACCCCCTGACGCAGGGACGGCAGCTGCGGACGAGGTCGCGGCCACGGCGTGCGGGGCCATCGCGAGCGCGACCGGTGAGGCGAGGGCACTCGCGAGGACGCTGCGCCGTGAGGGGGATGGGCCGGGAAGGGGCACGAGGTCTCCAGACTGGTGGTGGGGGCCACAGGAACCCGCCCGGGGGCGCTTTCCTGCGGATGTGCCAGTCCGTATGGAGTCATACGACTGTGCACGATCACAGTCAACGATTCACAGCTGCCGGTTGTCAAGCCCCCCACCATGGGCTGAGTCGTGTGCACGCTCCCAACACGAGCGGAAGCGGTCACTGGCTCGAGCGGGCCGACACCTCGCCCGACGAGGCGATCGCTCTAGACGTCAGTCCTCGATGGCCTGGTAGACGACCGCGCGGAAGTCGGCCTCGGGAAGGTCGAAGCCGACCATGTGCTGCGTCATGAGCACGCCGACGATCTCCTCGACCGGGTCGACCCAGAAGTAGGTCTTGGCTGCACCGCTCCAACCGAAC
>JBBRNQ010000143.1:0-9748 GCA_038230235.1 Actinomycetales bacterium
CCTGGAGTCCGTGACCCTCTTCGACGTCTACACCGGCGACCAGGTGGGAGCGGGGCGCACGTCCCTCGCCTACCGGATGACCTTCCGAGCGCCGGACCGCACGCTGACGACCGACGAGGTCAACGCCTTCCGCGACGCAGCGGTGGCCGCCGCCGCGGCAGCCGTCGGGGCCACCCAGCGCTGACCCCTCCGCCGGGACCGGCGTTCTACCCCGTTGCCAAGGGGGTGATACGTCGCTCCGATTCCCGACGTTCTACCTCACAACCCACGTGCTCGCCCCACGCTCGACCCCCGTGTGGCGCCAGCGTGGTGATACCTCGCCCTGATCCGCGACGTTCTACCTCACTACCCACGTGCTCGCCCCACGCTCGACCCCCGTGTGGCGCCAGCGTGGTGATACCCCCGCCGGATCCCGCGACCCTTCACCCCACTGGGCAGCGGGGTAAAACCCGGGGCCGCGACCTGGCGAGTGGACGAGCTCTGGGACCTCGCCCACTTCGTCGCACGGTCACTGCATACTTTCGCACCTCGTGTATAGTCATGCAGATGACTACCGCAGCAGTCGCGGGTGCGAGCGGGTACGCCGGCGGAGAGATCCTCCGGCTCCTGCTGGGTCACCCCGACATCAGCATCGGCGCCCTGACCGCCGACTCGTCCGCCGGCCGCCGGCTCGGCACGGTGCACCCCCACCTGGTGCCCCTGGCCGGCGTCGAGCTCCAGCCCACGACGCTGCAGACCCTGGTGGGCCACGACGTCGTGTTCCTCGCGCTGCCCCACGGGGCGTCCGCCGCCCTCGTCGCGCAGCTGCCGGACGAGGTCGTGGTCATCGACTGCGGGGCCGACTTCCGCCTCACCGACGCAAGCGCCTGGGAGCGCTTCTACGACACGCCGTACGCGGGGTCGTGGCCCTACGGCCTGCCCGAGCTGCCGGTCCACGGCGGCGGCCGGGGGCGCGACGCGCTCGCCGGGTCCCGGCGCATCGCGGTGCCGGGGTGCTACCCGACCGCCTGCTCCCTCGCCCTCGCCCCCGGTCTCGCCGCCGGGCTGCTCGACCCCTCCGACGTCGTCATCGTCGCCGCGAGCGGCACCTCGGGTGCCGGCAAGGGGATGAAGCCGCACCTGCTCGGGTCCGAGGTGATGGGGTCGATGTCCCCCTACGGAGTGGGTGGCGGTCATCGCCACACCCCCGAGATCACCCAGAACCTCAGCGTGGCCGCCGGCGCCCCCGTCTCGGTGTCCTTCACGCCGACCCTCGCTCCGATGGCCCGCGGCATCCTGGCGACCTGCACGGCGCGCGTCACCGAGGGCGCTGACCCCACCTCCGTGCGAGCTGCGTACGACGCCGCCTACGCCGACGAGCCCTTCGTCCACCTCCTGCCCGAGGGCCAGTGGCCACGCACGGCCGACGTCCTGGGCAGCAACAGCGTGCAGATCCAGGTCGTCGTCGACGAGGGCGCTGGCCGGGTCGTCGTCGTCGCGGCCATCGACAACCTCACCAAGGGCACGGCGGGTGGGGCGATCCAGTGCGCCAACCTCGCCCTCGGGCTGCCCGAGACGACCGGCCTGCCGGTGGCGGGAGTGGCCCCATGACCTCGTACGAGAGCCCCGACCTGCCGGCCGTCGTTGCTGCCCCCGATGTCGTTCTGCCGCAGGGCTTCCGGGCCTCGGGCGTTACTGCCGGGCTCAAGGCCAGCGGTCGCCCCGACCTCGCCCTCGTCGTCAACGACGGCCCGCTCCACCACGCTGCCGCGGTCTTCACCAGCAACCGCGTCGTCGCCGCCCCCGTCACCTGGAGCCGTCAGGTCGTCAGCGACGGCCGGGTCGACGCCGTCGTGCTCAACTCGGGCGGGGCCAACGCCTGCACGGGATCGCAGGGTTTCCTCGACACCCACCGCACAGCCGAGCACGTGGCTGAGGTGCTCGGCCTGTCC
Source organism: Actinomycetales bacterium (assembly GCA_038230235.1). GTDB lineage: Bacteria > Actinomycetota > Actinomycetes > Actinomycetales > Dermatophilaceae > Lapillicoccus. The sequence goes on from JBBRNQ010000143.1 coordinate 1,932, forward strand.
GCCGGCGACGTCGCCGTCTGCTCCACCGGTCTCATCGGTGAGCTCCTGCCCATGGCAACGCTGCTCGCAGGAGTCGACGCCGCGGCGGCCGCCCTGGGCGACGGCCGGCACGCCGACGCCGCCAGGGCGATCATGACGACCGACACCGTGCCGAAGCAGGCCAGCCACGGTGCGGACGGCTGGTCGGTGGCGGGGATGGCGAAGGGTGCGGGCATGCTGGCTCCCGCACTCGCGACCATGCTCGTCGTCGTCACCACCGACGCCGTCGCCTCCGCAGACGAGCTCGGCCGCGCCCTACGGGCCGCCACCGCGGTGACCTTCGACCGGGTCGACGCCGACGGCTGCATGTCGACGAACGACACCGTCCTGCTGCTGGCCTCCGGGGCCAGTGGGGTGACTCCGACGCCCGACGAGCTCGATGCGGCGGTGCGGTCGGTCTGCGACGACCTCGCCCACCAGCTCATCGGCGATGCCGAGGGGGCGCACCACGACATCGCGGTCGAGGTGGTGGGTGCGGCCGACGAGGCCGACGCCCTCGAGGTGGCCCGTGCCGTCGCCCGCAACAACCTCTTCAAGTGCGCCGTCTACGGCGGCGACCCCAACTGGGGCCGGGTGCTCGCTGCCGTGGGCACCACCCACGCCGTCTTCGACGCCGACACCCTCGACGTGACCATGCAGGGGGTGCAGGTCTGCCGCGCCGGTGGGGTGGGGGAGGACCGCACCCTCGTCGACCTCTCCACCCGCGAGGTCCGCGTCACCGTCGACCTGCACGCCGGCGCGGCGTCGGCGACGATCTGGACCAACGACCTCACCCACGAGTACGTCCACGAGAACTCGGCCTACAGCTCATGAGCGCCTCCCCGACACCCACGCCGACTCCCACGCCGACACCCACGCCGACACCCACGCCGACACCGCCGGCAGCTCACGGCACCAGCGCCCTGCGCGGCGCCATCGACGCAGCAGCACTGCGCGTGGCGGCGAGCAAGGCCCTTACCCTCGTCGAGGCGCTGCCCTGGCTCGAGGAGTTCCGCGGTGCGCTCGTCGTCGTCAAGTACGGCGGCAACGCCATGACCGACGACGCCCTCAAGCAGGCCTTCGCGCAGGACGTCGCCTTCCTGCGGTACGCGGGCCTGCGCCCGGTCGTCGTGCACGGCGGCGGCCCGCAGATAGCCGCGATGCTGTCGCGCCTGGGCCTCGAGAGCGAGTTCAAGGGCGGGCTGCGGGTGACCACCCCCGAGGTCATGGAGGTCGTGCGCATGGTGCTCACCGGGCAGGTGGGCCGCGAGCTGGTCGGCCTGCTCAACCAGCACGGACCCATCGCCGTCGGGCTCTCGGGCGAGGACGGCGGCCTGCTCGGGGCGCGCATCCGCGCCCACGTCAACGAGCAGGGCACCGCCGTCGACATCGGGCTCGTCGGCGACGTCGAGACGGTCAATCCCGACGCCGTCAACGACATCCTCGCCGCCGGCCGGATCCCCGTCGTCTCGACGGTCGCCCCCGACCTCGACCACGAGGGCCAGGTGCTCAACGTCAACGCCGACACCGCCGCCGCGGCGCTCGCGGTGGCTCTGGGCGCGCGCAAGCTCGTCGTCCTCACCGACGTCGAGGGCGTCTACGCCGCGTGGCCCGACCGCAGCTCCCTGCTCTCGCGCCTGTCGGTCACCGAGGCCGACGACCTGCTCACCCGGGTCGACGCCGGCATGGTGCCCAAGCTCGAGGCCTGCGTCCGCGCCGTCCGCGGCGGCGTCCCGCAGGCCCACGTCATCGACGGGCGGCAGCCGCACTCGCTGCTGCTCGAGGTCTTCACCGACGAGGGGATCGGCACGATGGTCCTGCCGGACGACGACGACGACGATGCCCACACCGACCAGGAGCCGCACCCATGACCACCCCGTACGACGCCCCGCCGTCTACTGTCGCCGGCCCCCCTGACCCAGCCGGCTCATTAACCCGTCACAGCGACGAGCTGCTGGCGCGCTACCGCGCCGCGCTCGTCCCCGTCTTCGGGGTCCCGCAGACGGTGCTGTCGCACGGCGACGGGTGCTACGTCGTCGACGTCGACGGCAAGCGCTACCTCGACCTCCTGGGTGGCATCGCGGTCAACACCCTCGGCCACGGCCACCCGGCGCTCGTCGAGGCCATCACCAAGCAGGCCTCGCAGGTCATGCACATCTCCAACTTCTTCACCTCCGAGCCGCAGGTCGAGCTGGCGGAGACGCTGCTGCGCATCTGCCGGACCCCCGAGGGGTCGGGGGTCTTCTTCGCCAACTCCGGCGCCGAGGCCATCGAGGCCGCCCTCAAGCTCACCCGGCGCACCGGCCGCTCGCGGGTCATCGCCATGGACCACGCCTTCCACGGCCGCACCATGGGCGCGCTCTCGCTGACCTGGAAGGAGTCCTACCGGACCCCCTTCGAGCCGCTCGTCCCCGGCGTCGTCCACGTCCCGTACGGCGACGCCGACGCCCTGCGCGCCACGGTCGCCGAGCTCGGCGACGACCTCGCGGCGGTCCTGCTGGAGCCGATCCAGGGTGAGGCCGGCGTCATCACCCTCGACCCCGCCTACCTGCGGCTGGCCCGTGACCTGACGACTCAGGCTGGGGCTCTGCTCGTGCTCGACGAGATCCAGTGCGGCATGGGCCGCACCGGCCAGTGGCTGGCCCACCACGCCACCGACGTCGTGCCCGACGCGGTGACCCTGGCCAAGGGCCTCGCCGGTGGCGTGCCGATCGGTGCCCTGGTGACCTACGGCCCCCGGGTGACCGGGATGCTGCTGGGCGGCCAGCACGGCTCGACCTTCGGAGGCAACCCCCTGGCCTGCGCCGCGGGGCTCGCGACGATCCGGACCATCGAGTCCGACGGGCTGCTCGCGCATGCCGCGCAGACGGGTGAGGTGCTTCGCGACGGTGTGCTCGCGCTGGGCCACCCGCGGATCGCCGGGGTGCGCGGCCGGGGGCTGCTCCTCGCGATCACCCTGACCGAGCCGGTGGCAGCGTCGGCGATGGCGCGGGCCCGCGAGGCAGGCTTCCTCGTCAACGCGGTGGCGCCAGACGCGCTGCGGCTAGCGCCCCCGCTGGTCCTCGGCGCCGACGAGGTCGCCTCGTTCCTCGCCGCGCTCCCCGAGATCCTCGACGGCGCGCAGCCGGCGTGAGCACGACCCGCGCGACCCGCCAGTCACGTGTCGCCGACCTCCTGGGGCGGCACGAGGTGCGCTCGCAGGGAGACCTGCTCACGCTGCTCGCTGCGCAGGGGGTCGACGTCACCCAGGCCACCCTCTCGCGCGACCTCGTCGAGCTCGGTGCGGTGCGGGTGCGTCGGGGCCGCACCCTCGTCTACGCCGTGCCCGGCCCGGACGGGGCCCTCCCCACGGGCAGCGGAGGCGAGCAGCTGCCGGCCCGCCTGCGTCGGGCGGTCGAGGAGCTGCTGGTCAGTGCCTCGCCGTGCACCAACCAGGTGGTGCTCCGCACCCCTCCCGGGGCAGCTGGCTACCTCGCCTCGTGCCTCGACCAGTCCCAGGTGACGGACGTCGTCGGCACGATCGCGGGCGACGACACCATCCTCGTCATCACCCCCTCGTCGGCGACGGCGAAGGCGGTCGCCGGTCGGCTGCTGGCTCTCGCGGCCGAGTGACGCACCCCGACCGACCACCCCAGCAGCCGAGCGACCCTCCACGAGAAGGACATCCGTCATGACCGACGAGCACGCCAGCCCCGTCGCCGCGCCGAGCGCCAGCCTGTGGGGTGGGCGGTTCTCCGGTGGACCGGCCCAGGCGCTCGCCGCCCTGTCGAAGAGCACCCACTTCGACTGGCGGCTCGCCCGCCACGACCTCGCCGGCTCCCGGGCCCACGCCCGGGTCCTGCACCGGGCCGGCCTGCTCGACGACGACACCCTCGTCGCGATGCTCACCGGGCTGGACGCCCTCGACGCCGACGTCGTCAGCGGGGCGTTCACCCCGGGGGTCGACGACGAGGACGTGCACACGGCGCTGGAGCGCGGTCTCGTCGAGCGGGCCGGTGCCGACGTCGGCGGCCGACTGCGGGCCGGTCGGTCGCGCAACGACCAGATCGCCACCCTGCTGCGCATGTACCTGCGCGACGAGGCCCGCACCGTCGCCGGTCTCGTGCTCGACGTCGTCGACGCGATCATTGCCCAGGCAACAGCTCACGCCGCCGTGCCCATGCCCGGTCGCACCCACCTGCAGCACGCCCAGCCGGTGCTGCTGGCCCACCACCTGCTGGCCCACGCGTGGCCGCTGCTGCGTGACGTGGAGCGCCTGCGCGACTGGGACGCGCGGGCCGACGTCTCGCCGTACGGCTCGGGCGCCCTCGCCGGCAGCTCGCTGGGACTCGACCCGCAGGCCGTCGCTGCCGAGCTCGGCTTCTCGCGCTCGGTCGACAACTCCATCGACGGTACGGCGAGCCGCGACGTCGCCGCCGAGTTCGCCTTCGTCGCAGCGATGATCGCCGTCGACGTCTCGCGGCTGGCGGAGGAGGTCGTCATCTGGGCCACGAAGGAGTTCTCCTACGTCACCCTCGACGACGCGTACTCGACCGGGTCGAGCATCATGCCCCAGAAGAAGAACCCCGACGTCGCCGAGCTCGCCCGCGGCAAGGCGGGTCGCCTGGTCGGCGACCTCGCGGGGTTGCTCACCACCCTCAAGGCGCTCCCGCTGGCCTACAACCGCGACCTGCAGGAGGACAAGGAGCCGGTCTTCGACGCCGTCGACACCCTCGAGGTGCTCCTGCCCGCCTTCGCCGGCATGGTGGCGACCCTCACCTTCCACACCGACCGCCTCAGCTCGCTGGCCCCGCAGGGCTTCGCGCTGGCCACCGACGTCGCCGAGTGGCTGGTCCGCGAGGGGGTGCCCTTCCGGGTCGCCCACGAGCTGGCCGGCGCCTGCGTCCGCGTCTGCGAGGAGCGGGGCGTCGAGCTGTGGGACCTCAGCGACACCGACCTGGCCGCCATCAGCCCGCACCTGACCCCCGGCGTGCGCGAGGTGCTCAGCGTCGAGGGCTCGCTGGCCTCCCGCGACGCCGTGGGCGGCACGGCGCCGGTGCGCGTTCGCGAGCAGCTCGTCCGGGCGACCGAGGCCGCCACCGCGGCTCGGGGCTTCACGACACCGCTGCACCGCGGCGCCTGATGCCCCGCGCCCTCGGACGGCGCTTCCTCACCGGTGATGTGCTCACCGTCGCGCCTGCCCTCCTCGGGTGCACCGTCGCCCACGCCGGGGTGACGGTGCGGCTGACCGAGGTCGAGGCGTACGGCGGGCAGGGGAGTGACCCGGGGTCGCACGCCTTCCGTGGGCCGACTCCCCGTACGGCGCCCATGTTCGGCGTCGGGGGAGTGGCGTACGTCTACTTCACCTACGGCATGCACTGGTGCCTCAACCTCGTGACCGGACCCGCCGGGCGGGCCGAGGCGGTGCTGCTGCGGGCCGGTGAGGTGGTCGACGGCCACGACCAGGCCGCCGTACGACGCCCCGGCGTGCCGCCGCGCGACTGGTGCCGCGGCCCGGCTCGCCTCGCCTCGGCCCTCGCGGTCGACGGCAGCCTCTCGGGCGCGGACCTGTGCGTGGCGGGGGCGGAGCTCGTCCTGCGGGGGCCTTGGGCGGGTAGCGTCCCCGGTCGGGTGAGGTCCGGACCGCGGGTGGGGGTGTCCGGGGCCGGGGGTGACGCGGCGTCGTACCCCTGGAGGTTCTGGCTCGACGGCGAGCCGACGGTGTCGGCGTACCGCGCGGCGAAACCCCGTGCCCGGCCCGACCCCGGGTAGGGCAGGCTGGGGCGTGGAGCCGTGACCACCCCGGTCGCGCCCGACGACGGAGGTCCGAGCACCGTGAGCACCATCCTCGACGAGCTGCACTGGCGGGGGTTGGTGGCGCAGTCCACCGACGAGGTCGCGTTGCGCCAGGCCCTTACCGACGGACCCCTCACGGTCTACTGCGGCTTCGACCCCACGGCTCCCTCGCTGCACTTCGGCAACCTCGTGCAGCTGGTGGTGCTGCGCCACCTCCAGCGGGCCGGGCACCGGGTCATCTGCCTGGTCGGAGGGTCGACCGGGCTGATCGGCGACCCCAAGCCGACGAGCGAGCGGGTGCTGAAGTCGAAGGAGCAGACCGCGGCCGACGTCGCCCGGATCAAGGACCTCGTGCGTCCCTTCCTCGACTTCGACGGGGAGAACGCCGCCCTGCTGGTCGACAACCTCGACTGGACCGCCCCGATGTCGGCGATCGACTTCCTCCGCGACGTCGGCAAGCACTTCCGTGTCAACCAGATGGTCAGGAAGGACGCCATCGCGACCAGGCTGGCCAGCGAGCAGGGGATCTCGTTCACTGAGTTCAGCTACCAGCTGCTGCAGGCGCTGGACTACCTCGAGCTCTACCGCGCGCACGGGTGCACGCTGCAGACGGGGGGGAGCGACCAGTGGGGCAACATCACCGCGGGAGTCGACCTCGTGCACCGGGCCGAGGGGGCCAGCGTCCACGCGCTGTCGACGCCGCTGCTCGAGGACTCCTCGGGGGTGAAGTTCGGCAAGTCCGAGGGCAACGCGGTGTGGCTGTCGGCCGACATGACCAGCCCCTACGCCTTCTACCAGTACTTCCTCAACATCGAGGACGCCTCCGTCGTCCGCCTGCTCAAGGTGTTCTCCGACCGCACGCAGGAGCAGGTGGTGCAGCTCGAGGTGGCGATGCGGGAGGCGCCGTTCCGTCGTGAGGCGCAGCGGGCCCTGGCCGCCGACATCACGACGCTGGTCCACGGCGCCGCTGCCACGGCGGCCGTGCAGGCAGCCTCTGAGGCGCTCTTCGGCAAGGGTGACGTGCACGCCCTCGACGCCGGCACGCTGGCCGACGCGACGGGTGAGCTGCCCGGAGCCGACGTGGCAGTCGGCACCAGCGTGGTCGACGCGCTGGTTGCCGTCGGACTCGTCGACTCACGCAACGCGGCCCGCCGGGCGATCGGTGACGGGGGAGCCTCGGTCAACAACGTCAAGGTCGCCGACCCCGAGCAGCTGCTCGTCGCCTCGGACTTCCTCCACGGCCGCGTCGCGCTGCTCAAGCGCGGGCGAAAGGCGCTGGCGGCGGCCCGGTTGCGCTGAGGCCGCTGGGTGCATCGAGGGGCGATGGGTGCCGGTCGGTGTCCACGTACGGCGTGGGGACTCGAAGCTGGCGCCCGGGCCCTCGGGACAGTTGAGTGGGACCATCGGCCAGTTCGCCTGTCCAGCAACCGAACTCATACTCCTGCGGTCCGTCGGGCTGGAGGATTTGGCGTGGAGCCGCCCTCCGTCTAGAGTTACGGAGTCAGCCCGAGAGGGAGGAACGGACACCACGGGGTGGACTCAGGTCCCCCGAAGCAGGCCGCTCCGCCGTCGCACGACTGACAGGGTTCCACCAGACCGCCTGACGGCGGTTGGAACAGGCCGCAAGGCCTGCTAGTGTGGGGCTTCCAGCCGAGAGCCAAGTGCGGGTGGTCCGGCCGTCCTGAAGGACGGGTCGCGGACCGCACGACCAAGATGCAGGCTGGTGGTAGTACCGATTGGTTGCCCCGGATGTTCGTCCTCGTTGAGGGTGGGTTGATGGTGTGCGTCTGATCCTTGAGAACTCAACAGCGTGTCAAAAATCGATGCCAATTACCTCGTCGCGGGGTGGGGCCTTTTGTGGGTCTGATCTCGTGGTGATTATCCTTTGATTGTCAACGAACAACTTTTGGCTGGGCCTTTCGGGGTCTGGCAGCTGGTTGTTCGCTCTCGGTCAGTTTGACGACCCTTCATGGGTTTCAGTTTCTGCATGGCCTGTGGGTTGTGTGGTGCTAAACATCAACGGA
>JBBRNQ010000144.1:0-9592 GCA_038230235.1 Actinomycetales bacterium
CGGTGGGGCGCGCTCGCCGCCTCGGCCTCACCGGCGTCCCCTGTCGGGTGGACCACCGGGCGGCTGGGTGGCGTTGAGGCGGGCGAGGTAGTCCTGCCAGGCCAGCAGGCCGGGATCATCGCTCGCCGCGTCCTCGCTCCGCTGGCCCGCTCTGTCTGGGTGTGGCTCCCGGGGAGGTGCAGGAAGGCCGCGGTGCTCGCGGACGAGCTTCCTCCACATGAACACGAGGTAAGCAGCCACGAACGGCCACTCCACGGCGTACACCCAGCTCAACACGTTGCCCTGCAGGGCGCGCGACAGCTCGAAACCGCCGGCGACCAGACACACCGGTACCCCCAGGAGAGCCGCAGCGTTCAGACGGCGGACCCGGCCAGCCCCGGACGTCATCGGGCCACCGGACGCGTGAGGTCGGTGGCGAGCTGACGGTCGAGACGGCCGGCCGCCCGCGACTCCGCCTTGAGCCAGCTGGCGACGGCCATGGCGATCCAGACGGCCCCGATGACCATGCCACCGCACCACATCAGGGCCCCGCCCAGCTGCTGGTCGGCCAACGGCCCCGGGCCGGTCGGTCGGTACGACGTCTCGTACGCGGGGTAGAGGACCGTCGGTGCCGTGTAGAGGAAGAAGCCGGTCATGCTCTCCGGACCCATCTGGGCGATGAGCGAGACCACCTTCGCCAGTGGCGAAGGACCGTGCGGGAGGGGGTTGTCGCCGACGAGCGGGTAGAAGTAGACCAGGGCGACCGTGAGGTACAGGGGGTGCTCGACGTAGTCGTGGACGACCGGGTGCGTGAGCGCGTAGTTGTAGAAGGGCGTGAAGTGCGTGCCGAGCATCGTGGCGGCGAAGAGGCCCCACGTGAGGAACGGGTTCGTCAGCACCCGGACGGGACGGCTGCGCAGAACGGCGACGAGCGGCCGGCGACGCGGACGGGGGCTCACCCGCAGGGCCAGCAGAACCGGAGCCCCCATGAGGAGCAAGGGTGCTGCGACCATCATGATCGTCATGTGCTGGACCATGTGGGCCCAGAAGAAGGTGCTGTCGAGGGCCCCCACCGGGCCGTCGACGACGAGGAAGATCAGCCCGAGCCCCGCCAGGAAGCACCACGTCCGCGACCGTGGCCAGCTGGTGGCCGGGTAACGGCGGCCGACCCGCCGGACAGCGCTGACGTAGGCCAGCTCACCCAGGACCAGGGCGACCGTGGGAGCTGGGGCGATCGCCCACTGGGAAAGGAACCACACCGCCTCGTGCACTCTCGGAACGTACACCTGGGGCAGGGTCTCCCTGCGGTGCCTAAACGGCCACAACCGGGTCGTTTCGCATGACAACCAAATGACACTTCGGGGTGGTGGCCCGGGCAGCCCTTGACCCCCCCTTAACGCAGGGATGACAGTGACCTCACAGCCACGACTATGCAGATGTCGCGGCCTGCTGGCAGAGGTGCGGGATCTCCATGCACGCGATGATCGGCTTGGCCGCCACAGTCCTCGGCGGTGTGATGGCCGTCGGTGCGGCCGGAACGGCTCTATCCCACGACACTCCGAGGTCACCGCTCCTGGAGGCCAGCGTCAGGGGTGTTGCAACGACCCCCGAGGGGACGATGCCCCATGCCTTCCTCGCCCTGGACACGTGGCCTGACAGCCTGGCCGGGCCACACGGCAAAGACGGTGGGGCACACCCGGACTGGGTGAGCTACGGGCCATCGACCAACCTCTCGGTCCCGGCACACTCCCTCGTGACCGTCACCATCTCCCAGTACGACACGGGTGAGGAGATCACGGACCACTACTTCGCCCAGGTCCACGGCACCGTCGACGGCACCGAGACGGTGGACGGGAAAGTCGTCAAGGCGGTCGACCCTCTGCACATCGGCCACACCTTCACCCTGCACAGCAACGTCACCGGGCAGGACCCCCTCTTCGTCTCGGTGCCGCTGCCAGGGGTCCCCGACGACGCCCCCGCCCTCGACAACGGCTATCCCAAGCCCCACGTCATCACCTTCTCGTTCATGACCAAGGGCCCGGGCACATACGTCTTCAACTGCGAATTCCCTTGCGGCGAGAGCTATGCGGACTTCGGCGGGGCGATGGCGACGCAGACCTACATGGAAGGCACCGTCACCGTCGCGGGCTCGGCCTGACGTGCGGAGCGGCCCAATGAGGAGGAGAGGCGCATGACGATCACCGAGACCAAGCCCCCTGCCCCACCGTCGTCCGACGACGACGGTGCGCGTCCCGGATGGCTCCGCCCGCCCATCTCGACGATCCTGGTGATCTGGGCGGCCTACACCGCCCTGCTGGTGGTCTTCGCGCTCATCGTCCCCTACCGGCTCATGGGTGATCCGGCATCGTCGACGATGCAGGAGATCGAGACGACCTTCACGTCGTTCACCCTGCTCGCGGCCCCTGTCGCGGCCATGGTGTTCGCCATCTGCACCTACAGCATCGTCGTCTGGCGACACCGGGGTACGGAGCCGCCGCCGGCGACCGACCACCCCGTCCGCGGGAACACGCGGCTCGAGGCTGCGTGGGTCCTCGGCTCGGCCGTGCTCTGTCTCGTCCTGCTGATCTGGGGTCTCGTGGTCATCGTGCCGGGGCCGAGCGAGGCGGACTCGGCGACGCCCCCCGTCGTGGTCGACGTGACCGGACAGCAGTGGGTCTGGAGCTTCAGCTACCCCGACGGGCACCAGGTCACCGACACTCCCTACCTGCCCGTCGGGCAGCGCGTCCTCTTCCGCGTCAGCTCCAAGGACGTCGTGCACTCCTTCTGGATCGTCGAGATGGGCGTCAAGATCGACGCCAACCCGGGCGAGACCACCACCGCGACCGTCACACCCTTCAAGACCGGTGTCTTCACGATCCGGTGTGCCGAGCTGTGCGGTGTCTACCACGCCTACATGCAGACCACGGTCCACGTGGTGAGCCAGGCGGACTACGCCGACTGGCTCGCCTCGACCGAGAAGGCCGCCTCATGAGTTCGCAACCACGAGAAGGGAAGTCGCGATGACCGCGACGCTCGACCGCCCCTTGGCTCCTGCGGCGGCACCCGCGCCGGGCGGCCTGATCCGTCGACTCAACGTCATCACGGGGGTGGTCGTCGGGGTGCTGCTGGCTGTGGCCAGCCACTACCTCGCCGCCTGGCTCCTGCCCGACCCGACCGACGGCAGCCACAAGAACGACAGCGTCGCGCTCATCTCGATGGCCGGGTGGGCCATCGGTTTCCTCGTCGGCGTCGGCGCCTTCATCGGTCCGTTCCGCTGGCTGCTCGGGCACGACCTCACGCACGGCGACGAGGAGTACCTCGCCGGCAAGGACGCCGGCACGTGGCGCTACTTCAAGTTCACCACCGACCACAAGGTGGTCGGCATCCAGTACCTCATCATGACGATGGTCCTGCTCGGCGTCGGCGGCATCCTGGCCATGCTCATCCGGACCAACCTCATCAACCCCGGCCAGACCTTCATCGGCCCGCTGCAGTACAACTCCCTCGTCGGGCTGCACGGCATCATCATGGTGATCGCGACCATCGTCATGGTGAGTGGACCGTTCGGCAACTTCATCGTGCCGATCATGATCGGCGCTCGCGACATGGCCTTCCCGCGGCTCAACGCCCTCAGCTTCTGGCTGTTGTTCGCGGCGGTCCCCGTCCTGCTGTCGGCCTTCGTCCTCGGTGGCATCCCCACCGGGTGGTCGGCCTACCAGCCGCTGGCAGACCAGGCTCCCCTCGGGATGGACGCGTTCCTCATGGCGATCGTCATCTTCGCCGTGTCCACCGGGGTTGCCGGCATGAACATCACGACGACGGTGGTCAAGATGAGGGCCCGCGGGATGACGTGGAACCGCACCCCGATCTTCGTCTTCGGCACGGTGACCAGCGTGGCCCTCGGGCTCGTCGCCTTCCCGATGTTCATGGTCGCGATGATCCTCATGGCGATGGACCGCTCGATGGGCGCCACGTTCTTCGTGGCCGCGAGTGGCGGGAACCCCTGGCTCTACACCAACCTCTTCTGGCTGATGGGCCACCCCGAGGTCTACGTCATCCTCCTGCCCCCGCTGATCGCCCTCCTCGAGATGACCCCCGTCTTCACCCGGCGTCCGCTCTTCAGCTTCCGGGCCGCGGTGCTCGGGATCTTCGGCATCGTCGGGTTGAGCCTCTTCGTCTGGGCGCACCACATGTACATCTCCGGGTGGGCACCAGCGCTGGCGGGCCCCTTCATGGTGACCACCGAGCTGATCTCCATCCCGACGGGGCTACTCTTCCTCGTGCTCCTCGGCACGCTGTGGCGCGGCCGGGTGTGGATGCGACTGCCGGTGATGGCGGTCTACGCGGTGCTGTGGAACTTCACCATCGGCGGCATCACCGGCATCTACCTGTCGGACGTCCCGGTCGACCAGGCCATGCACGGCTCGATGTTCGTCACCGCGCACTTCCACTACACGCTCATGGGGGCCGGCCTGACCGGCGCGCTGGGAGCGCTGGCGTTCTGGTTCCCGAAGATGACCGGGCGGATCCTCGACGAGCGATGGGGCGCCATCGGGTTCTGGGTGGCCCAGCTGGGCTTCCAGGTCACCTTCATGGGGATGTTCGCCGTCGGGATGGCCGGTCAACCACGGCGGGTGTCCGACCCCTCGACGATGTTCCACACCGGCAACCTGGTGTCGACGATGGGCGCCTACACCATCGGCCTCGGCATGCTCGTCTTCCTCTATGCCGTCATCCACTCCTGGAGGCACGGAGTCGAGGCCGGCGCCAATCCCTGGGGTTCGCGCACCCTGGAGTGGCAGGTGCCGACGCCGGTCCCGCTGGAGAACTTCCTCGTCCTGCCCGTGGTGACCTCCGACTTCTACGGCTACGGGGAGGACGAGCGGCACGACGATGACGGCGGCCCCACCAGGTCGGACTTCGAGCTCGCCGGGCCCAGTCGCGGACCGGCCGGCCCGTCGCACGGCACGGCGAAGGACAACCGGATATGAGTACGGTCACGTACTCGCCGTCGACCGGCCACGCCGAGGACCCCGAGGTCGTCGGCGACCGCCAGAAGCTCGGCGTCATCCTCCTCATCGTCGGCGACGTCGCCTTCGTCCTGTCCCTCGTCTTCACCTACCTCTACCTGCGTGGGCTCGACACCGAGGGAGGGTGGATCCCGTCGGACGCGACGTGGCACGTGGCGAGCGTCGGCTCCGGTTGGGTGATCGCCGCCGTGGTGGCGCTCAGCTGGGTGGCCTACCGCTGGGCCCAGACCGACCCGGCCGACGACGCCCGCCTCACCGTCGGCCTGCTCGTCGCCACCCTCCTGCTCGTCGTCGACCTGGTCCTGCAGGTGGACCAGATGCTCACGGTGGGGTTCAGGGCCGCGGACGGCGCCTACGCGTCGTCGTGGATGGCTCTCTCGGGCTACCACGTCTTCCACCTGATCCTGACCCTCTTCATCGGCATCGGCGTCTGGAACCGCGCCCGCCTGGGCAAGTTCGCCACCGACCGGTGGCACGTCAGGCTGGTGGGCTACTGGTGGACCTGGGTCCTGGTCTCGGCGGTGATCACGGCCACGACGACCTCCTTCACCGCGGCTGGTCAGCACCTGGGCACCTGATGGGCCCGGCCGCGCTCTGGGGCGGCACAGCCGCCTCCCTGCTCATCGCGGCCACGGCCCCGTTGGGCGGCTGCTCCACCGGCCAGGCCGTCGCGGTCGCGCCGGTGACGACGGTGTCGAACGCCTGGCCCGCACCCACCCAGAGCCCGGCCTACCCGATGGGGGTGACCGAGTACGCCGTGAGCAAGCGCTCACCCCTGCCTGTCCTGAAGGGACTCACCTTGTCCGGCACCACGCTCTCGACGTCGACCCTGCGCGGGCACGTCGTCATCCTCACGGTCTGGGCGTCGTGGTGCGAACCATGCCAGGCCGAGCTGCCCCACGTCGCCGCCTTCGCGAAGGCGCAAGACCCGGCGACGGTGCGCTTCGTCGGCCTTGACGAACGCGACAGCGCCACTGCCGCGACAGAGCTCGTCAGGAAGGCCGACTCCGGCTATCCGCACCTCGTTGACAGCGGCGCGCTCCTGGCCAGCCTCTCGGCCTGGTTGCCCGACGCCGTGCCCGGCTGCCTCGTCGTGGACCGACAGGGTCGGGTCGCTGCCCGGGTCGTCGGACAGGCGACCGCCGACCAGCTCGGCGCCCTGCTGAGCCAGGTCGGTGTCTCGTGACCGACCTCGAACGCCGCCCCCCGACGGCGATGACGGCACCCCCGTCCGGTGGCGTGGACGCGACGTCCGCGCTGCACGCCCTGAGGTCGACGGTCGGGGCCTACGTCGCCCTGACCAAGCCGAGGATCATCGAGCTGCTGCTCGTGACGACGCTGCCGGCCATGCTCCTGGCTGCGGGGCGGTGGCCGGACACCCGGGTCGTCATCGCCACGATGGTCGGTGGCACGGCAGCGGCCGGGGGTGCCAACGCGCTCAACTGCTTCCTCGACCGCGACATCGACGCGGTCATGAGGAGGACCGCCCGCCGCCCGCTCAACGGCAGCGACGTCTCCCCCATCGGCGCGCTGGTCTTCGGCACGGTGCTCGGCATCGTCGCCGTCGGTCTGCTGTGGCTCACGACCAACGCCCTGGCAGCGGCCCTCACCGCAGGGGCGATCGTCATGTACGTCGTCGGCTACACCCTCCTGCTCAAACGTCGCACCTCCTCCAACATCGTGTGGGGCGGCAGCGCCGGGTGCATGCCGACCCTCATCGGCTGGGCAGCCGTGACCGGTCGGCTGTCGCTCGCACCGTTCGTGCTGTTCGGCATCGTCTTCTTCTGGACGCCACCGCACTTCTGGGCGTTGGCGATGCGCTTCCGGGAGGACTACGCGGCAGCAGGGGTCCCCATGCTGCCCGTCGTCGCCACCCCCGAGGTCGTGACCCACCGCATGGCCACCTACACCTGGCTCACCGTCGCCACCTCCCTACTCCTGTGGCCCGTCGCCCACACCGGCCTGCTGTACCCCGCCGCGGCCGCCCTCCTCGGAGCCGGGTTCCTGCGTGAGGTGGGACGGTTGCGCGCCCAGGTGGCGCGCGGTGAGAAGGCCAGACCGATGCGGGTCTTCCACTGGTCGATCAGCTACCTCAGCGCGCTCTTCCTGTTCCTGGCCCTCGACGTCCTCGTCCGCTCGTGGCGGTGACGGGGTCCCCCCGGCGTCCGGTGGCAGTGGGCAGGGCAGGGCTGCGCAAGGCAGGGCTGCGGCGGGCACGGGGCACCATCGCGGGGGCGGTGGCCACCGTCAGCATCGCGACGGGTTGCTCGGCCGAGGTCGGCGCGGGACCCCCGCCTTCGACTCGTTCCTCCCCGGTGGCAGGCTCGCTGCGCGAGAACGGTGTCGCCGTCACCCTTCGCTGGGTGACCACCAACGCCCAGAACCCGGTCCTCAGCGCCGAGTTCACCCCGACCCGGGCCGGGTTCCACCTCTACAGCATCGACCTGCCGGAGGCCGGCATGGACGGGATCGGCCGCCCGACCACCCTGCAGGTGAGCGGTGCCCTGACGGCCGTCGGGCCTGCGACGGCCGACGCTGCCCCCGTGTCCCTGCACCTCGACGGCGTCGCCGACCCGCTGCCGGTCTACCCGGACGGTCCGGTGACCCTCCGTCAGCCGGTGCGGGTCGGGCCCTCGGGGGCAGGGGAGGTCCTGGTCACCTACGCCGCGTGCAGCCGCGCCGCGTGTCTGCCGCCCGTCTCCCGCCAGCGGGTCGAGGTGACCTTGCCCCGCTCGTCATGAGATCAACCCTGAGCGCGTCGGGGCGGAACGGGGCGTCGTCGGCCGGCAGGGTCGTCGCCTCGACCGCACTGGCGACCTTGGCGACGCTGGCCGCGCTGACGACACTCACAGGGCTGACGGCCCTGACCCTCATCGTGCTCAGCGCCGGACCGGCGTCGGCCCACGCCACCCTCGAGTCCACGAGCCCGGCCCAGGGCAGCGAGCAGGCGGCCCCCCCGACGTCCGTCGTCCTGGACTTCGACGAGGGGGTGAGCCTCACGAGGCAGTCCATCCGGGTCCTCGACGCCACGGGCAACGAGGTCACTGCGGGCCCGGTCGGGCACCCGGGTGGCAAGGGCGAGCAGGTCGGCGTGCCCCTGGTGGTCCCCCTCCCCCAGGGCTCCTACCGCGTCATCTGGCGCGTCGTCTCGGACGACAGCCACCCGGTGTCCGGGAGCTTCACGTTCGGTGTCGGCGTCCCCGCCGCCCCCCTCACGGCCACCACGTCGGCCTCGGACCCGCTCGTCACGGCCGTGCACGGGTTCCTCCAGTTCGCAGCGCTCCTGGGCTCCGGTCTGCTGATGGGCGCGGGCTTCTTCCTGGCCGTCCTCTGGCCGCCAGGACTGACCCGGCGCTCGTGCCGCCGCCTCCTCGCCGGAGCGTGGTGGGTGACCGTCGTCAGCACCGTCGGGCTGGCCGTCCTCGAGGGCCCGTACGGCGGGACCCTCCCCCTGAGCGCCGCCGGTGACGTCTCCCTGCTCGGGACCACCCTCGCCACCACCTACGGCCGGCTCCTCCTGCTGCGGCTGGTGGCCCTCGCCGGGTGCGCGGTGGTGTGGTGGTCCGTCCGACGCCGCAGCTCCGGTCCTGGACGGTTCGACCTCGCAGGGCTCGCGCTGCTCCTGCTCGAGTCCTTCAGCTTCGCCGGCCACGCCGGTCAGGGCGGCCTGGTCCTGCTCTGGTCCACTGTCGACGCGGCGCACCTCGCGGCTGCGGGGGTCTGGGTCGGCGGGCTCCTCGTCCTGACCGTCGTGCTGCGCCGGCCCGACCGCGGCCCCGGGGCCGACGCGCTCGCTCCGGTGCTGCGCCGATGGTCGGGTGTGGCGGCGACGGCGGTGGGGGTCCTCGTCGTCACGGGAGTCGCCCAAGGCGTCCGTGAGGTGGGGGGGTGGGCGGCCCTGACGGGGACGACGTACGGCGGGATCCTGCTCGCCAAGGTCGCCGGGCTGGCGCTCATGTTGGTCCTGGCGCTCGGCAGCCGACGCCGGATCGCCCGCAGTGGACGCACGCCGGCGGCTTCGGTGACCGTCGAGGCCGGCCTCGGGGTCGCCGTCCTCGCGCTCGCGGCGGTGTTGACCTCGACCGTCCCGGCTCGGGACGACTACCGACCGACCTTCTCCACCACCGTCCCCGGCGGCGGCCCGGCCGCTCAGCAGGGTCGCGTCGCCGTCGTCATCCGGCCGACGACCCCGGGCTACGAGGGGATGTCGGTGCAGGTCGTGACCGCCGACGGTGCGACCATCCGCCTCAGGTCGGCGAGCAGCTCGTTCGTCAACACCGACGTCGGGATCGGCCCGCTCACCCAGCCGATGGCGGTGACGCCAGGCGGGGTCGTCGACGACGTGCTCATCTCGGTCCCCGCCCCCGGCCGCTGGGAGGTGACCCTGCAGCTCGCCGCGGTCGACGGCGCGCTCTACACCGCGACGCTGGCCTACCGGGTCGGCTAGGGCGTGTCTCCAGATGCTTGGAGCCAGAGGACGACCGCGCGGAGGAGGACCCCGGCGCGGTAGGTCAGGGCGAGCTTGTCGTAGCGAGTGGCCAGGGCCCGCCACTGCTTGAACGTGTTGAACCCGCGCTCGACGA
>JBBRNQ010000145.1:0-9564 GCA_038230235.1 Actinomycetales bacterium
CCCGCGTTCCAGGTCGAATCGTCGCTGCAGCGCCATCACCCGCAGCCGGGCCGCGGCGATCAGCTGGATCGGCTCGTCGTGCACGGCTTCGGCGAGCAGCCTGCGCTCGCGCGACTCGGTCGCCGAGAGTCGCTCCACCAGGCGGTGGCGCTGGATGCGCGCGTCCTCGAGGAGCAGGTTCGTCGCCAGGCGACGGTCACGCTCCCTCGTCGCTGACAGGAGGGCCAGCTCGGCCGCGATCGCGGCACCTGCGCGGTCGGCGAGGATCTGGGCCAGGTCGAGGTCGTCACGCCCGTAGGGCTTGGTCTCGTCGGTGCGCAGCAGGCTGAGCAGCCCGACCACCCTCGCGTGGCTGCGCACCGGCACGATGATGAAGTGACGTATGCCGACCGCGGGGGGCTGGCCCGCTTGCGCCTCGAACCGGGCGACCCACCCGGGGTCGTCGATGCTGGTGGCCGGCTCGCCGCTCGCGAGGACCGCGCGCAGCAGGGGCAGGTCCGGCATCGGTCGCGCCGACGGGTCGGCCCACAGCTCCGCCAGCCGCTCAGCCGTTCCGGGATCCTCGGCGCTCACCGCGACGTGCGCGAAGCTCAGACCGTCGGGCGACGTCTCAGCGAACCAGGCCCCTCCGCCGAGCGCCGCGACGGCGACGTCGAGGATCGCCTTGAGGAGGTCGGCCACCGGGAGCATCGACGAGGTGAGCACCGCGCTGACGTCGCGCACGAGGGCGAACCGGTCGGCATGGGCCTGGCGCTGGGCCTGCTCGAGCTTGGCCGAGGCCGTGACCGAGGCCGTGACGTCGACATGGGTGGAGACCACCCGCAGCAGCTGGCCCTCCTTGCCGACCAGGACCTCGACCGTGCTCTGGATGCGCCGCTCCGGGCCCACCGGGTCGCCCGACCCGCTCCCGGCCAGGACTCGGAACGTCACGGTCTCACGACCGCCTTCCTGCGCCATCCGCCCCCAGCTGGCAGCCAGCGCGGCGCGGTCGGCGGGGAGGACGGCCCGCTCGATGAGCTGGTCCGCCTCGAGCCCGGGGTCGTCGATGCCGAGCAGCTCGAGCGCGCACTCGTCGTGGTGCCACCCCGACCGCACGTCGTAGGTCGACACCCCGACGACGTGCATCGACGCGATGTGCTCGAGGTGGGTCTGCTGGGCCCGGATCGACGACAGGTCGTCCGAGCGGGCCACCGCCCCGACGACCTCGTCATCGGGTCCCCGCAGCGGCCGGACCTCGACGTGGAAGAGACGTCCGCTCGCCTCCTCGACGAACTCGACATCGGCCTCCTGGCCGGCCAGCGCCGACTTGTAGGCCGCGAGCAGGGACGAGGGTGAGTCGGAGGACAGGATCTCGTCGAGCCGCCGACCCACCAGGTCCTCACCATCGATCCCCGCCTCGGCCAGGTCGGGCCCGTCGGCGGAGACCACCCGCAGGTCGGGGTCGATCACGAAGGTCGCGCCACCGGACATGTCCCGCGCGAGACGCAACGACCGGAGCTCTTGCCCGAGGCGCACGGCGTCGTCGGTCACTAGCACATCCTCCCGCAGGATCTTGGGCTCTGCAGGAGCACAGTAACCGAGGATGTCGTCTCTACGTGCAAATCGTCCGTATTGAGAGGCGTCAGCCGCGCAGCTCGCGACGCAGGATCTTGCCGGTGACGGTCTTGGGCAGCTCGTCGACGACGACGACCTGACGGGGGTACTTGTAGGCCGCCATCCGCTCCTTGCAGTGGGCGACGAGCTCGTCGGGCGAGGCCGACGCGCCGGCCTTGAGGCTGACGAAGGCCTTGACCGTCTCACCGCGCTTCTCGTCGGGCACCCCGACGACTGCCGCCTCCCGCACGGCGGGGTGCTCGGCGAGCACGTCCTCGACCTCACGCGGCCAGACCTTGTAGCCGGAGGCGTTGATCATGTCCTTCTTGCGGTCGACGATGAAGACCCAGCCGCCCTCGTTCATGAAGCCGACGTCACCGCTCTTGAGCGCCCCACCCGGCAGGTTGGCCGTCGTCTCGTCGGGCTTTCCCCAGTAGCCGGCGACGACCTGGGGGCCTTCGGCGACGATCTCGCCGACCTCGCCGAGCGGCAGGTCGTGCCCCTCCTCGTCCTGGATCCGCACGACCGTGCTGGGAGCCGGCGCGCCGACCGAGAGCGCCCCGGACGTCGGGTCGACGGGTGAGTCGGCCCCGAACGGGGTGAGGGTCATGGGGCTGGTGGTCTCGGTCAGGCCGTAGGCGTTGTGGACCTGCCGCCCGGTCGCGGCCCGGAACGCCTTCTCGGCCGTCGGGGAGATCGCCGCCCCGCCGGAGTAGACGGAGGTGAAGGAGGAGAAGTGGTCCTGCGTGAAGTCGGGCGAGGCCAGCAGGGCGTTGAATGCGGTGATCGCCCCGATCGTGTAGGTGGGGCGGTGCTCCACGAGCGCGTCGAGCACCACCCCCGGCTCGAAGCGGTAGGCCAGCACCAGCGTCAGGGGGCTGAGGAAGCTCACCGCCACGTGGCCGATGAGGCCCGTGATGTGGAAGAGCGGCGCGATGCCGAAGACCGACCCACCCGGCGCGAAGCGGGCGCAGTCGCGGTAGACCATCGCGGTGAACACGACGTTGCGGTGGGTGTTCATGGCCCCCTTCGGCACCCCGGTGGTGCCGGAGGTGTAGGTGAGGAAGGCGACGTCGTCGGGCGCGAGCGACACGGCGGGAGGCGACTGCCCGGCATACCGGCTGATGAGCTCGGAGAGGTCGGTCGTGCCCTCGTGCCCCGCCCGGCTCGTGCCGGAGAAGAGGCGCGGGTCGTGGCGGGTCTGGTGCTCCAGCTCGCTGGTGGTGAGCACGAGCGTGACGTCGGTGTCGGGCACGACCTCGCGGGCCACCTCGTCGTAGAGCGCCTCGAGCGACACGAGGACCGTGGCGCCCGAGTCCTTGAGCAGGTACGACAGCTCACGCACCCGGCTCATCGGGTTGATCGAGACCATCACCCCGCCGGCCTTCCACGTGGCCAGCAGGCAGACGACGAACTGCGGCACGTTCTGCAGGTAGACCGCCAGCCGGTCGCCGCGCTGGAAGCCGTGGGCGAGCAGGGCCACCGCCAGGGCGTCGCTCTGCTCGCCCAGCTCGGCCCGGGTCAGGGCGCCGTCGAAGTACCGTACGGCGTCCCCGTCCGGGTCCGCCGCGAGCCCCGCCTCGAACATCGACAGGGCGTCGGCGAACTCCGGCGTGAGCTCGGCGGGCCCCCCGGCGTAGAGGGGCAGCCAGGGGCGCTCGTCGTAGACGCTCACGCGACGCCTTCCTACTTGATCGCGAGGGGGTTGACGGGCGAGCCGCTGCCGAGCGCGACCTTGAGCGGCGCTGCGGCGTAGAAGAACTCGTAGACGCCGTCGGCGGCGCAGTCGTCGGCCAGCTTCTCGAGGTCGGCGATCTCGGTGAGGGTGACGCCGAGGTTGCGCATGAGGGCGTTGTGCAGCACGAGGGCGACCCCGTTGTTGGGGTCGGTGGTGACCTCGTTGGCGATGGTGTCCGTGACGAGGTTGGGGATCTCCATGTCGGCGAACCACTGCACCAGCTCGGGGCTGTAGACCAGCCCCGGCTCGCAGAAGCCCTCGTAGAACTTGTCTCCGAGGTCGAAGAAGAGCTGGAGGAAGTTGGTGCGGATGACGATGATGTCGCGCTTGCGCAGCTCGACGCCCTGAGCCTGCGCGCAGGCGAGCAGGTCCTCGTGCGTGTAGGTCTCGGCCGAGTCGAGGTTGGTCTTGCCCCGGAAGCGGGCCATGTCGAGCAGCACCGCCCGACCGACGACGCCGCGCTGGGCGATCGGCTCGATGCTCGCCTTGTCGAGGCCGCCGACGGTGGTGCGCGCGTCGTAGCCGTTCCACAGCTGCCCGTCGTACCAGACGTGCCCGAGGGCGTCGTACTGCGTCGAGCCCTGGAGGAAGGCGTTGATCTTGTCGTCGGCGTAGTGCAGACCGCCGGGGTAGGCCGGGGCGTCGTCACTGTCCCACGTCGACTCGTCGAGGATCTGGGTGCGCTCGGCCGGCGTGCGCCCCGGCCAGACCGGGTCACCCAACGGGTCGCCGATCAGCCGCTGGAGGGTGAAGACCTTGCCGGTGCGGATGAGCCCGGCCGCGGCCAGCACCTGCTCCGGACCAAGGTAGTTCAGGCCACCGACCTCGTCGTCGTCACCCCACTTCCCCCAGTTCTTCGGGGAGTCCTTGAGCAGCTCGCCGAGGGGGGGAACTGAGGTGGTCGCGGGGGTCGCGGAATCGGACATGGATCCTCCTGGGCCGGTGGGCGGCGTCGTTGCAGCAGACGTGGCCGACCGAGCGAGTGCTCGGTCATGGATGTCGATGACCAGCCTGTCCAGCCGGATGTGCCCTGTCAAGAGGAACGCTCACTCGAGGCCCGGTCAGCAGGCATTCAGCATTCCTGAAGACAGTAGGTGTGGAGAGGCGTCGGGGCGCGGATGGAGCGCGACACGCCGTGGCCCCGTGTCCTGCACCCCGCGAGCCCGCTAGCGTTCGGGAATGACCCCGGCTGCGGCTGCGCCGTCTCCAGCGGGCGAGCCCCCGGCTGGGCACCGCGTCGCGCTCGGAGCCTCCATCCGGGCGCTGCGGCAGGGTCGGGAGCGGACCCTGCGCGAGCTGGCTGACCTCGTCGGGGTGAGCCCGGCGACGCTCAGCGGCATCGAGACCGGCAAGACCGGTGTCTCGAGCGAGCGTCTCACCCGGATCGCCCGGGCGCTCGACGTCCCGGTCGAGCGGCTGCTCGGGGCCGCACCCCCGGCCGGTGGGCCACGCCCGGCGCGCCGTACCCGAGGGCCGGCCGTGGTCGGTGGGGAGCAGGCGCCGGGCGACTGGCGCGACTTCCCTCCCCTCCGGCTCGATGCCGCGCTGACGGGTGCGCTGTCGTCCTTCGTCGAGTTCGGCTACCACGGCGCGTCGATGCGCACCATCGCCGAGCGCGCCGGCCTGTCGGTGCCGGGCCTCTACCACTACTACCCCAGCAAGCAGGAGATGCTCGTCGCGCTGCTCGACCTGACCATGCACGACCTGCGGGTCCGCACCGTGGCCGCGCTCGCGCAGGGGCGAGGCGTGGTCGACCGCTTCGCCCTCGTCGTCGAGTGCCTGGCGCTCTTCCACACCCACCGACGTGAGCTGGGCTTCGTAGGGGCCTCCGAGATGCGCAGCCTGGAGCCGGCTGCGCGAGCCCGGGTCGCTGCCCTGCGCGTCGACGAGCAGCGGGTGGTCGACGAGGTCGTGCGGGCGGGGGTCGCGGCGGGCGTCTTCGCGACGCCACATCCCCACGACGCGGCGCGTGCGGTCGTCACGATGTGCACCGCGCTGTCGCAGTGGTTCCGGGCCGACGGCCCGGCCAGCGCCGAGCAGGTGGCACAGCAGTACGTCGTCTTCGCCCTCGACCTCGTGCGCTGTGACCGCGACCGTGACCGTGAGTGACCGACCGCGACCGGGAGTGAACGCCCGCGACCGGGACCGCGACCTGGGACCCGACCGCGACCTGCCCCGGCTGACGAGAGGGGTCAGCCCGCGAGCGGGAACCGCAGGACGACGCTGGTGCCGACGCCCTCGGCGCTGCTGACCGCCAGCAGGGCTCCGGCGTCGGCCGCCCTGGCGTACATGGACATCAGGCCCAGGTGTCCCTGGGTGGGCTCCACGTCGGGGCTGCCCACCCCGTCGTCCTCGACGGTGAGCACGACGGGTCCACCCTCGACGCTGACGCGGACGATGACCCGCCGCGCCTGCGCGTGCTGCCGGACGTTGGCCAGCGCCTCCTGCAGGATCCGCATGGCGGCGTCCTGCTGCGCCGGGGTGAGCGACAGGGCGGCCGGGCCGGTGCAGCTGACGGTCGTGCCGGTGTCGCGGAAGGTCGCCTCGGCGACCTCGCCGATGGCGTGCAGGAGCCCGTCGCTGAGGTCGGGCGGCGTGAGGGCCGCGATGAGCCCGCGCAGCCGCTCGAGGGCCGCCCCGAGGATGGAGCTCACCCGCTCGGTCTCGTCGACGACACGCGGACCCCACTCCCCGGGCTCGGCTCCACCGTCCTGGCCCAGCCGACGTCGCAGAGCCGACAGCCGCAGCTGCGCGGCGGCGATCAGCTGGATCGGCTGGTCGTGCACGGCGTCCGCGAGGAGCATCCGTTCCCGGGACTCCTTCTCGGAGAGCAGCTCGACCAGGTTGTGCCGCTGCGTCCGCCACTCGTCGAGCAGGAAGCTGGCGGCCCCCTGCGGGGCCTGCTCCTCGCCTGGCTCGACCGTCGCGGACGTCGCTGACGTCGATGCAGCAGGGGGCGCGGAGGCCGCGAAGGCCGCCGCGACCGCCATGCTGACGTCGACGTGGGTCGCCACCAGCCGCTGCAGCTCTCCGCCGGCGTCGAGGTCGACCTCGACAATGCTCTGGATCCAGCGCACGGGGTCGCCATCGGCAACTCCGGCCACCCGGTAGCACGTGACCACCCGGCCGCCGCTCGCCAGGACGCTCGACACCGACGACAGCACCTGGGCCCGGTCCTGCGGCACGACGGCCGCACCGATGAGCCGGTCGAGCGCGAGCCCCCTGTCGTCGTCCATCCCGAGCAGTGCGAGCGCGGAGGCATCGTGCGCCCACCCCGACGGCTGGCCGTAGGTGGTCAACCCCAGACCGTGCGCTGCGGCCACCCGGGCCGGGCTCACCTCAGGGCTGGGGTCGACCGCGACACGGGACTCACCGGACCCGTCGGCCACCGGCCGCACACGGAGCGGCTCGCGGCTGGCGACGTCGTCGTTCGTGTCCATGTGGTCCTCAAGCTCGAGCCCCCGCCGATCCGGAGGTGTTGACAAATGGGATTGTAGGCCCGTAATCACCCGATTATGGTCAGATTCGGATCTTCACTCCGTCACATCTGGTCAGGTGACCTCACGCCCAGCAGTGCGAGCCCCTGCACCATCACCCGGAGAGTAAGGGCACACAGGGCCAACCGCGACTCGCGCAGCTCGGAGGTCTCGGCCTTGAGCACCGGGCAGTCCTCGTAGAAGGACGAGTAGGTCTGCGCGAGGTCGAAGAGGTAGCCACACAACCGGTGTGGCTCGAGCTCGTCACCGACCGCGGCGACGACGTCCCCGAACTTGAGCAGCGCCACCGCCAGCGCCCGCTCCCCCGGCGCGGTGACCACGACGGTGCGATCGACCCCCTCGACGTCCAACCCGGCCGCACGGAAGATCGAGCGCACCCGGGTGACGGCGTACTGCAGGTAGGGCCCGGTGTTGCCGGTGAGGGCGAGCATCCGCTCGAGGTCGAAGACGTAGTCGCTGTCGTGGGCGACCGACAGGTCGGCGTACTTCACGGCACCGATGCCCACCTGCGGGGCGATGGCGTCACGGGTGGCCCCGTCGAGGTCGGGCCGCCGCTCGTCGAGCACGGCGTGCGCGTTGGTCACCGCGTCGTCGAGCAGGGCCATCAGCCGCATCGAGTCGCCCGAGCGGGTCTTGAGGATCTTGTGGTCGGTGCCGAGCACGCTGCCGATGCGCACGTGCACGACCTCGACGTCCGGCGGCAGCCAGCCCGCCTTCCGGGCGGTGTCCCAGACCATCGACAGGTGCAGCGCCTGGGTCGCCCCGATGACGTAGAGCACCCGGTCGGCGTGCAGGTCGCGCACCCGGTGCCGGATCGTCGCGAGGTCGGTCGTGCCGTAGCCGTAGCCGCCGTCGGACTTGCGGATGATCAGGGGCACGGGCTTGCCCTCGCGACCGGTGTAGCCATCGAGGAAGACGCAGAGCGCACCCTCGGACAACGTGGCGATGCCCGCCGCCTGCAGCTCGTCGCAGATCTGGGCCAGCTCGTCGTTGTACGACGACTCGCCCGCCAGGTCGGCGTCGGCGAGGGTGACGTCGAGCGTGGAGTAGACCCGGTTGAAGTACGCCTTGGAGAGGTCGACCAGCCGGTGCCAGATGACGAGGGTGTCGGCGTCGCCGGCCTGCAGGGCCACCACCCGTGACCGGGCGCGCGTCGCGAAGGGGTCTCCGCCGTCGAACTTCGCGCGGGCGCCCTGGTAGAAGGCGTTGGGGTCGGTCTGGAGCAGGGCGGCCTCGGCCGAGTCGTCACCGACGTCGAGCAGGTGCTCGATGAGCATGCCGAAGGGCGTGCCCCAGTCGCCGATGTGGTTCTGCCGGACCACGGTGTGGCCGAGGTGCTCCAGGGTGCGGGCGAGGGCGTCGCCGACGATCGTCGTGCGCAGGTGGCCGACGTGCATCTCCTTGGCCACGTTGGGCGCGGAGTAGTCGATCGGCACGACCTGGCGCTCCTGCAGCGGGACCCCGAGACGGTCGTCACCACCGATCTCGTTGACAGCACGGGCGATCCAGCCCTCGGCGAGGGTGAGGTTGATGAAGCCGGGGCCGCTGATCTCGACCCCGCTGCACATGCCATCGGTGTCGAGCCCGGCCAGGGCGGCGACGATCTTCGCCGCGGCCTCGCGCGGCGGCACACCGACCCGCTTGGCCAGCGCGAGCGCGGCGTTGCACTGCAGGTCGGCGAACTGGCTCGGGCGCAGCACCGGGTCGGCACCGCGCAGGTCGTCCCCGAACGCTGCGGCGATGGCCGAGGTGAGCAGGGGTGCGAGCGCGGCGGAGGGGGAGACCATGCCACCAGCCTAGGGTCCGCCGGTACGCGGTATTCGCCTGTGCCGGCACGGTGAATCCGGCGTTCGGCCACGCAGGGTGCGACCTCGGTGCGACACTGCGCACGTGCCACCGGTGGATGACTCTCTCCGGTCGCCCTCCCCGCAGCCCGGGGCGCCGTCTGCCAGCGGTTCGCCCTTCCCGTACGGCGCCCCGGCGGGGTGGCGACCCGACCCGGCCCGCCCCGATGTCGAGCGCTACTGGGACGGCCGCCACTGGAGCGACCAGCTGCGGCCGAAGGGCTCGGCGATCCGCGGCTCGACGGGTTCAGTGGGCTCAGTGGGCTCAGTGGGCTCAGTGGGCTCAGTGGGCTCAGTGGGCTCAGTGGGCTCAGTGGGCTCGGGGGGTGCGACGGGGGCCGCCCGCGGTGCCCTGGCCCGCGGCGTCGTCCGGACGCGCGTCGCACCCAGCGACCGCGTCCACCGGCTCGCCACCGCGGCGCAGGCCGCCTGCGCCCTCCTCGCGCTGAGCCTCACCGGCGCGGTCTTCGTGCAGCTCGTCACCTGGCGGGGCCGCCGCCCCGGGGGCGTGGCTGCGGCCGACCTCGTCGACCGGGTGGCCGGCGGTCTCACCGGCAGGACGCTGGTCGGTGTCGTCGTCGTGGGGGCCCTGGCCCTCGTGACCCTCACGGTCGTCGGCGAGTGGGCGGCCGCGGTGCTGCACCACGACCTCACCGACGCGGCGATCCTGCGGTACCCGCTGATCCTGGTCGTGCTGGCCCTGGGCCCCGGTCTCTTCATACCGCTGGTCGGGCCCTGGACCGCTGCCCGCGGACTGGCCCAGCTCTGGCACGCGACCCGCGTGCCCACGTTGACCCTCGCCACCGGCCTGCCCGCTGTCGTGACGACCTGGCTCGTCACCACCCTCTCGGCCCAGATCCTGCCTCCCCTCGTGATCGCGACGACCGTGGCC
>JBBRNQ010000146.1:0-9495 GCA_038230235.1 Actinomycetales bacterium
CGCACCAGGGCGGGGGCCTCGAGCCACATCGGCTCGGGCAGGGCCGACATGTTGAGCCGGGCCCGGTCGTGGAACTCGGTGTGCACGAAGCCCGGGCACAAGGCGGTGACGGTGACCCCGGTGCCGGACAGCTCGCTGGCCAGACCCTCACTGAAGACCGTCACCCACGACTTCGCCGCGGAGTAGGTGCCCATCGCCGCGAAACCGGCGACCGACGAGACGTTGACGATGGCGCCGTGACCCCGACGACGCATGGCGCTCGCTCCTGCGTGCGACAGGACGAGCACGGCCCGGCACAGCACGTCGAGGAGCCGCTCCTCGACCTCGACGTCGTTCTGCAGGAACGACCGCCCCAGGCCGAAGCCGGCGTTGTTGACCAGCAGGTCGACCGGCCGGGCGTCGTCGTCGAGCCGCTCGGCCACCTTGCCCACCGACGCGCGGTCGGCGAGGTCGGCCACGATGATCTCGGTCTCGACCGCGAAGGTGCGGCGCAGGTCGTCGGAGACGTTCTCGAGACGGGCCCGGTCGCGGGCCACGAGCACGATGTCGTGGCCCTTCTCCGCGAGCTGGCGGGCGAACTCGAGCCCGATGCCGGCAGTCGCGCCGGTGACGAGTGCTGTCGACATGACCCCACCCTAGGGTCGGGCCCGCGCGAGGGCGACACAGAGGGCGACACAGACGGCGTCGTCCGGACGCGGCCGGGCACCCCCACCCCAGCAGGTATGAAGCGCCGTACCCCGCCGCCTGGCGCGTGACCCACGTCACCCGCAGAGGGAGGTTACCCCGGGTAAGATCCGGACGGTGACGACGACCACGACCCGGCGCCCCGCTCGCACGGCCACCGTCCTGACCGACGACGGGGCGCTGCTGTCCGTGCAGGTGCACGACGCCGGGAGGACCGGCGCCCGGGGTGGTGAGCCGACGACGCTCGTGCTCGGCCACGGCTGGACGCTGTCGCACCGCTCGTGGGACCGGGTGGTCGAGCGCCTGACCGGGCGCCCCGGCCTGCGCGTCGTCACGTGGGACCAGCGCGGTCACGGTGGCTCGACCCTGGCGGGTGGTCGCCTCCGCGAGAGGGGCCTGACGATCAGGCGTCTCGGACACGACCTCGACACCGTCCTGGCGTCGGTGGCTCCCGACGGGCCGGTCGTGCTCGCCGGGCACTCCATGGGTGGCATGACGATCATGGCGTACGCCGGGCTGCACCCCGACACCGTCGCCCAGCGCGTGCGCGGGGTCGCCCTGGTCGCGACGAGCTGCGGTGGCATGGCGCGAGGGCGACCCGCGGTCGAGAAGCACGCACTGCGAGCCCTGGCCCTGGGCCTGGCGATCCCCGCGGGTCGGGTCATCACCACCAGGGGCCAGCGCCACCTGCTCTTCGGCGACGTCGCCGACCCGCAGGCGGTGGAGGACACACGGCGTCAGGTCGCCTCGACCCGGCTGACCACCCTCGGGGGGTTCCACGCCGCCCTGATGGGCCACGACGAGCGGGCGTCACTCGAGGCCCTGAGCGCCACCCCCGTGCGGGTGCTGGTGGGCGACAAGGACCGCCTCACCTCGCCGCGGCACTCCCGCGCGATCGTCGAGGCCCTGCCGCACGCCCGGCTCGACGTCATCCCCGGCGCCGGCCACATGCTCCCGGTCGAGGCGACCGACTGCGTCACGGGCCACCTCGAGGCCCTGCTCGACGGGTCCGCCGCCGTCTGAGGGCCCGCCCGAGTCGCCGGCCGGGACCGGTGCTCCCCGACCCCGTCGAGACCGGTGGCCCGCTCCCGGGTCAGCCGGCGTGCTCGCGCAGCCAGTCGATGTCGTCGCGCTGGCCCTGCACCCCTCCGGGGGTCTCGACGACCACGGGGGCGGCTGCTTCGCGCACGACGTGCGCGAGGTCTCCGCCGTCGATGTGACCCGACCCGAGGTTGGTGTGCCGGTCGGCGCCGGAGTCGAAGTCGTCTCGGGAGTCGTTGCAGTGGACCAGGTCGATGCGCCCGGTGATACCGCGGACCTTGTCCACGACGCTCGCGAGCTCGTTGCCTCCCGCGTGGGCGTGGCAGGTGTCGAGGCAGAAGCCGACGGTGTCGCCGCCCTCGGCCGCGCCGATCGCGTCCCACAGCCGGGCGATCGCCTCGAGCCGGCGGGCCATGGCGTTGTCACCGCCCGCGGTGTTCTCGATGAGCAGCGGCACCGGCATCTCGAGGCCGTCGACGCACTTGCGCCAGTTGTCGAAGCCCCGCATCGCGTCCTCGTCGGCGCCGAGGTGCCCGCCGTGGACGACCACCCCCTTGGCCCCGATCTCGGCGGCGGCCAGCAGGTGCTGCTGGAGCAGCTTGCGCCCGGGGATGCGGATCCGGTTGTTGAGGGAGGCGACGTTGATCGGATAGGGCGCGTGCACGTAGAGGTCGATGCCCGCCGCCTCGGCGGCGGCCTTCAACGCGGCCGCGCCCCCGGCGTACGCGACGACAGGCCCCTTGTAGCTCTGCGGGTCGCCGAGGAAGAACTGGCTGAGGCCGGCGCCGCGCGCCTGGGCCTCGGCGACGGGATCGGTGCTGTCGACGTGACCGCCGAGCTGGAGCGTGGGCATGGCGTCACTCTAGGACGTCGGACCGACACCCCTCAGCCCTGCGCGCGCACCAGGCCACGGATGTGGACGACGCCCGCCCAGACCATCAGCACGGCGGTCAGCGCCACGACGAGCCCCATGGCGAGCGCCGCGACCGGTGGCCGCACGACGTCGGGCAGGACCGGACCGAGGACGACCAGCGCGCCGGCAACCGCGAGGGTCCCGACGGCGAGGGTCCCGGGCCTGTTGCGCCGCGACGCCTCGCGGACGAAGAGCCCCAACCGGGAGCGGACCCGACGACGCAGCCGCCACGAGGCGACACCCGCCAGGCCGAGCAGGAGGGCCGCCACTCCCGCCTGGGACCCCCGACCGAAGCCCCCGAGGTCGGGGCCGCTGGCCCCCAGCGACACGAAGGCGCCGATCCCGACGACCCAGTACATCGGGACGATGACGCGCGACAGCGCGACGGCGACGTTGTCCAGCGCCAGCGCGCTGCTGGGGTCGGCGGTCAGGGCGTCGGAGAACCCGCCGACGGCGTCCGCGGTGCGCCCGAGGCCGAGCCGCACGCGAGCGAGGTCGTTCAGTGCTACTGCGTTGCCCGGGTCGAGGGCCAGCGCCCGCTGCAGGGCCTCCTGGGCCACCCAGAGCGCCGGGGGCGGGGCGCCGTCTGCGGGGTAGGCCAGGTCAGCCATGAGCACGTGGACCGCGGGCTCGTCGGGAGCCAGCTCCACGGCGCGTCGACCCTCGTCCCAGGCCTGGGCGCGGGCCTGGGGACTGCCGACCCGGGACAGGGACCGGGCGTACTGCAGGTGGGTGAGGTAGAGGAACGGCGACAGCTGGACGCTGCGGTAGGCACTGTCCACCGCCTGGTCGACCTGCCCCAAGGCGAGCAGCCCGATCGACCTCAGCCGGTGCGGCCACTCGTCGTCGGGCGCACTGGCCGCGGCCCGGGTGGCGAGGTCGACGGCTTCCTCCGGCTCGTGGCGCAGCAGGCGGGCGTGCGCGGCCAGGGACAGCAGACGAGCTGAGTCGGGGTGGGCGACGAGCGCAGGAGCCAGGAGCCGGAGCGCGTCGTCGGGTCGGCGCAGGTCGAGCAGGTGCTGCAGTCGGAGCGCGGTCTCGTCGTCGCTCACGGGCGTCGGCCCTGCTCCATCCGGTCCATCCGGGCCTCAACGCCGGCGGCGCTGGTGCAGCGCCACCCGCCAGCTGCTGACGACCCCGGCCAGCAGCGCCACCATCGCGACGGTGAGCACGACGGAGGCCGGGTCATCCGGCAGCAGCGCCGAGGTGACCAGCAGCACCACGGCCACCACCAGCGTGACGGCCCACACGGACGCCCATCGACTGAGCTCGTCGAGCTGTCTCAGGAAGACTCCGAGGGACCCCGGGACGACTCGCCGCATCCGCAGGCCCACGACACCCAGGACGACGACCACGACGGCGGCCGAGCCCATCCGCAACGGTTGGCCCAGCCCGGGTAACGGGGAGAGGCGCCAGGTGAGCCACACGGCACCGAAGACCAGGTAGTGCGCGGGGCGCAGCCACGACCCGAGCACGACCCCCAGGTTGTGCCGGGCGACCGTGTTGCCCGGGTCGGCCCGCAAGGCCTCGGTGAAGCCGGAAGCAGCCCGGAGACGACGTCGGCCCGACAGGTCGAGGCGCGCGAGCTCGCTCAGCGCCACACTGTTGCCGGGGTCGAGGGCCAGGGCCCGGTGAACGGACTCCCGCGCCGCCTTCCGGTCGCGCCGGTTGCTGCGCATCCCCGCTGGATGCGCGGTCCTGGCGAGGAGGAGGTGGACCTCGGGCTGGTGCGGGGCGAGCTCGACGGCGCGACGCGCTTCCGCCCGGGCCTGCTCCCGGGCGGCCACGCCGCCGAGGCCGCCGAGGGCGTCGGCGTAGCGAAGGTGGGTCTCGTAGGCGAAGGGCGCCGCCTGGACGGCGGCGTAGGCGCTGTTGACCGCATCACCGGTCCGGCCGAGACCGCTCTGCGCGAGAGACAGCAGCCGCAGGCTCCAGTCGCTGTGCGGGTCGAGAGCCACGCCTCGCCGAGCCAGGTCGTCCGCCGCTGCGAGGTCGGCGGGCCGCGTCCCCTGCGGGTGCTGTTGGGCCCGGACGAGATGGGCCTGGGCCGCGAGGCACACCAGGGTGTGGGCGTGCGACGACGCGGTCAGCGCCGGCCCGAGGAGCCGGAGCGCGTCGTCGGGTCGGCGCAGCTCGAGCAGGTGGCGGACCCGGTCCGCGACCGCAGCGCTCTCGCCCTCGCTCACCGGCGCCGGTGCTTCTTCATCCAGTCGCGCAGCTCGTCGTAGGTGCCGTCCTCGTTGGCGAACTGCACGACGTTGCGCGCCGCGTCGAACCACGGGCCGGTGGAGGGGCGCACCTCCTTGAGCGCCGCCTCGAGGTCGCGCATCTGGATCATCCGCGCCGTGCCGGTGCGCACGCCGTCCATGAGCGCCTTCTCCGAGGCGGTCTCGCACACGTGGGCGACGTCGGCCCCGGAGAAGCCATCCGTACGGCGGGCCAGCACCGCGACGTCGATGCCCTCGACCGGCCGCTGGGCCAGGTGCTGGCGGAAGATCGCCTCGCGCGCCTCCTGGTCGGGGGGCAGGACCAGCAGGGTGCGGTCGAGGCGGCCGGGGCGCCGTAGCGCGGGGTCGACGTCCCACGGCTGGTTGGTGGCCCCGATGACGAAGACCCCCTCGTTCTGCCCACTGACCCCGTCGAGCTCGGTGAGCAGCTGGTTGACCGCCCCCCGCATGGCGTTGTTGCGGGTGAGGCTGCGCTTCTGGCCCAGCGCGTCGATCTCGTCGAGGAAGATGACCACGGGCGCCTGCTCGCGGGCCAGCCGGAAGAGGTCGGCGATGTTGCGCTCAGAGCTGCCGACGTACATGTCGAGCACGTCGGCGAGCCCCACGGTGATGAAGCGGGCGCCCATCTCCCCGGCCACTGCCCGGCCGATGAAGGTCTTGCCGCAGCCCGGAGGACCGTAGAGCAGCATGCCGCCACGCAGGCTCTTGCCGTACAGCCGCCGCAGCTCGGGGTTGCGCATCGGCGCCAGGAAGGCAGCGGTGAGCCGCTCCTTGACCTCCAGCATCCCTCCGACGTCGGCGAGGGTCACGGTCGAGCGCTCGACGTCCCACGCGGAGACGTCGCTCTCCGGGCCGTCGTCGTCGCCACCGGAGACGAACATCGGCGCGGGAGCGACGTCGCTCAGGTCGGACTCGGCCATCCTCCAGTCGAAGCCCGCGGCCGGAGCCTGCTCGGGCGCGGCGTTCGGACCGGGTGGAGCGGCCTCCTCGGGCGCGGCGGCCTGCTCGGGCGCGGCGGCCTGCTCGGGCGCTGCGGCCCGGTCGGACGGGGAGGCTGGGCGTGGGTACGGAGCGCCCGTCGACCCGACTCCCATGGCCCGACTCATCACGCGCCGGGCCGCCTCGTTGCCCGGCTCGTGCTGCAGGGCGATCGCGCACGCGGTGATCGCGGCGTCCTGCTGACCGTCGGCCACGAGCAGCTCGGCGAGGTGCAGCCGCAGCGGCACGTCGGTCGGAGCGGACTCGACGGCGCGGGTCAGGGAGTCGATGAGGGGGTTGCCCATGGCGTCAGGCTAGGCCACCACCCCGGGCCGCCCCGGGCCTTTCGACGAGGTCGACGATCCCTGCCCCCTCGGCAGCCGCCCCGGGGCTGACGACCGGCAGCCCGTACGCCCGAGCGGCCGAGACCAACCGCCGGTCGTAGCTCACCACCGCGACCAGGTCGCTGAGCTCAGAGGCCGCCGCGAGGTGGAGGGCGACGAGGGTGGGCACCTCGGGAGGCGGGAACTGCGCAGCACGCAGCACGGTCGCGGCCGTGAGGTCGACCCGGTCGAGCCGCGCGAGCACCTGCAGCGCCGCGGAGACGGCGAGCTGGCTCACCCGCGCAGCCAGGCGCTGGAGCTCGACCTCCCCGACGACGTTGGTGACCCGAGGGACCTGCGCACGGGCGGCCAGCCAGTCGCGCTGTGCCTGCGTCTCGGCCTCGACCACCACCAGCTTCGCCAGGGCCGACGTGTCGAGGTAGACCGTCACCGGTCAGCGCGACCGTCGTCCAGCAGCTCCCCGGTGGAGGGGGTGGCGGGCGGAGCGAGGACAGGCTCGACGTCGAGCAGGTCGCCGCGGCCAGGTCGGAGCACACCGGACTCGACCAGCTCGGCCCGGGAGGACGGGAGCCGTCGCGGCACGGGGACGAGATGCGCCACCGGCCGGCCGTGGTTGGTGACCTCGATGGTCACCCCGTTGACGCGCACCCGCTCGAGGACACCGCTGGCGTCCTGCCGCAGCTCGCGCACCCCGATGGACTCCATGTAGCACATGGTAGCACCTTGCCCTCTCCCCTCCCCCACGGACGCCCGGGCACCGGCGCACGCGAAAACGTTTCCGCGTGTCCCTTCCCTGAGGGCGGCGTCATTCGGCACGATGACTTCCATGCCAACGACGGCCGCCCCGGCCCACGCCCACGACGCCGCCCGCGCGGCCCTCGCGACGGCCCCCGCCCACCGCCGCCAGACCTTCGCCCTGCGGCTCGACCGCTGGTGGGTCGACCTGCTCGAGCCCCTCAACCGCCTGCACGGCGCTGCGGTGGCGGGGCCCCTGGCGGTCGAGCTCGTGCGGCTGGCCGCCACGGCATACGGAGCACGGGACGACGAGCTGCACCTGCTTGACGAGCGTCGGCTGCTCGAGCCCGACTGGCTGCAGTCGCCCCGCATGCTCGGCTACGCAGCGTATGCAGACCGGTTCGGGGGGACGCTGCACGGCGTCGGCGAGCAGGTGCCGTACCTCGAGGAGCTCGGGGTCACCTACCTGCACCTCATGCCGCTGCTGCAGACCCGCGAGGGCGACAACGACGGCGGGTACGCCGTGGCCGACTACACCCGGGTCCGTCCGGACCTCGGGTCGATGGACGACCTGCGGGCCCTGGCCCGCACCCTGCGTGGGCGCGGCATCTCCCTCGTGCTCGACCTGGTGCTCAACCACGTGGCCCGCGAGCACGGCTGGGCGGTCGCCGCTCGGGCAGGGGATGCGGCCTACCGCCGCTACTTCCACGTCTTCGAGAGCCGCGGTGGGGCCGAGGGCCCCGACGCCTACGAGCGCACCCTGCCCGAGGTCTTCCCCGACTTCGCCCCGGGCAACTTCACCTGGGACGACGACCTGCAGGGCTGGGTGTGGACGACCTTCAACTCCTGGCAGTGGGACGTCAACTGGGCCAACCCTGCCGTGCTGCAGGAGTACGCCGAGATCGTGCTCGACCTCGCCAACGCGGGTGTCGAGGTGCTGCGGCTCGATGCGATCGCCTTCATGTGGAAGCGCATCGGCACGAGCTGCCAGAACCAGCCCGAGGTGCACGACATCACCCAGGTGCTGCGCACCCTCACGCGGATCGCCTGTCCCGCAACGGCTTTCAAGGCTGAGGCAATCGTGGCCCCCCGCGAGCTGCTGGCCTATCTCGGCACGGGGGGCTACCAGGGCAAGGTCAGCGACCTCGCCTACCACAACAGCCTCATGGTGCAGATCTGGTCGATGCTGGCGACCGGTGACGTGCGACTGACGGCCCACGCGCTGCAGGGGCTGCCTCCCGCCCCACCGCGCTCGACCTGGATCACCTACGTGCGCTGCCACGACGACATCGGGTGGGCCATCGACGACGCCGATGCCGCTGCCCTCGGTCTCGGTGGGTGGTCGCACCGACGCTTCCTCTCCGACTGGTACTCCGGGGCGTTCCCCGGGTCTCCCGCGCGCGGTCTGGTCTTCCAGGAGAACGAGGCGACCGGCGACCGGCGGATCAGCGGCACGGCTGCCCAGCTGTGCGGGCTGGCCTCCGCCGGCCGTGACCGCGCTGCCGTCGAGGCGGCCGTCGCCCGGATCGTGTTGGCGCACACTGTGATCGCCGGTTTCGGCGGCATCCCCGTGCTGTGGAGCGGTGACGAGCTGGCTCAGCTCGACGACCCCGACTGGGCGAGCGAGCCAGGGCACGCCGGCGACAACCGCTGGGCCCACCGGCCCCGCCTCGACTGGGCCCGAGCCGCGGGCCGGCGCGACCACAGCACCCCGCAGGGGCAGGTCTTCGAGGCAGTGGCCCACCTCGCCCGGGTGCGGGCCGGGCTGCCGCACCTGCACGCGTCGGTCACGAGCGAGGTGCTGGAGGTGCGCGACCCCGGCGTGCTCGCGATCCTGCGGCGACATCCGGTGGGCACGATGGTGGCGCTCTACAACGTGAGGGGGGAGTCGGCGCGGTGGCCCGGGTCGCGGTTGACCGACCTCGGGCTCGGCGAACCGGTCGACGCAATCACCGGGAGGCCGCCCCAGTGGGTCGAGGGCGAGGTCGTCGTACCCCCGTGGGGCTCGTTGTGGCTGGTCGACGCGGCTGCCGTCACCTGGCAGTGAGCGCGGCGGCAAGGTGACATGGATGGGTGAATGGGCGACCATCGCGAGGTGGTCCCGTTGAGGCCGCCTGGGAGGAGACGGTCACCGAGCGAATGGTCGTGCACCTGCTGACGCGCGCGCGTCTTTCCGCCCAGACAGGGCCCGTCGGACCTGCTGCTTGCCGCCCACTGGGGAGAGCCGACCGCAGATCGGTGCACCCGGCTGCCCTTCTGGGCGAGGTTGACTCAGAGTCGCCGCGCTCGGCTGCCCTTCTGGGGGAGGTTGACTCAGAGTCGCCGCGCTCGGCTGCCCTTCTGGGGGAGGTTGACTCAGAGTCGCTGCGCTCGGCTCATGCTGTAACAGTAGCCAACCTCAAGGGCTCTGAGTCAACCTCCGCCGGAAGGACAGCCAACCTCAAGGGCTCTGAGTCAACCTCCGCCGGAAGGGCAGCCAACCTCAGCGACTCAGAGTCGACCCCTTACCCCAGACGACCCCAGCGGCGGAATGGCCCGACGAGCCGGTCACCTCCTCCGGGCCGGCTTGACA
>JBBRNQ010000147.1:0-9398 GCA_038230235.1 Actinomycetales bacterium
AGGTCACGAGCACCGGCACTCGCGCGGCACCGGTGAGGACGACCTGGCCGTAGGGGTCGATGACCGCCGGGAAGCCGTCGGTGAACTCAGGGCTGAAGACGGCGGGCATCGCGTAGCGCTTGCCGGTACGCGTGGCGAGGAAGAGGGGGCGGTTGAGCTGCCCGCTGCTCGTCGGGTCGGTGACGCCGACAGCGTCGCCGAAGCGACCCACACCGACGATGCCGAAGAAGGGAAGGGCCTTAGTGGCCGGCACCGGCCCCGTCGACCCGGTCGAGCCGGGGGTCCACGTCGCCGCGACACCCTGGGAGCTCGCCGTCCCGATCCTGACGGCAATGGCGTCGCTGTCTGTCCCCCAGGCGCTGTCGTACGACGTGCCCTGCAGCCGCGGGGCGTTGCCTGCGAGCTGGCCGCCGAGGTTGGCCAGCCGTCGGGCGGTGCCGCCACCGTGGGGGTGGACCACGGCCGAGCTGTCGCCGGCCTGGACGTCGTCGTACCAGTCGGCGTTGGGCGTGAAGGCGGTGGCCACCCGGCCCGACGTCGACAGCCGGGTCATCGCCCCCGCCCCCGGACCCCGCCAGATGACGACCTTCTTCAGCCGGTCGGGACCGGTCACGGTGCCGACGACGCTGCCGGAGTCGGCGACCGCGAGGGGCTCGACC
The DNA here is from genome assembly GCA_038230235.1 of Actinomycetales bacterium. GTDB lineage: Bacteria > Actinomycetota > Actinomycetes > Actinomycetales > Dermatophilaceae > Lapillicoccus. The sequence goes on from JBBRNQ010000147.1 coordinate 660, forward strand.
GCCAACCAGTGCGGGTCGCTGGTGAGGTCGTGGCGCACGCCGGCCGCGTCGTAGCGGATGCCGATGAAGCGCTGGTCCTCGATGTTGTAGTTGGTGCGCTGCACCAGGACGACGACTCCACCCCACGGGTCGAACCCGACGACGCGGACGGCGCGCACGAAGTCGGTCGAGTGGTTGAAGTAGACGAAGCGACCCAGCACCGTCACTGCGCCGGTCGACTCCCGGCGCACGACGGTGAAGGACAGCCCCTCGGAGGTGTCGGTGAACGACACCCCGGCGTAGGTCCCGTGACCGTCGGTCGCGGAGAGGGTGACGAAGGCCGGGAAGCCATCCAGGCGCACACCGGGGTAGGGAGCCAGGCCCATCAGCGGGCCTGAGGCCCTGCACGCCGAGGTCGCGAGGACCGACGGACTCACCCCCGCGGTCGTTGCCGCGACTCGGGCACCCTGGGTGCCTGAGGCCGACGCCATGGCCCCGGCGCCCATCACTCCAGGGCCCATGACTCCCGTGCCCATGACCAGCGCGACGGCGGTCAACGCGGCACGCACCCCTCGACGAACCCGCATGTCGTTCCCTTGCCTCGAGCGTCACCGCCGACTGTGGTGGCCCGTGCGCACCCCTCCCCACAGGGTAAGGACCGCAGCGCCCCCGTACGGCGACTATCGGAGATCCCGCCGCGACGTACCCCGTGACAACGACCCCGATCGAGCCGCTGGCTCAGCTGGTTTGGTCGGCGGGCAGGCACGAGTCAGTTGTGCACCGTCGGGCACCCCCCAAACCGGACCCGAGCCTGCCGGTCGGTGCGCTGCCGGTCTCCTCAGCACCCTCCTGTCCGGTATGGGGCCCCGGCCACCGGGACACAACGGACAGGTGGGTGCCGGGAGGGCCACCAGGCCGGTCCGTCCCACGCTCACGGACGTGAGCGCTGGGCCAGCCAAGGTCGTCCGGGTGACCCTCCTGCCGGAGTGGTGCTCCTGGGGCGACCGCGGTGGGGCGGCCCAGCGTGGCTCGGCCGTCCTGGTGGGATGGCCGGATCCGATCGCACCGTGTCTGGAACGATGCGATGTATGAGCAATACCGACAAGCACCGCCGCGCTCTGACCCGTTCACTCCTCGAGGTGCGCCTGGTGTCGGTTGCTCGATCCCCTCGCGAGGCGAGGCGGGTGGAGGGTTATGTGGTGGGGTTGGGCAAGAAGTGGGTGCTCGTGCAGGAGGTCTGCGAGGGGGGATATTTCGGAGCCCTCATTGCTGTGAGGGTGAAGCAGGTCTCCTCGGTGTCCCGCGGCCGAGGCTTTGCCGACCGCTTCGCGCGGACTCGGCCCGAGTGGCCACCGCGGGCGCCGGGAGACGTAGACCTCGACTCGACGGCGAGGATGATTCAGAAGCTCAGTGAGTGGTTTCCGCTCGTTGGGATCGAGCAAGAGGTGAGATACCCCCATGGGCAGTGGATCGGCACGGTCTGGGACGTCCGACGGGGATGGCTCGCACTCCACGAGGTACGCCCGGATGCCTCGTGGCGCAAGCGCCCCTGGGGTTACCGACTGAAGCGGATCACCAAGATCGTCGTCGGTGACCGCTATCACCTGGCCCTTCACGAGGTCGCCGGACGAGGGCCGAGCGCCGCGCCGTTCGTTGCACCTGGAAATGGGCAGTGGACCGACGGTGGCCCTCGCGACGCGGTCGCCGGCACACGGCTGGGCTCGGTGGCCGAGCCCGATCCAGCACGGGATCTCGGGTCTGCCTGACAAGCCAGCGCCAGGGTCGTCGATCCAGGGGGAGGTTTCGAGGGGCGAGGAACAGGGAACCGGATAGTGACGTCGGACAGCAGTGGCGCTGACCGGCTCGACACGAGGAGTCCCCGTGACTGACCAGTCAGTTGAGCACGACGCCAAGGCCCCGGAGTCCCCAGCGGCCAGCACGGCGACGCCGGCAGCCGGGGGCAGCACGGCGACGGCAGCCGGGGGCAGCACCCGGGCTGAACCTGAGGCGACGGCGGGGGTCTCCGAGACGGGCACCGAGCCGAGCACACCCGCCACGACGTCGAGCCGGGTCGAAGGCGGGACCTCGAACGGTGAGGACGCCGGGGGCGACGCCGCAGAAAACCGGGACGCTGGGGCCCGCGTCGGAGACGACCGGGACTCTGGGGACGACGCCGGAGACGACCAGAAGGTGTCGGCGGAGGAGAAGAAGGCGTCCGCCGACGAGTTCGCGAAGGAGCACGACCCCGCCAAGCACGACATCGGCGCCGGTGAGGAGGCACGCCAACGGGGTGACTGGACCGCCGACGAGCCGGACGGGCGGGTCTGGGACGACGAGGGCAACCTCGTGGAGGTGATCTCCTCAACCGACCCAGCCGGCTCAGACGGTTCAGACGGTTCTGCCGGTGGCGACACGAAGCCGGACGACCACCTCGCCAAGAGCGACCCGGTCGCGGGCGGTCGCCGTACGTCGTCGTTGGACGAGGTCCGCGACGGCGGCTACAGCGTCGGGTCGGCGGCCGTCATCGAGGGTGGGGCCATGCCGCTCGGGCACCCCGTCAAGGCGTGGGAGGACACCAAGACCTTCGTCATGCCGGATGACCACGGCTACGGCGACGCCGAGCCCGGCCTCTGGTTCACCGACCCGGGGGCGGCCCGACGCGCGGGCTTCACCCACGCAGAGTGACGGTGGTCGGCTCGTCGTACTGACAGATCGACGTCGTGGAGGCGCGCCGTCCGCCTGAGTCGGCAGGCAGACGCGGCATCAGGGGAGCGAGGGCAGCGGGCCTGAGGCAGGATGCAGCCATGGCAGACGACGGCTGGCCACCCGGCTTCTTCGACCGGCAGGACCCCGGCGACGACGCCGACTTCTACGGCCCGCCGCGCCTCGTCACCCACATCGACGAGGGCGCGATCGCCGCGGTCAGCGCGCTGTACGACGAGCTGGGGGTGCCGGACGGCAGGGTCCTCGACCTGATGTCGTCGTGGGTGTCCCACCTCTCCAGGACGCCAAGCGGTGGGCTCGTCGCCCTGGGCATGAACGCCGTCGAGCTGCAGGCGAACCCCGTGGCCGACGAGGTCGTCATCCAGGAACTCAACGTCGACCCGCGGCTGCCCTTCGACGACGCGTCGTTCGACTCGGTGGTCTGCTGCGTGTCGATCGACTACCTCATCCACCCGGTCGCGGTGCTGCGCGAGGCGGCGCGGGTGCTGCGGCCCGGCGGCGTCGTGGTGCTCACCTTCAGCAACCGGTGCTTCCCGACCAAGGCGATCCGCGGGTGGCTGGCCACCGACGAGGACGGACGGGTCGCGATCGTCCGGGGCTACCTGGAGCAGGCTGGCTTGGGGGGCGTCACGACCGCGTTGCGGACCGCCCGGCAGTGGGGCCGTGACCCGTTGTACGGCGCCTGGGCCCGATCGACCTGACGCCGGTGCGGGGCGTCACGATCGCCCACCTCGACGGGTCGGTGCCAGAACAGCCGAGTGGGGTGATCGCTCGCCTCCAGCACCGAGAGATCACCCCGTACGGTGGCGCGTCAGGCCGGGCTGGCGTCCGCCGACGTCTGCCGCCCGTTGCTCGACCCCCCGGTCGGCTGGCCCCCGGTCGGCTGGACAGGCGTCGGCTCCTGCGTCAGCCGGGCCAGGGCCAGCGCCCCGACCAGGGCGAGGACGAAGCCGACGACGGCGACCGGTCCCCAGCCCGCTCGCGTGCGGTCTCCCAGCAGGGCGATCCCGACCAGGGCGGGCACGAGGGTCTCCCCGATCAGCAGCGGCGCCGTGGCCTGGGTGACGGTGCCCCGCTGCAGCGCGGTGGAGTAGGCGAGCAGGGCGACCAGGCCGGAGACCACGAGCGCCCACAGCCCGGGGTGGGTCAGCAGCGCCGCCACCTCCCCGGCGTCGGTCGGGGTGGGAAGGAGCCTGGCCGCGATCGAGGTGGCGCCGAAGGCCAGACCAGCGACGACGGAGAGCGCGGCGACGGCGCGCGCACCGGCGAGGCGCCCGGCCAGCACGGCGAGCCCGGTCAGCAGGAGGGTGACGGCCAGCAGGCCCCACTCGACGGCCGCGCCGACCGCCGTCGCTGCGCCGTCCTGCGCGGAGACCGCGACGAGCACCAGTCCGACGAGCACGACCACCAGGGCGCCCACCGCTGCGCGGCTCAGCCTGGTGCGCTGCACGAGCGCGCTGACCACCGCCGTGACGGCGAGCGACCCGGCGATGACGACCTCGACGAGGAAGAGCGGCAGGCTGCGCAGGGCCAGCAGCCACAGCACGAAGGCGATCCCGTCGAGGGTCAGGCCGAGCAGGTACCGCCACGAGCGGGCGAGGCGCCCGAGCAGCCGCGGGTCGAGCCCCGCGGTCTGTCGCGTCTCGAGCGCAGCCATCGACTCGAGGACCGCGGCGACTCCATACCCGAGGGAGGCAGCGATCGCGCAGGCGAGCCCGAGAGCAGCACCCACCCGGGTCAGGCCGGGGCGAGGCGCGCGAGCAGGGCTCTGGCGTAAGCGCGCTCGGGCTCGAGGTCGACGAAGCGGCCCTCGATGCCGCCGGCAGCCGTGGCTGTGACGGCGTACCCGCCGCTCACCTGCTCGAGACGCACGAAGGCCGCACCGAGCAGCTCGCGCAGCTGGTCCTCCCGGGGCAACCAGACCACCCGCTCCCGCTCGATGCTGTCGAGCGCCCACTCGGTTGTGCCGTTGAAGCCGATGAGGTCGCCGGTCTCGAAGCGGTGCACGTCGGCGGTGACGTCGCTGAGCACGAAGACGCGCTCCTCGAGGTCCTCGACGGGGATCACGAAGCGATCGCCGGACGTCGGGTTCCAGAGCAGCCCCGCACTTTTCAGCTGCCGGGCCAGATCGAGGGTGAGCACGCTCCATCTGAACACACTCGGGCCCCCCGAGGCGGCTGAGGGCAGCTAGCGCAGGCCTTCGGCCGCGGCGACCGACGGCGCCTCGCCACGCACGAAGAGGTCGAGCGTGAGGTCGTCGTCGAGGTACGACGCCATCGGCGTCAGTCCCGCGCTGTCCCGCACGATCGCCTGCGCCTGGTCACCCGTCATGGGGTACTCCGGCACCACGGGCCGCCAGTGCACGGCGAGCAGGTGCCCTCCGGTGGCGAGCTGCGCGACCGCCCGGTCGAGCAGGTCGCGCGCCTCGTCGGGCTCGAGGTAGTAGACGACCTCGCTCAGCACGATGAGGTCGAAGGGTCCGTCGGGCCAGGGGTCGCGCAGGTCCCAGTGCCGCAGGGTCACCCGGTCGTCGAGCCCGGCGGAGGTGAGGCGCTCCCGGGCGAGGTCGACTGCCGCCGGCACGAGGTCTCCGGCGACGACGTGGTCGGCCCGGCGGGCCAGCTGCTCGGTCAGGACCCCGAGGGAGCACCCGGGCTCGGCGACCCGACCGAGCTGCCACCGCGGCAGGACGGCGGCGCTGAGGGCGTACTTGCGCTGCTCGTACCACCGGTGGGTGAAGCCCCAGGGGTCGGCGGCGGCGTCGTACATGTCGACGAAGTAGTCGGTCTTCACAGCAGCACCATCTCCCGACCGGTCACGAGCCGGTCGACGACGAAGGGAGGCAGGACGGCCGCGTCGGCCGGTGCCGTGGACAGGGGGTGGATCTGGGTGACGAAGTGCTCGACCGCGCGGCGCTTGGCGTCGACCTCGGGCGGGTCGAGCGAGAGCACGGCCGCCGACTCCCACGGCACGGCCGGGTCGTCGGGAGCCGACCAGTGCCACATCCACACGGGGTACTGCACGAGCCGCGCCCCCGTGCGTCGGCAGGCCGCTGCGGCGGCGCGGCCGACCGCCTCGTGGTCGGGGTGTCCGTCGCCGACCCACGTGGCCAGGCACACCCGCTCCGTATGGAGCCTCGCGGCGACCAGGTCGGTGAGCTCACCTTCGCGGGCCGCGACCCCGCCGTCGGGCAGGCCCGCCCGGCGGGGCGGGTCGACGACGAGGACGCGGCACGCCGCGACGGACTCGCCCACCCGTCGGGCCGCCAGCGCGGTGGGGGTCAGGGTCGGCGACCCGGGGTTGGAGGCCTCGCCGTCGGTGACCGCGAGCACCTCGACCCGGGCGCCGCGCGCGACGAGCCGGGCCATCAGGCCGCCGACACCGAGCACCTCGTCGTCGGGGTGGGGCGCGAGCACCAGCACGTCGTCCCACCCGGTGAGGTCGAGGTCGGGGAAGACCCGCGGCCACGCGGCCCACACCGACGCCGGCGTGCCGCGCCCGTCGACCTCCTCGACGACGGGGGTGAGCCGGTCGGCGTGGCTGGTGGCGGTCATCGCCCGGTCCCCGCACCGGCCGCGACGAGACCCCCGAGGGCCGCGAGGTCGCGCTCGGCGTGGCTCTGGCGCACGTAGACCTGCACGTCGGCGACGGCCTGCGCGTGGTCGGCGTCGAGGCAGAGCGGGGCCGCGCCGAGGGCCCGCCCCACCCGGTCGACGGTCAGGGTCACGGCCTGCTCGACGACCGCTCGCACGACCAGCGCCCGCCGGTGGGCGGCCTTGTGGTCGGACGGAGCGGCGTCGGTCTCGGCGGCCGCGCCGGCGAGCGACCACCGGGCGGCGGCCAGGGTGGCCTCGACGGCGCCGAGGTGGGCCAGGGCGTGCGGGTCGAGCGGGCGCGAGGACGCCGTACGGCGCAGCGTGTCGGCCACCCGCTCGGCCCCTCCGAGCCAGCACGCGGCGACCCCGATGGCGCCGTGCCAGAAGCCGGGCCGGTCGAGGTAGGCCGAGCGGTCGCCGACCTCGCGTGCGGGCACGCCGTCGAAGGAGACCGTGCCCGTGGCGCTGGCGACCATGCCGGGGTTGCGCCAGGTCGTGAGGTCGGTGCTCACCCCCGGGTGGTCGAGCGCGACGGCGAGCAGGTGGATCCCGTCGTCGCTGTCGAGGGTCTCGCGGGTGCCCCGGGTGTCGCCAGCGCCCCGGCCGCCGACGCCGCCGCCGTCGGGGGTGTCGGCGGTGACCAGGGCGTGGGTGGCGAGCCCGGCGCCCGAGCACCAGGCCTTGGCCCCGTCGAGCACCCAGCCGTCGGCTGTCCGGCGCGCGGTCAGCCGGGGGTGCGGTGGCTCCGCCGCCCACACGGCCCACCACTCGCCGGGGCCCGTCCGCTCGCCGAGCACCTCGGCAAGGATCGCGTCGGCGTCGACGTGCGCCTCGACGAGCCGTCCGACCACGACGTCGTCGCGCGAGAGGCGGGTGAGGGTGGCCCAGCGGGTCGCGGTGTCCCCGGCCCCGGGGAGAGGAAGGGCGGGCGCGGACTCGGCGAGGGCACGCCGTACGGCGTCGCCGACGTCACGGCGGGTGGCGGCGGGCGCGACGGGACTCACGCGACGTCTCCTTCGGTGAGGGTGATCTCGACGGCGCTCAGGTAGCCGGAGAACCCGTGCGGGGTGCGCGTGGACACCCGAGCGGAGGTGATCACCGGGGCGGCACCGCTCCAGCAGACGGAGGCGCCGTCGGCGACGCAGCGGTCGACGAGGTCGACGTCCTCGTGCACCCGCAGCGGGCGGAAGCCCCCCACGCGCTGGTAGGTGGCCGCCGAGAGCCCGAGGTTCGCCCCGTGGACGTGGCGGTGGCCGACGCCCTGGGTGTAGAGGGCGTAGAAGGCGGGCGGGAGGGCCGGGTGCCGGGTCGACCAGTCGTGCACCTCGACGGTGCCCGCCACGACGTCGGCGCCGAGACGAGCCGCCGCGAGCTGGTCGGCGAGCCACGACGACGGCACCTCGCAGTCGGCGTCGGTGGTGGCGAGCCAGCGGCCCGGGCCCGGCGTCGCCAGAGCGAAGCCTGCTGCGCGAGCCGCGCCGACGTTGCCCACGGCGACGTCGAGGGCGGTGAAGTCGGGCGGAACCAGGGCCGCGGAGCCGTCGGAGCAGGCGTCGAGGACGACGACGACCTCGACGGGTACGGCGACCTGCGCGGCGGCGACGCGGATCGAGCGCAGGCACGCGCCGAGGTGCTGCTCCTCGTCGTGGGCCGGCACGATGACCGTCACGGCGACGATCTCGGCTCCGGCCGCATCCCCCTCATCCATGGGGCCACAGGTACCCGCGCGCGGGGCCTGGCAACCCGGGGCTCCCACGCGGGTTGGCCCAGGGGCCGACCGACCGGCGGTCGCCCCGGTTCGTCCGGCAGGCCCAGCGTCATACCGGGCTCCTGCCGGTCGGTCGGCGCACCCGGGCTGTGGTGCACCCCGCAGCAGTGGCATCCTGCGAGGGCCGGTCCTGACAGTGCGGGTGGTCGTGCCCTCGCGGGCCACCCGAGGCGCCGGCGCACCGCACCCGGACAAAGGAGCCCCAGCGTGCACATCCTCACCGTGGCCTACGGCCACCCCACCGACCCCGCCGCGTTCGACGCGCACTACGAGCAGACCCATCGCGGTCTCGCCGAGAAGATGCCCGGGCTGAAGGCGTTCACCGCCCTCAAGTGCGCGTCCCTCGACGGCACGCCGCCGCCCTACTACCTGATGGCCCAGCTGACCTTCGACTCCGAGGCCGACCTCGGCGCCGGTCTGGGGTCCGCCGAGGGTCAGGCGGCGGCGGCAGACGTGGCCACCTTCGCCGACGGCGGGGCCACGATGTTCGTCCAGCACGACTGACGACGCCCGCGGGACGCCGCGCGCCGAGTCACCGAAGAGCCGGTGGTGAGCGGTCGCAGGGCGTCCCCCGGGGCCACTTACTGGGCAAACTCCCCCAGTTCAGCGCTCCGCGCGCGGGCGGCACATCGCGTCCCTATAGTGAGAGCGCGGTCATGGATATCCCCCTAG
>JBBRNQ010000148.1:0-9299 GCA_038230235.1 Actinomycetales bacterium
TCGGAGGCGCTTGGGGGGCGGGAACGGGCACGTCCGGGGCAACATGCCGACATGGGGGGTGGGCTTGCGCGGGGGCGCGCGGGGGCGCGCGGGGGGTGCGGCGGGTGGCCCCGTGCGGGGGGGGTGCGGCGGGTGGCCCCGTGCGGGGGGGTGAGGCGGGTGGCCGCGTACGCAGGGGTGCGGCACGAGGCCCCGTACGCCGGTGGGGCGTACGGGGCCTCGGCGCCGACGGTGCGGCGGGGGGGAACCTTGGGGGTCAGCGCCCGTGGCGCATGGCGACGCGGAGGTCCTTGTTGAGGGTCGAGATGACGTCGAGCGGGATCTCCTTGGGACAGGCCGCCGAGCACTCGCCGATGTTGGTGCAGCCGCCGAAGCCCTCGTGGTCGTGCTGGCTGACCATCTTGACCACGCGGGCGTCGCGCTCGGGCTGACCCTGGGGGAGCAGCCCGAGGTGGGTGACCTTGGCGCCCATGAAGAGCATGCCGGAGGCGTTGGGGCAGGCGGCGACGCAGGCGCCGCAGCCGATGCAGGCCGCGGAGGCGAACGCCTTGTCGGCGTCGTCCTTCGGCACCGGCACCGCGTGGGCGTCCGGGGCCGCGCCGGTGTTGACCGAGACGAAGCCACCGGCCTGGATGATCCGGTCGAAGGCGCTGCGGTCGACGACGAGGTCCTTGAGCACCGGGAAGGCGTCGGCGCGCCACGGCTCGACCGTGATCGTGTCTCCGTCAGAGAAGGTGCGCATGTGCAGCTGGCAGGTCGTGGTGACCTCGGGGCCGTGGGCCTGACCGTTGATCATCAGCCCGCACATGCCGCAGATGCCCTCGCGGCAGTCGCTGTCGAAGGCCACCGGCTCGTCGCCCTTGAGGATGAGGTCCTCGTTGAGCACGTCGAGCATCTCGAGGAACGACATGTCCTCGGAGATGTCGTCGAGCTGGTAACCGTGCAGGCCTCCGGGGTCCTGGGGGCCGCTCTGGCGCCAGACCTGAAGGGTGATCTTCACTTGTAGCTCCGCTGCTTGAGGTGGACGTAGTCGAAGACGAGGTCTTCCTTGTGGAGGACGGGCGCACCGTCGTCGCCGCCGAACTCCCAGGCCGCGACGTAGGCGTAGTGCTCGTCGTCGCGCAGCGCCTCGCCCTCCTCGGTCTGGCTCTCCTCGCGGAAGTGCCCCCCGCAGGACTCGCGACGGTGGAGGGCGTCGATGCACATGAGCTCGCCGAGCTCGATGAAGTCGGCCACGCGGCCGGCCTTCTCGAGGCTCTGGTTGAGGGTGTCGGCCGCGCCGAGCACCCGCACGTTGCGCCAGAACTCGTCCTTGAGGCCGCGGATGAGGTCGATGGCCTTGAGCAGTCCGGTCTCGGAACGCTCCATCCCGCAGTACTCCCACATGATGTGGCCGAGCTCTTTGTGGAAGGAGTCGACGGTGCGCTCGCCGTTGATGGAGAGGAGCTTGTCGAGGCGTCCGGTCACGGAGGCCTTCGCCGCCACGACGTCGTCGTGGGTCTCGGTCACTGCCGGGTAGGGCCCGTGGCTGAGGTAGTCGCGGATCGTGTTGGGCAGCACGAAGTAGCCGTCGGCCAGCCCCTGCATGAGGGCCGACGCGCCAAGACGGTTGGCGCCGTGGTCGGAGAAGTTGGCCTCACCGGCGACGAAGAGCCCGGGGATGCTCGACTGCAGGTCGTAGTCGACCCAGAGGCCACCCATCGTGTAGTGCACGGCGGGGTAGATGCGCATCGGCACCTCGTACGGGTTCTCGCCCGTGATCCGCTGGTACATGTCGAAGAGGTTGCCGTACTTCTCCGCCACCCACGCCTGGCCCTGACGGGCGATGACCTCGGCGAAGTCGAGGTAGACGCCACGGCGGAAGTCACCGACGACGGGGCCGACGCCGCGGCCCTCGTCGCAGACGTTCTTGGCCTGGCGGGAGGCGATGTCGCGGGGCACGAGGTTGCCGAAGGCGGGGTAGATCCGCTCCAGGTAGTAGTCGCGGTCGTCCTCGGCGATCTCGCGCGGGTCCCTGTCGCAGTCCTCGCGGTTCTTCGGCACCCAGATGCGGCCGTCGTTGCGCAGCGACTCCGACATCAGCGTCAGCTTGCTCTGGTGCTCGCCGGAGACCGGGATGCAGGTCGGGTGGATCTGCGTGTAGCAGGGGTTGGAGAAGTACGCGCCCTTGCGGTGGGCGCGCCAGGTGGCGGTGACGTTGCACCCCATGGCGTTGGTCGAGAGGTAGAAGACGTTGCCGTAGCCACCGCTGGCCAGCACGACCGCGTCGGCGAGGTGGGTCTCGACCTCACCGGTGACCATGTCGCGCACGATGACCCCGCGGGCCCGACCGTCGACGAGGACGACCTCGAGCATCTCGTGGCGGGTGTGCATCTCGACCGAGCCGGCGGCGACCTGGCGCTCGAGGGCCTGGTAGGCGCCGATGAGCAGCTGCTGGCCGGTCTGCCCGCGGGCGTAGAAGGTGCGCGAGACCTGCACGCCGCCGAAGGAGCGGTTGTCGAGCAAACCGCCGTACTCGCGGGCGAAGGGCACGCCCTGCGCGACGCACTGGTCGATGATGCTGGCGCTGACCTCGGCGAGGCGGTAGACGTTGGACTCGCGCGAGCGGAAGTCGCCGCCCTTGACCGTGTCGTAGAAGAGGCGGTAGACGGAGTCGCCGTCTTCCTTGTAGTTCTTGGCGGCGTTGATGCCACCCTGCGCAGCGATCGAGTGGGCCCGACGCGGGGAGTCCTGGTAGCAGAAGGTCTTGACCTTGTAGCCCGCTTCGCCCAGCGTCGCGCTCGCCGCGCCACCGGCCAGACCGGAGCCGATGACGATGACCGTCAGCTTGCGGCGGTTGGCCGGGTTGACCAGGGCGGCCTCGAACTGCCGGGTGCGCCAGCGGTCCTGGACCTCGACCTTGGGGGCCTTGGTGTCGGCGATCGCCTCGCCGTCGCGGTAGAGGCCGTGCGCGATGCCGGCGTTCTCGACGACCTCGGTGGTCTCGGGGGCGTGGGTGATGGTGTCAGTCATGGTGCTCGTTCCGCTCCACTTGCTCGATGGCCGGGTGTCTGCTTCGGTGCGTGCTACTTGATGACGCCGACGAAGACGAAGATCGCCGGGAGGATGAAGCCGCCGGCGATGACGACGGCGAGGGTCTGGGCCAGCAGGTTGGCGTTGCGGCGCGAGCGCGCGGTGCCGGTCAGCCCGAGGGTCTGGCTGGCCGACCACACCCCGTGGCGCAGGTGCATGAAGAGCGCGACCATGGCCGCCGCGTAGATCACGAAGCACCACCAGACGTGCGGCTGGAAGGCCGAGACATAGCGCGCGTACGGCGAGGCGTGGCTGCCGTTGACGTTGATGGTCTGGGTCGTGAACTGCAGGACGTGAAAGACGATGAACAGCAGCAGCGCCACCCCGCCCCAGCGCATGAAGCGTGAGGAGATGGTCGCGACGGCCGCCTTCTTGACCTGGTACTTCGTCGTACGGGCGTTCTGGGCCCGGCTCCAGAGGTAGAAGGCCGAGTAGACGTGGGCGACCACCGAGGCGAGGAGCACGACGCGGATGATCCACAGCAGCCCGCTGTACGGCAGGATCGGGGTGAGCAGGGTGCGCAGGTGCTCGGCGTACTCGTCGTAGGCCGCCTGGCCGCCGAACATCTTGAGGTTGCCGTACATGTGCGCGAGGACGAAGCCGACGAAGATGATCCCCGACACGGCCATGACCAGCTTCATCGCGATGGTCGTGCGCCGGGCGGTCGTCGTCGGTCGGGTCGTGCCTGTCGAGCCGGTCGTGCGCGGGGGAGTCGAGGTGGCCACCCGCCCACTTTAGTTCCTGCGATGTGAGACGTCGTGTCTGGTGGGCCCTCGCGTGGCTGTGCCATTTATCTCGTTACCGGTGCGTAGCAGCAGCCGGCGATCGGCCCGCCCCGGGCGCGGTGACGACGCGGGCCCGGGACAGGCGACGCCCGCTCAGCCGAACAGCTTGACCGCCGTCGTGAGGGTCTGCTCGACGCCGTACCCCAGCAGGACGACGATGAGGGCCCAGGAGACGACCAGGCGCGCCGTGCCCGGTGCCCCCGTCCGCCCCGCCACGTCGACGGCGGCCGGGCTGGCCGCCTTGGTGTCGGCCGAGGCGTGGAAGCGTGCGGCGACGGGCCGGATGAGCAGGTTGGCCACGAAGCCGACGGCGAGCACCCCGACCATGGTCAGCAGGGCCGGCCGGTAGGCGTCGGCGGTGAGGGTGCCCGGCTTGCCCTCGGCGTCGAGGAAGCCGTTGACGATCAGCGGACCGACCACACCCGCGGCCGACCACGCCGTGAGGAGTCGACCGTGGATGGCACCGACCTGGAGCACGCCGAACAGGTCCCGCAGGAAGGCCGGAGCCGTCGCGAAGCCGCCGCCGTAGAACGAGATGATGAGGGCGGCGAAGAGCACGAAGAGCCCGGTCGCGCTCTGCCCCGCGAGCGCGAGCAGCAGGTAGAGCACGATGCCGCCGCCGAGGTAGAGCATGTAGATGTTCTTGCGCCCCACGAGGTCGGAGGTCGTCGACCACGCGAAGCGGCCCGCCATGTTGAAGAGGGAGAGCAGCCCCACGAAGCCGCCAGCGGCGGCGACCGCGACGGTCGAGGTGCCACCGGCACCGCGGAAGAAGTCCTGGATCATCGGGCTCGCCTGCTCGAGGATGCCGATGCCGGCGGTGACGTTGCAGAAGAGCACGACCCACAGCAGCCAGAACTGCGGGGTCTTGATGGCGTCGGCGGCGGTGACGCCGGCCGTGGTCACCATCGCCTCGCTCTTGCGGGCGGCCGGCTCGTAGCCGTCGGGCTTCCAGTCGCTGGCCGGCACCCTGATGTTGGCGACCCCGAACATCATGACCAGGAAGTAGACGACGCCGAGGGTGACGAAGAGCAGGGTGAGCGCGTGTCCGTTGGCGAGGGACGACGCGACGCTGGGCTTGTAGCCCGAGTCGAAGGCCGCGAGCAGCTGCCGGGAGAGGGGGCTCGCGATGAGGGCGCCGCCACCGAAGCCCATGATGGCCAGGCCGGTCGCGAGGCCGGGGCGGTCCGGGAACCACTTGATCAGGGTCGAGACCGGCGAGATGTAGCCGATGCCCAGCCCGATGCCGCCGATCACGCCGTACCCGAGGTAGAGCAGCCACAGCTGTGACGTGGCGATGCCGACCGAGCCGACGAGGAAGCCGAGGCCCCAGGCGCAGGCGGCGACGAACATCGCCTTGCGCGGCCCGTTGCGCTCGACCCAGGTGCCGAGGACGGCCGCCGACAGCCCCAGCATGACGATGGCGATGGAGAAGATGACGCCGATGGCGGTCTGGCTGGCGCCGAAGTGGGCGACGAGCGACGTCTTGTAGACGCTGGTGGCGTAGACCTGCCCGATGCACAGGTGCACGGCCAGTGCCGCGGGTGGGATGAGCCAGCGGCTGTAGCCCGGAGGGGCGATGGTGTGCCGCCGGTCCAGGAACCCGAGGAGACCCGACGGGTCGTCGTCCGTGCTCTGGGCGGTGGGGGAGGTGGTGCCGCGGCTCATGGGGTGTCCGTCCTGTGGGGTGCGACCGGTGTGAGGTCGGCGCGCCAGTGGGGACGGGGCGTCGTCGCCGGTCGGGACACGCTAACCCCAACCCGCCGCGCTCGCAGCCCTGGTTGGCCTAGCGTGGAGGAATGACGACCACTGGGGGAACAGGCCACGCGTCGGACGCGTCAGACGGCGGGGCTGCCGGCATCGACGGCGATGCCGGCATCGACGGGTTTTGGGCGGTGGTCCCCGCCGGCGGGGCCGGCACCCGCCTCTGGCCGGTGTCGCGGCGCACGTCGCCGAAGTTCCTGCGCGACCTGACGGGTACGGGGCGCACCCTGCTGCAGGGCACGTACGACCGGCTCGCGCCGCTGGCCGGCGACCGGATCCTCGTCGTCACGGGGGTGGCGCACGCCGACGCCGTGGGTGACCAGCTGCCCGGGGTCGTCGAGATCGTGGCCGAGCCGACGCCCCGCGACTCCATGCCCGCGATCGGGCTCGCCGCGGCGATCGTGGAGCGGCGTGACCCCGACGCCGTGATCGGTTCCTTCGCGGCCGACCACGTCATCGGTGACGTCGGCGACTTCCACGCCGCCGTGCGTGAGGCCGTCGCCGTGGCCCGCACCGGCAAGGTCGTGACCATCGGCATCACGCCGACCGGGCCGGCGACCGGCTTCGGCTACATCCGCGAGGGTGAGCGCCTCGGTGTCGACGGGGCGCCGAGCGCCCGCGGGGTCGTCGAGTTCGTCGAGAAGCCCGACGCCGAGACGGCGACCCGCTACCTCGCCGAGGGTGGGTTCCGTTGGAACGCAGGCATGTTCGTCGTCAAGGCCACAGTGCTGCTGGACGTGCTCGCGACCGGGGACCCGCAGCTGGCGGCCGACCTGCGCGCCATCGCCGCGGCGCCCGAGCGGCTGGCCGAGCTGTGGCCCGGCCTGACCAGGATCGCCATCGACCACGCGGTGGCCGAGCCGGCGGCGGCCGCCGGGCTCGTGGCCGTCGTGCCGGCAGCGTTCTCGTGGGAGGACGTCGGCGACTTCGCCGCGCTCGCCCAGATGCTGCCCGAGGTCTCCGACCGGCCGGGGCTGCGGGTGGTCGGTGAGGCCAGCGAGGTCGTGACCATCGACGGGGGTGGGCTCGTCGTCACCGGCGGTCGGCTGGTCGCGATCGTCGGTCTCGACGACGTCGTCGTCGTCGACACCCCCGACGCCGTGCTCGTCATGTCACGCGAGCGGGCGCAGGACGTCAAGAAGGTCGTCGAGCAGCTCACGGCCCAGGACCGCACCCACCTCACCTGAGGGTTGTCACCCCGCGACGAGGTCGCGGCGGCGGAAGGCGGCGGCGGCGGCGACGCACAGCGCCGCCGCCACGAGGGCGAGGGCGGCCAGGGGTGTGCCGGGCACGTCCCCACCGGGCAGGACAGTCCCGTGGACGAAGGGGGAGAGGTCGATGACCGACTGCGGCAGGGCGAAGAGGGGCCCGAACTCGCCCAGCACCAGGAAGGCCGTGAGCAGGCCCCACGCGACGACGACGACGGTCGGCAGGGCTCCGTACACGACGAGGGCGAGCCCGACGCACACCCACACCGCGGGGATCGGCGCCAGCGAGGCCGGCAGCAGGTGACCCACGGCCGGGCCCAGGCCGCCGTACTCCCCTCGGGTGCCGAGGCTGAGGCCCAGGCCCACGACGACCATGAGCAGGGCGCTCCCGCCGAGCGCGACGAGAGCGTGGGCGCCCAGCTGGGCGCGACGGGTGGCCTGCGTGGCCAGGACCTGCTCGGTGTGCAGGTCGCCCTCCTCGGTGCGCAGCCGCAGCGCCGCGGAGACGCCGTACGCGGCTGCGCCGATGGCCATGAAGTGCAGCTCGGTGGAGACGAAGAGGTCGGCGAGCGTCTTGGCGTCACCGCCCATCTTCTGCAGCATCGTCCTGACCGAGTCGTCGGTGACGAAGGACGCCGCGCTGCTCACGACGCCGCCGAGCACGACCCCGAGCACTGCGTAGGCGGCCACCCAGCCGAGCAGCAGCCCGCGCTGCAGCCGCCAGGCCAGCGCGAGGGGGGTGCCCAGCGAGGGTGACCCCTGCGCCGGACCGGAACGGGTGCGCAGCAGGCCTGCTCCGAGGTCGCGTCGCTCCAGCAACGCGTACGACGCCGCCACCAGCGCCGCCCCCACGGCGGCCCCGAGCAGGAGCACCACGAAGCGGTCGGGGCCGTAGACGCCGACCTTCTCCACCCAGCCGAGCGGGGAGACCCAGACCAGCCAGGCCACCGACGGTGACGTGTCGCCGACGGCGCGCAGGAGGTACGACGCCCCGAGCACCGTGAACGCCAGACCGGCGCAGCCGCGAGCAGTGCCCGCCAGCTGCGCGGCCACGGCCGTCACCCCGACGAAGGCGAGGCCGGCGGTGGCCCACCCGGCGCCGAAGGCCAGGGACCCGCGCAGGCCCAGACCGACCGCCGCCATGGACAGGCCGGCGAGGAGCGACACCAGGAGCACGGCACCCGCCGCGACGAGCACGGCGGCCATCAGCGGCGCCCGTCGCCCCACCACGGTGGCCCCCAGGAGCTCGGTGCGCCCGGCCTCCTCGTCACCGCGAGTATGGCGCCGCACCAGCGAGATCGCGAGGACGGCGACGATGACCGCACCCATCGTGAGCGTCTTGAAGGCGGCGATGGAGTCGGGGTTGGAGGGATCGGCGAGGGGGCCGTACATGCCCACGACCGCGGGGCTCGCCGCGATCCCCTCGGCAGCCGCCACGGCGGCCGCGGGGTCGGTGTAGATGCCGAGGGTGGCGCTGGCCGAGCCGCCGGCGAGGGCCACGAGCAGGAAGCCGGAGACGGGCAGGAGGACCCGGTCGCGGCGAAGGGCCAGCCGGAGCAGCCGGCCGGTGCCGGCGTAGCCGGTCATACCGGGGTCTCCGTCGGGTGCCGCTCGGTGCGGTAGCGGTCCATGAAGAGCTCCTCCAGGGAGGGAGGCTGCGAGGTGAGGGTGCGGATGCCGAGGTGACCCAACGCCTCCAGAAGCTCACCCAGACGGGGCGTCGCGACCGAGCACCGCACCCGGCCCCCGTCCACGACGACGTCGACCACGCCCGGGAGGGCGGTGACGGTCTCGACGTCGACGGGCCGCTCGAGGGTGGCGTCGACGGTGGTGCGCGCGAGGTGGCGCAGCTCGGATAGGGATCCGGTCTCGACCGTGCGGCCGGCACGGATGATCGACACCCGCTCGCAGAGCGCCTCGACCTCGCTGAGGATGTGGCTGGAGAGCAGCACGGTCCGGCCGTGCTCGCGCTCCTCGCGGATGCAGTCGCGGAAGACGGCCTCCATCAACGGGTCGAGGCCCGACGTGGGCTCGTCGAGGACGAGGAGCTCGACGTCGGACGCGAGGGCGGCGACGAGGGCGACCTTCTGGCGGTTGCCCTTGGAGTAGGTGCGGCCACGCTTGGTCGGGTCGAGCTCGAAGCGGTCGACGAGGTCGGCCCGGCGGCCCGCGTCGAGGCCACCCCGCAGCTGCCCGAGCAGGTCGATGACCTCGCCGCCGGACAGGTTGGGCCACAGGGTGACGTCACCCGGCACGTAGGCCAGGCGTCGGTGCAGGCTCTCGACGTCAGCCCACGGGTCGCCCCCGAGCAGCCGCGCGGTGCCGCCGCCGGCCTTGATCAGGCCGAGCAGGATGCGGATCGTCGTCGACTTGCCGGAGCCGTTGGGGCCCAGGAAGCCGTGGACCTCGCCGGTGGCGACGTGCAGGTCGAGCCCGTCGAGCGCGACGGTCTTGCCGAAGGACTTGCGCA
>JBBRNQ010000149.1:0-9115 GCA_038230235.1 Actinomycetales bacterium
AGACCCGGGCGTTGTCCATCGCGTAGGGGTCGTAGACCCGTACGGCGGCGCCGGCCTGCTGCACGCCGAGGGCGACGTCGAGGGCGGGCGAGTCGCGGATGTCGTCGGAGTCGGGCTTGAAGGCCGCGCCGAGCACCCCGACCCGCATCCCCGCCAGCGACCCGCCGCACATCTCGCGGGCCAGGTCGACGGTGCGGGTGCGGCGGCGCACGTTGATGGCGTCGACCTCCTTGAGGAAGGTCAGGGCCTGGTCGACGCCGAGCTCTCCGGCCCGGGCCATGAAGGCGCGGATGTCCTTCGGCAGGCAGCCGCCGCCGAAGCCGAGGCCGGCCCCGAGGAAGGCGTGCCCGATGCGGGCGTCGTGCCCGATCGCCTCGGCCACCATCGTGACGTCGGCGCCGACGACCTCGCAGACCTCCGAGATGGCGTTGATGAAGGAGATCTTGGTGGCGAGGAACGAGTTGGCCGAGACCTTGACCAGCTCGGCCGTCGGCAGGTCCGTGACGATGACCGGCGTCCTGGCCTCGACCATGATCGAGTAGACGTCACGCAGCTGCTTCTCGGCCCGCTCGCTGGTCACACCCAGCACGATGCGGTCGGGGTGCAGCGTGTCCTGCACGGCCTTGCCCTCGCGCAGGAACTCCGGGTTCCAGGCCAGGTCGGCGCCGACGGCCTCGACCTGCTCAGCGAGGCGCGCGGCCGTGCCGACGGGCACCGTCGACTTGCCCGCCACGAGCGAGCCCGCCGCGAGGTGCGGCACGAGCGCGGTGATCGCCGCGTCGACGTACTTCATGTCGGCCGCGAACTCGCCCTTGCGCTGGGGGGTCCCGACGCAGAGGAAGTGCACGTCGCAGTCGGCGATGGCCGAGAAGTCGGTGGTGAAGGTGAGGCGGCCGGAGGCCAGGCTCGAGGCGAGCAGCTCGGGCAGGCCCGGCTCGTGGAAGGGCACGGTGCCCGCGGTGAGCGAGGCGATCTTGGCGGCGTCGACGTCGACCCCGATGACCTCGTGGCCGATGTGGGCCATGGCGGCGGCGTGGGTGGCACCGAGGTAACCGGTGCCGATGACGGAGAGCTTCATGGGGAGATCCTTGTCCGGGGGAGGGGGGTGGCCGGGAGGGAGAGCCGGGTGGGGAGGGTGGGGAGGCAGGGCGGGGTGGGGAGGGACGCCAGCGTGCTCACTGGTCGAGGGCGACCATGCCGGTGCGGAACCGGCGGGAGGCCACGTCGGCGACGAACTGCCTGGCGGCGACCGCGTTGGCGTCGAAGCGCCAGTCGTTCGTGACCTCGGCGCCGTTGACCAGCTGGGTGGAGACGTTGTTGTTCCACAGGAACCCGACGATGCGTGGGTCGGCCGCGAAGGCCGACAGGGTGTTGTGGATGAAGTCGGCCTTCAGCTGGCCCACGTCGGTCGCCCCCTCGGTCTCGATCGCCCCGGTCTCGGCGAAGAAGATGGGCTTGCTGGTCACGGCCTCGAGGGCGGCGATGGTCTTGCCGAAGGTGGCGTCGTACGTCGAGCCGGTGATGGCGTGCCGCAGGTAGACCGAGGCGCCCACCCAGTCGACGTACTGGTCGCCCGGGTAGGAGGCGGCCATGGGCGTGATGCCGTTGCTGCTGGAGGGGTGGAGGTCGTCGACCCGGCTGGGGGACCACAGCCAGATCGCGTCGTCGTTGGCGCCGACGTTCTGGAAGATCGTCCAGATGTGGATCCAGGCCTGCTTGTACTTCTCGGGGCTGTTGTTGTACTCACTGCGCCCGGACGACCAGCCGTACCAGCCGCCGTTCATCTCGTGCCCGTAGCGGATGACCACCGGGAGGTTGGTGCGCGCGATGTCGCCGGCGAACTTCGTCAGGTAGGCGTCCTGCGTGCCGGAGATGATCGAGTTCAGGCTGACGTGGTTGGTGTCGGAGCCGGTCGGCATCCAGGTGAAGACGGGCAGGGCGCCGCGCGACCACGACTGGTTGACGAGGTCACCGCGGTAGGTGTCGTTGAACGACTGATACCAGCCGACCGAGCTCGGGGCCTTGCCGGCCGAGGCCTCGAGGGCGTCGAACTTCGAGGTGTCAGCGGGGAGCCCGTCCTCCGTGAAGCCGTAGAACGAGCTCTGCGACCCGACGATGGCGGCCTTGGTCTCCGCCGACGCGGCCCGGGGCACGTACTGGCCGATCGGCTTGGACGGCGCCCGGGTCGGGTCGACGCGCAGGCTCGAGCAGGCGATGCCGTCGCTGTCGTAGGGGCCGGGGGCCCCGTCGAGACCGTAGGGGTCCGAGAGGTTGGCGGCGTAGACGGTCTGGGCGTCCTGCTGCCAGGTGAACTGCCAGCACTTGGTGAGCAGGGGCGTGAGCGCGACAGGGGTGGTCGGGGTCGGGGTGGTCGGGGTCGGGGTCGGGGTCGGGGTCGGTGTGACGGTGACCGTCGTGACGGGAGAGTGCGACCCCGTGGTCGTGCGGGTCGACGTCGGTGAGCCGGACGGGGTCGTCGAGAGGGGCCGGTGGTAGAGGGCGTTGATCAGGCCGGTGAGGCTCGAGGCCCCGGTGCCCGGCAGCACCTTGCGGGTCGAGGTCGTCGATGCGTGGGAGGTCGTCGTGGCGGTCGTCCTCGAGGGGGAGTGGCTCGACGTACCGCTGGCGTAGGTGCGGTCCCCCGCCGTCGACGTGGCCGACGGGGCAGGAAGACCGGAGCCGTGGACGCCTGCAGCCTCCGAGATGCCCTTGACGCCCGACTCGACCGCCTTGGGCAGCGGTGAGAGGTAGAGCGCGGCGCCGATCGAGAGGATGGCGAGGCTCAGGAGCGAGATGTTGAGCTTGCTGACCGAGATGATGCCCGCCGACGGCGTGACCACCGGCAGGGCGTACGACGACAGCGGCTCGGACGCCGCGAAGGGCGCCGGTGTGGTGGTGGGGGTCACGCCGGCGGTGGGGGTCCCGCCGGACACGGGGTCAGTGGACGAGGGTGTCATAGAGAACTCCGAGGGGGACGAGAGCGGTGACGAGCAGGTAGGGGACGAGCGCCCGCGGGTCGCCGCTGACCAGGGGGAGGAGGGTGCGTGGGGAACCGGTGGTGAGGCTTGCGCTGGGCAAGGTGGAGGCAGGGGCGTCGAGGCCCTGGTCGGCGCTGTAGGCGGCGGTGCGGGTGCCCCAGCCCCCGACGTGCCCGAGACGCAGGAACCCGTAGGCCCTGATCGGCATGAGGAAGAGCGTGCTGAAGAGGATGTAGACCGGCATCCAGAACAGGTCCACCGGACGCTCCTCGATGTGGCGCAGCTGCCGGACGCTCATCGACAGCGCCGACAGCAGCACCGTGGTGGCGACGATGGCCGCCAGCATCCAGGGTCGGCCCTCCGCCTGCAGCAGCCCGATGTAGAGGTTGACGTCGGTGCCCTGCTGACGGCGCAGCACCCACGCGATGAGGATCGTGAAGAGCAGGATCGGCATGATGATGTCGCTGACGAAGAAGAAGGCGAGCACCGGTGTGTGGCGCAGCATCCAGGGCAGCATGCGCATCGTGTTGTACTGGCTGCCACGCGACCACCGCAGCTGCTGCTTGAGCAGCTTGCGCAGCTCGAGGGGAGCGTCGGTGTAGCACAGGCTGGTCGACTGGTAGACGGTGCGGTAGCCCTTCTTGAGGGTGAGGTTGGTGAGCGTCCGGTCGTCGGAGACCTCGAGGAAGACGCCGAGGAAGCGAGCCGTCATGAAGTCCTCCATGACGTCGACGAGGATGCTGCGGCGGAAGGCGATGGTGCGGCCGGGCAGGCAGCCGACCGCCCCCAGCACGCTCTGCGCCGGCATGGAGTACTGCGCGCGGGTGTTCTCCATCCAGTCGGCCCACCGGGTGAGGAACGAGCGCTCCGCCGCGAGGATGCGCTGGCGGGTGGTGGCCCCTCCGACGCGCTCGTCGGCGAAGGGCTTGAGCAGCTCGTCGAGCGTGCCGGGGGTCCAGACCGTGTCGCTGTCGACCAGCAGCACGATCTCGCCCTCGCTGTGCTCCACCCCGACCCGCACGGCGTTGCGCTTGCCGGCGACCGGCGTCCACGTCCACGAGACGTCGGGCGCGAACTCGGCGCACACCGCCTCGAGCTGCGTGTTGCGGGGTCCGTTGATGACGACGAGGGTCTGCGTGGGCCGCTGCTCGACGATGCGCGAGAGCACGTCGCGGAAGAGGTCCAGCGGCTCGTCGACGACCGGGATGACGACGCTCGTCGTCGCCTGGTGGGGCTCTGTCCAGGGGCGGTAGCGGCTGGCGAGAGCGACCTTCACCAGCCACACCAGCCAGGTGAGGGCGACGTAGAAGATGAAGAGGTAGAGGTGGCCGTGGTCGAAGATGGCGGCGCGCAGCTGCAGGATCGCGATGAACATCGGGGTCAGGCCTTCGTGGGGAGGACGGCGGCGATGGCGGGCGCCAGCCAGCGGCTGTAGGGGACGGTCATGTGCGACTCGTTGCGGTAGACCAGCACGTTGCCGACGACCGAGGGGCAGCGAGCGGGTCCGCAGAACCAGGCCGCTGGGTCGACGGCGGTGACTCCCGAGGCCTTGAGGGCTGGGCCCATCGCGGCGTGCCGGGCCGGGTAGCGGTAGGCCGTCGACCGGTCGTAGGTGCAGGCCCGGGCGTCGTCGAGGTGGGTGGCGATGCAGCCCGGCAGGTCGGTGCCCGGGGTCGGGATGTCCTGCACGAAGGCCAGCCGGGGTGCCCCAGCGGTGCTCAGGTCGGTGACGGTCTGCACCGTCGCGGCGGCGAACTGCGCCGGGGAGACCGACGACGACGCGACGTTCTCCGACTGCGACATCAGGACGAGCGTGGGGTGCAGGGCGCCGATGCGGGCGATCGTGGCGCTGCGCCACGTGTCGCACTCGGTGTAGGTGCGGTTGAGTGACGGGTTGAACACCGTCAGCCGGGCGGCCGGGCAGGCCGCCTTCGTCCAGCTGACGACCCGCAGGTGCTTCTGCTTCGCGGCGAGGTCGAGGGCGGGCAGCCACTGCTCGGCGTGCGAGTCACCGAAGAGGACGACCGTGCTGGTGGCGGCGACGTCGCCGTACACGCAGTCGCCCTGGGTGACCGCGGTGAAGCCCGCGTGGCAGCCGTTGGTCGAGGTGGGGGGCAGCGACGTCGCCGCGTCCAGCGGCGACGGCGTGAGGTTCGACGGCACCGCGCGGGTGTCGACCGCCGCGGCGACGGTGCGCGCCACGAGGTCGCTGACACTCGGTGCGGCCGCGCGGCCGGCGCTGACGGCGCTCCCCGTACGGGGTCCCGCCACGCTCGCGAGCGTGGTTGCGGCGCCCGTGCCGGTGATGCTGGGGGCGAGGGCGGCGACGCCGAGCGAGCACGCCGTGACCGTGGCGACGATGAGCCCGCCGCTGCCGACCCACTGCCAGGTGGGCCAGGTCAGGACCCGCACGGGCTGCTCGACCCAGGCGAAGCAGGCGACGGCGACGACGAGCGAGAGCCAGACGACGGCGCCCCGCTCCCAGCCACCGAGGGCCCGGCCGACGATGTAGGGCGCGATGACGAGCATCGGCCAGTGCCAGAGGTACCACGAGTAGGAGACCCGGCCGAGGCACTGCATCAGGGGCTCGGCGAGCAGGCGCTCGGCTCCGACGCGGGCTCCGCAGCCTGCGGCGATCACGGCGGCGGCCCCGGCGACGGGGATCCAGGCGGCGGTGCCGGGGAAGGGGGTGGCCTCGGTGAAGCGCACGGCGCTGTAGACGATGGCCGCCAGTCCGGCCCAGGCCAGCAGGCCGGCCAGCCGGCGCGGGAGGCCGACCAGGCGTCTGGCGGTGATCGCGAGCAGGGCCCCCACGGCGAGCTCCCAGGCGCGGGTGTGGATGCCGAAGTAGGCCCAGGGCGCCGAGGTGGCGGTCAGCGTCGCCGAGGCGACCGCCGACGAGGCGATGACGGCCAGGACGACGACGAGCAGCATGATCCGCCCGACCCGGCGGCCGATGAGCCGACCCGTGAGGAGGAGGGTGGCGACGACGACGGGCCACACGACGTAGAACTGCTCCTCGACCGCGAGCGACCAGAAGTGCTGCAGCGGTGAGGCGGCGGTACCCACGTGCTGGTAGTCGGTCCCCAGCGCGGCCAGCCGGTAGTTGAGCACCGAGAGGGCCGAGTAGATCCCGTCGGTCGTCACCTCCCGCACCTGCAGCGGGGGCCCGAAGAAGCGGAAGGCCGTGACGGTCGCCACCACCGCGAGGGCGGCGCCCGGCAGGAGGCGCCGGATGCGGTGGGCGTAGAAGACGGGCAGGGCCCTCAGCCCCTTGCTGGCGACCGAGCGGTTGAGCTGCTTGGTGATCAGGAAGCCGGAGATGACGAAGAAGACGTCGACCCCGACGTAGCCACCGGGGAGGGCGAGGCCGGCGTGGTAGACGACGACGGCCACGACCGCGATGGCGCGCAGGCCCTCGATGTCGGGGCGGAAGGTGCGGTCGGCCGGTCGTCGGAGACTGGCGATCACGCGCCTCGCCTGCCGGGCGCGACGGTGCGTCAGGGGCTGGCGGGTGCGGCCCGACCAGGGCGGAGACGGGGGAGAGTCGACTGAGCGCCGGTAGGAAGGCGCGCTCGGGGTCAGCGTTGCGGTCATGGGGTGGGGGGCCCTTTGGGTGTCGTGTCACCCTCCCGTGGGGGCGGAGGGGCTGGCTGGAGCTCGACGGCAGCGGCGGCTCAGTGACGGTGCAAACCTACTACATCGGACCAAACACTTAAAACAGTCATATGTACTATTTTGCTCGGGTGGCCCCGGACAGCCGACGGTCAGCGCACCCGCCAGCGACCGGGGTCGGGGGGTGCGGGCGAGGCGCTGGGCTCCGCGACGGTCAGGGGTCGCGCCGACCGGGCCATCCGCTCGACGTCCGCGCCGCAGCGCAGGCCCGTCGGGAACGGCGCGCGCGCGACCTGCGCCGCGATGGCCGGGACGTCGAGGGTGGTCGCCGACGCCGCGAGGACGACGTTGCCGAAGCGGCGCCCCTTGAGCACCTCCTGGGTCGCCACCAGGACCACCTCGCCGAAGGTCCCCGTCGCCACCAGCGACGAGACGACCCGGGCGGCATAGCGCAGGCCCGGCTCGTCGGCGAGGTTGAGCAGGGCCACCCCGCCGGGCCGGAGCACCCGGGCGACGTCCGCGAGGTACGACGTCGTCGTCAGCTCGGCCGGCACCCGGCCGAGGTGGAAGGCGTCGACGACGACGACGTCGGCGCTCGCGGCCGCCAGGGCCGCGGTGCCGGTGAGTCCGTCGACCGGACGCACCCGGATCCGGTGGCGGCGCGGCAGGGGGAGCTCGCGCCGCACGATCGCGGTCAGCTCGGCGTCGGGCTCCATGACGATCTGGGGTGACCCGGGCCGGGTGTGCTCGACCCATCGGGCGAGGGTCATGGCGCCGCCGCCCACGTGCGTCACGGCCAGGGGCGCCGGTGCGGGCGGGCTCGCCGCGTCGATCAGCAGGGCCAGGTGGGCGACGTACTCGAAGACGAGCAGCCCGGGGTCGCCCGGGTCCACGTGCGACTGGGGTGACCCGTCGAGCAGCACGGTCATGCCACCGAGGTCGTCGGCGACGAGCTCGATGCGCTCCGACCCGGTGGGTCCGGGCCCACCGGGCCCGCCGGGCCCACTGCGCCCGCCGGGCCCACCGGTGCTGGCGGGGGGCGCGTCTCCCGACGCAGAGGTGGCCCGACGACCGCGGCGACCACTCGGCATACGGGCCAGCGTAGGGCTCGCCGCGACCTAGAGTTGGCGCATGCGCTTCGGTCTGACCGTCCTGCCCGAGCTGCCCTGGCGCGAGTCGGCCCCGCGCTGGCGCGCGGCCGAGGAGATGGGCTTCGACCACGCCTGGACCTACGACCATCTCGTATGGGGCGGTCTACCCGAGTCTCCCTGGTACGGAACGACGCCCACTCTCACTGCGGCCGCCACGGTCACCACCGACATCCGGCTCGGCACCTTCGTCGCGAGCCCCAACTACCGCCACCCGGTGGCCCTGTACCGCGATGTGCAGTCCCTCGACGACATCAGCGGGGGGCGCTTCCTGCTCGGGGTCGGCACGGGCGGTGACCTCGACTCACGCCTGCTCGGGAGCGAGCCCCTCACCGTCGCCGAGCGGGTCGACCGCTTCCAGGAGTTCACCCGGCTGCTCCTGCGGCTGCGGGACGACGACCACGTGGACGCCGACGGCCGATGGTTCTCGGCTCGCGATGCGCGCACCCTCCCGCGGGTGACGAACGTGCCGGTGCTCGTGGCCGCCAACGGTCCGCGGTCGCTGCGCTTCTGCGCCCGTCACGGTGACGGGTGGGTGACCACCGGGGCCAAGGCCCTCGACCTCGACTCGTGGTTCGCCGGCCTGGCGACGGCGCGCGACACCCTCGAGGTGGCGCTCCGGGCAGCCGGGCGCGACCCCGGAGCCTTCCCCCGCTACGTCAACCTCGACTCCTCGCCGCGCTACTCGCTCGAGAGCGTGGGGCTCTTCGAGGAGCTGGTCGGCCGCGCCGCCGCCCTCGGCTTCACCGACGTCATCACCCACTGGCCACGACCCTCCAACCCGTATGCCGGGTCGCTGGCGACGCTGGAGGCCATCGCCGCCGACGTGGTCGCCCGCCACGGCCGGGGCAGCCAGTCTGCCTGAATTGCCCGTTTAAGGATATATAGGGCAAAACTCCGGTATTTTGGAGCTGTCGTCGCCCGCTCGGGCGACCCCTCGATCAGGACGAGCGCAGGAGCTCACGCGACATGCAACGCCTCCTCCCCGTGGTCGCCGTCGTCACGGCCGTTGCCGCCGCGGCCGCTGGCCTCGCCGGCGCCAGCGGCGCGCCTGCGGCCCAGACGGCCTCCCCCGCGGCCGTCGCCGGCACCGCCTCGCCCGTCTCGTCACCCTTCTCCTCGCCCGTCTCGCTGCGGGTGCCCGCACCGTCCGCGCCGCTGCCCACCCCGCTGGCCCGGGCCGCCGCCGTACGGGGTGCTGCCGGGCTCGTCTCGACCCGCCCCGCCCAGCTGCACGTGGGTGGTGGCGACACGTTCACCGCCAGCGCCGTCGTGTCCGGTGACGGCGGCCTGCAGCACGTGGCCTACGAGCGTCGCTACCGCGGGCTTCCGGTCGTCGGAGGCGACTTCGTCGCCACGACCGACGCGAGCGGA
>JBBRNQ010000150.1:0-8987 GCA_038230235.1 Actinomycetales bacterium
CCCTGCTGCACAACCTGCAGGAGCGCGACGGCACCTTCGGTCTCGAGACCATGTGCGTCGGTGGCGGTCAGCGCATGGCCATCATCTACGAACGTCTCAGCTGATCCATCCCGTACGACGCAGGGCCCGGCCCCCCTCGAGGGTGCCAGGCCCTTCGTCGTGCCGGGCCCGGCTCCATACGGAGGCACGTGCCCGCGAATGCGGAGCACCCACGCTCGCCCCGCTCTGATACGGGGGCACGTGGAGGCGAATGCGCAGCACCCACCCTCGCCCCGCTCGCAGCCGGGCGCACGTGCCCGCGAATGCGCGGCACCGAGCGGCGGCTGGGGCTCCCGCCGTCAGAGCTGGGAGCGCAGCAGAGCCAGCCGTCGTCCGAGGTCCCCGGGGTCGGTGGAGTCGCACCGGTCGTGCACCAGGACGGCGAGCTGGTCGGGGACGGCGGCTGGGCCGAGGTCGGGCACCGGCCCGGCCTGCGGCGCCGTCTCGGCGGCGAGGTCGTCGATCAGCCGTCGCACGAGCGGCAGCCGCGATTCGGCGTCGGTGAGCGGCAGCTGTCGCCAGCGCTCGACCAGGCGACGCAGCTCCGCCGAGACCTCCTGGGGCACAGGTGATCTCGGCGGAGTGGTGGTCATGCGGGACTGTTCAGTTGCGCAGGCGGGCGAGCAGCCGGACGATCTCGATGTAGAGCCAGACGAGGCTGACGATGAGCCCGTGGGCCAGCAGCCAGGAGTACTTCTCCGGGACCTGCATGCGCACGGCCGAGTCGATGCTGTCGAAGTCGATCGCCAGGGAGTAGGACGCGAGGCCGACCCCGAGGATCGAGATGCCGATGCCGAGCAGGCCCGAGCCGCCGAAGCCCCAGCCGCTGGTCCAGCCGGCGAAGAGGCCGATGACGTTGACGAGGCTGAAGAGCAGGTAGCCCATGGCCGCCATGCCGAAGATGCGACGCGACTTGCTGGTCACCTTGATCAGGCCGACCTTGTAGCCGACGAACATCCCGGCGAAGGTGGCCAGGGTCGCGACGATGGCGGTCGGCACGATGCCGGCGTACTGCGGGGTCTGCTCGATGACCCGGCTGAACGCGCCGAGGAAGGCACCCTCGAGCACCGAGTAGAGGACGATGAGCGGCACGCTCACGCTCTTCATGAACGCGATGGCGAGGCCCACGCCCAGACCGAGCAGCATGCCGCCGATCCAGACCGGCATGGTGAGGTCGGGGCTGCCCTGGGTGACGAACCACGAGGTCGCGGCACTGACCATGACGACGGCGAAGAGCCCGAGCGTCTTCATCACGACGTCGTCGAGGGTCAGCCGCCCGGTCTCCCGTGGACCGGCTGACGGCCCCTGGTACCTCGTGTCGAGCTCGTGTGGCGACATCGTCGGACCGGGGTACGGCTGGGTCGTCGCGGCACCGCCGCGGCCGAACCCGGCATACCCGTCGCTCTTGACCTTCTTCTCGAACCGCGAGAACACCGGGTTGTTGCCGGCCATCGCTCACTCCTACTTCCGCGTGCTCAGGTGCTCTGGACAGAGCACTCCTACCAGATCTACGTATGGCGAGCGCGTGGTGTTCCCGCGCCCGGACGGCATCCTCGCAGACCGGGCCGACAGGGGTCCCTGCTCAGCCGGCCGCCTCGTGGGCTGCGCGGTGCAGCCGAGCCAGCTCGACGTAGAACACCCCGTTGGCGTTCACCCCCGCCACCGCGTCGTCGTCGAGCTCGCGGCGCACCTTGCCCGGCACCCCGGCCACGAGCGAGCGCGGGGGGACCTGCATCCCCTCGGGGACCACCGCGCCTGCGGCGATGAGGCAGTCCTCCCCGATGACGGCGCCGTTGAGCACGGTCGCGCTCATCCCCACGAGCGTGCCGTCGCCGACCGTGCAGCCGTGGAGCACGGCTCGGTGACCCACCGAGACCCCCCGTCCGATCGTGGTCGGGAAACCGGGGTCGGTGTGCACCACCACGCCGTCCTGCAGGTTGCTCCCCTCCCCCACGACGATGGGCGCGAACTCGGCGCGCAGCACGGCGCCGTACCAGAGGGAGGAGTCAGCCTCGAGCCGCACGTTGCCGATGAGGTGGGCGTCCGGCGCCACCCAGGCGGTGGGGTCGAGTGCCGGCGTGTGGTCCTGGAACGGGAGCAGCATCGCTCTCCTTGGTCGGCAGTGGGGTCGGTGGTGGGTCGGTGGTGGGTCGGTGGAGGGGTCGGTAGTGCGACGGCTTGGTGCCCCCGACGAGACTCGAACTCGCAACGCAGCGATTTTAAGTCGCCTGCCTCTGCCGATTGGGCTACGGGGGCGGGCCAACTCTAGGCCGTCGGGGCGCGGGGGGCTGGTGCCTGTCGGTGGTGGCTGACACGCTGGAGCGATGATCGACCACCTGGGTGTGCAGGCCGCGGACGTCGAGGCGTCCCTGGCGTTCTACGTGACCGTCTTCGCTCCGATCGGGATGCGGGAGGCGATGCGCTACCCCACGGCCAGCCAGCCGGTCGTCGGCCTCGCGGGCGCCGACGGCTTCCCGCACTTCTGGCTCAGCGAGGCGCCACCAGGCACCACGCACGAGGCCCACATCGCCTTCACCGCCCCCGACCGGGCGGCCGTCGACGGTGTGCACGAGGCGGCGGTGGCGGGTGGCTACGAGGTGCTCCATGCGCCGCGGGTCTTCCCGGAGTACCACCCGGGCTACTACGCCACGTTCCTGCGCGACCTCGACGGCAACAACGTCGAGGCGGTGCACCACACTTTCGGCGCTGCCTGAGGAACGCCCCCGGCTGAGGCCCGCAGCGGGCGTCCGAGCGGCTCCTCGTACGGAGTCGCCTGGATCAGGCGCGTGGCCCGCCGTCAGCAGCCAGGCCGACCGCAGCCACGATCCGACCTTTAGGTAGTCGAAGAATCACCTCAAGTAGCCATGGTTGAGGTGATTCTTTGACTACCTGGGCGGTCGATAAACATGGGGGCGCGGGCGCTCGGCTCAGAGGTAGGTGCGGCGGGGGTGCATCGCACCCGGGCCGGCCACGCGGTCGAGGAAGAGCAGGCCGTCGGTGTGGTCCACCTCGTGCTGCAGGGCGACGGCCTCGAACGCGTCGGTGACGATCTCGACCCACTCCCCCGTGACCGGCAGCTGTCCGCGGACGGTCAGCCTGCGGGCCCGGGCGACGTCGCCGGTGAGGTCGGGCACCGACAGGCAGCCCTCGCGGCCCTTCTCGCGCCTCGAGGCAGCGACGACCTCGGCGTTGGCGAGCACGAAGGCACCGTGGCAGGTGCGGGTCTTCCCGTGGCCGGTGACGTCGACGGAGAAGAGCCGCCAGGTGACCCCGACCTGCTGGGCGGCCAGGCCGACGCACCCCGGGGCGACCTCCTGGGTGGCGAGCAGGTCGGCGGCAAGCTGCACGACCTCGGCGGCAGTCGGGTCGACGGTCTCGCCCGGCTGCGACAGCACCGGCTCGGGGGCCTCGACGACGGTGAGGACGCGCCCCGCAGGGAGGGGCGGCATGACCCACCCAGGGTCCGCCCCCTCCTGCTCGTACGGGGTGCCGGGACTCCCGCTCACAGCAGGTCGTCGTCGACGGCATCGAGGTGCACGTCGACCCCGAGCGTGAGCGCGACCTGCGCGAGGTCGTGCTCGAGCCGGGCCGGGGTGGCGTCGGGCGGCAGCACGAGCTCGGCGGTGAGCACGTAGAGCCCCCGCGACAGGCGGGTCCCGAGGTCGACGATCGTGGCCCCGTGGTCAGCGACGATCCGGGTGACGGCGGCGACGATGCCGGGGCGATCGGCGCCGTGCACCCGCAGCGTGAAGGCCGCCCCCCGCGGCCCCGTGGGGGGACCGTCCGGCATGGCCCGCACGTCGACGACGAGGGAGCCGTCGGCGCCGATCCCCGCGAGCGCCCGCTCGAGGTCGCCGACGGGGTGGCTGGTCCGCACGAGCACGACCATCGCGAAGTGCCCGCGCAGCAACGTCATCGTCGAGTCCTCGAGGTTGCCCCCGAGCCGGGCCAGGGCGGCCGTGAGGTCGGCGACGATGCCAGGTCGGTCGGCGCCGAGCACCGTGACAGCGAGGACGGGTGGGCCGGAGGTCACGGTGGCCAAGCGTAGTCGCGACCCCGCGCCGACCGGACGCCGTGACGAGCCCGACACCCCGAGAAGTAGTAAGGGGCACACCGCGGTCAATAGGCTGCCGCACATGAGCAACGACGCCGCCGGGCCCGCCGCGGGCGAGACCGAGGTCGAGGGCGGGCTCGACGAACGCACCGACCTCGAGCCGGTTCAGGGCAGCCTGGCCCTCTCGGCACCGCAGGACGCCCACGGCCGCGCCGAGTGGGAGCAGGCGGCCGCCGCCGTGCTGCGCAAGGCGCGCCGGATGACCGACGACGACCCTGACGACCTCGTATGGAGCAAGCTCACCCGCACCACGCTCGACGGCATCGGCGTCCTGCCGCTCGGCACGTCGTCCGACCTGCAGGCCCGGACGACGAGCGGGCGCCCGCAGCGCCCCGGAGCCTGGGACGTGCGCTCGTTCGTCAGCGCCGACGGGGCCCGGGCCGCCGCCGGACACGACGAGGCCCTCGCCGACCTCGAGGGCGGCGCCACCTCGCTGTGGCTGCGGTTGACGCCCGACGCCGACCTGCCGACGCTGCTCGAGGGGGTCTTCCTCGACCTCGCACCCGTCGTGCTCGACTCGCCCGATTCGCCGGTCGAGACCGCCCGGGCGTTGCTGGCCCACCTCGACGGCACCACCCCCGCGCCCGGCACCAACCTCGGGGCCGACCCCGTCGGCGCCCGGGTGCGTGGCGCAACGGTGAACAGGGTCGACGGCGACGACCTGCCCGACCTATCCGACCTATCCGACCAGCCCGGCCAGCCCGACCTGCCCGACCTGCTGGCCGTGGCCCACCTGGCACTCGCCGCCGGCACCCTCGGCGTCGTCGTCGACGCCACGACGGTGCACGACCTCGGCGCCACCGACACCGTGGAGCTCGGCTACTCGATGGCCGTCGGCGCCACCTACCTGCGCGCCCTGACCGCCGACGGGGTGGGCCTCGACGACGCCGTACGCCTGCTGGAGTTCCGGTACGCCGCGACCGACGACCAGTTCCTCACCATCGCCAAGCTGCGGGCGGCCCGCCGCCTCTGGTCGCGCGTGCTCGAGCTCTCCGGCGCGAGCGCCGTGCCGCAGCGCCAGCACGCGGTGACGAGCCGGCCGATGATGAGCGCCTACGACCCGCACGTCAACCTGCTGCGCACCACGGTCGCGGCCTTCGCCGCCGGTGTGGGCGGCGCCGACGCGGTCACCGTGCTGCCCTTCGACTCCCCCCTGGGCCGCCCGGGCGCCCTCGGGCGGCGGATGGCCCGCAACACCAGCGCCCTGCTGCTCGACGAGTCGCACGTCGGGGCGGTCAGCGACCCCGCCGGTGGTGCGTACGCCGTCGAGCGCCTCACCGACGACCTCGCCGTGTCCGGCTGGGCCGAGCTCGGCCGCCTCGACGAGTCCGGAGGCGTGGTTGCCGCCCTCGCCGACGGCAGCCTGGTCGCCCGCATCGAGGAGGCCGCGACCCGCCGTGACGCACTCGTCGCCACGCGGAAGTGGCCGATCACGGGGCTGAGCGAGTTCCCCGACCTGGCCACCACCCGCCTCGAGCGCGAACCCGACCCGCTCGCCCCACCCGTGCGCCGCTGGGGTGCCGCCTTCGAGGCTCTGCGCGACGACCCGGCAGCGGCGCCGGTCTTCCTCGCGACGATGGGCACCATCGCCCAGCACACCGCCCGGGCCACGTTCGCGACCAACCTGCTCGCCGCCGGCGGCATCGTGGCCGACGTCGCCGGGGCCACCCAGAGCGCCGACGACCTCGTGGCCGCCCACTCCGGGCAGGGCGTCGCCGTGCTGGCCGGGACCGACGCGGCGTACGCAGAGTGGGGCGAGCAGGCGGCGGGCGCCCTGCGGGCCGCCGGCGTCACCCACGTCGTCGTGGCCGGCAAGCCCACCCCGTGGGCCGACGACTCCTGCGCGACGGGCGTCGACGCGCTCGCCTTCCTCACCCGCACCCGTGAGCAGCTGGCGAGACCCAGCGGCGCGCCCGTCCCTGCCGCCCCTGCCACTGCCGCCACCCCCGCCAGCTCCAGCCACCGCGAGGTCTCCGCATGAGTGTCCCCAGCAGCTTCGCCGGCCTGCCCCTGCGTCGTGAGGTCGACCAGACGCCCTCCGCCGCAACGGTGTCCGCCGACCCGTGGCTGTCGCCCGAGGGCATCGAGATCCTGCCCGTCTACGGGCCGGAGCACCTCGAGGGTCTCGACGCGCTCGACACCTGGCCGGGCCTCAGTCCCTTCGTGCGCGGTCCCTACCCGACGATGTACACCACCCAGCCGTGGACGGTGCGGCAGTACGCCGGCTTCTCCACCGCCGAGGAGTCCAACGCCTTCTACCGCCGCAACCTGGCCGCCGGGCAGAAGGGGCTGTCGGTCGCCTTCGACCTCGCCACCCACCGTGGCTACGACTCCGACCACCCACGGGTACGGGGCGACGTCGGCATGGCGGGCGTGGCCATCGACTCGATCTACGACACCCGCACCCTCTTCGAGGGCATCCCGCTGGACGAGATGTCGGTGTCGATGACCATGAACGGCGCGGTGCTGCCGGTGCTCGCGCTCTACATCGCCGCGGCCGGGGAGCAGGGGGTGGAGCCCGAGCAGCTCGCGGGGACCATCCAGAACGACATCCTCAAGGAGTTCATGGTCCGCAACACCTACATCTACCCGCCGGCACCGTCGATACGGATCATCTCCGACATCTTCAGCTACACGGCGGCGCGGATGCCGCGCTTCAACTCGATCTCGATCTCGGGCTACCACATCCAGGAGGCCGGGGCCACGGCCGACCTCGAGCTGGCCTACACGCTCGCCGACGGGGTGGAGTACATCCGTGCGGGCCTCGCCACGGGCATGACGATCGACCAGTTCGCCCCCCGACTGTCGTTCTTCTGGGCCATCGGGATGAACGTCTTCATGGAGATCGCCAAGCTGCGGGCGGCCCGGGCGCTCTGGTCGCGGCTGGTGCGCCAGTTCGACCCGCAGAACCCGAAGTCGCTCAGCCTGCGCACCCACAGCCAGACCTCGGGCTGGTCGCTCGCGGCGCAGGACCCCTTCAACAACGTGGCCCGCACCTGCCTCGAGGCGATGGCGGCGACGCAGGGGCACACGCAGTCGCTCCATACCAACGCCCTCGACGAGGCCATCGCCCTGCCGACCGACTTCTCGGCGCGCATCGCGCGCAACACCCAGCTCCTGCTGCAGCAGGAGAGCGGGACGACCGGCACCATCGACCCGTGGGGCGGCTCCTACTACGTCGAGCGCCTCACCCACGACCTCGCCGAGAAGGCCTGGGCGCACATCGTCGAGGCCGAGGAGGCTGGGGGGATGGCCCGCGCCATCGAGCAGGGGATCCCGAAGATGCGGATCGAGGAGGCGGCCGCCCGCACCCAGGCCCGGATCGATGCCGGCTACCAGAAGGTGATCGGCGTCAACACCTACCGCCTCGGCGCCGAGGACCAGCTCGACGTGCTGCGGGTCGAGGGCGACGACGTCTACCGCCAGCAGGTCGCCAAGCTGACCCGCCTGCGTGCCGAGCGCGACGACGACGCGGTGCGCGTCGCCCTCGAGGCGCTCACGCGCTCGGCCGAGGCCGGGCCACCGGCGGCGGGGTCGCTCGAGGGCAACCTGCTCGCCCTCGCCGTCGAGGCGGCCCGCGCCAAGGCGACCGTCGGCGAGATCAGCGACGCGCTCGAGAAGGTCTACGGCCGCCACCAGGCGACGATCCGCACGATCAGCGGCGTCTTCCGCGACGAGTCGAGCCACGCCGGCGGCACCCTCGTGACGCAGGTGCTCGACGCGACCGCGGCCTTCGAGGAGGCCGAGGGGCGGCGCCCGCGCATCCTCGTGGCCAAGATGGGCCAGGACGGTCACGACCGCGGGCAGAAGGTCATCGTCACCGCCTTCGCCGACATGGGCTTCGACGTCGACGTGGGCCCGCTGTTCTCCACGCCCGAGGAGGTCGCGCAGCAGGCGGTCGACAACGACGTGCACATCGTCGGGGTCAGCTCGCTCGCGGCCGGGCACCTGACCCTGCTGCCCGCCCTGCGCACCGCGCTCGCCGAGCAGGGGCGCGGCGACATCATGGTCGTCATCGGCGGCGTCGTCCCTCCCGACGACGTGCCGCGCCTGCTCGACATGGGGGCCGCGGCGGTCTTCCTGCCCGGCACCGTCATCGCCGAGTCCGCCCTCGACCTGCTCGCCCGGCTGCGCGAGCAGCTGGACCACTGAGCACTCCGGGCCGGGTGCCGGGTGGTCGCGGCGGCGGGCCCGACGTGCCTGCGCTGCTCGACGGCGTACGGGCTGGTCGTCGGGCCGCGATCGCGCAGGCCATCACCCTCGTCGAGTCGCGGCGCCCGTCGCACCGGGAGGCGGCCCGCGAGCTGCTGACCGCCCTCGTCGACGGGAGCCGGGGAGAGGTCGACTCAGAGTCGGTGCGCTCGACTCAGGGCCGGGGAGAGGTCGACTCAGAGTCGGTGCGCTCGACTCAGGGCCGGGGAGAGGTCGACTCAGAGTCGGTGCGCTCGACTGATGTTCTAACAGCAGCCAACCTCACCGACTCTGAGTCAACCGCCACCAGTGACGCAGCCAACCTCACCGACTCCGAGTCAACCGCCACCAGTGACGCAGCCAACCTCACCGACTCCGAGTCAACCGCCACCAGTGACGCAGCCAACCTCACCGACTCCGAGTCAACCGCCCCACCGAGCGCGGACGCGCACCCGATGGCGGTGCGGGTGGGGATCTCGGGGGTGCCCGGGGTCGGCAAGTCGACCTTCATCGAGGCGCTGGGTACCCGGCTCACGGGCGAGGGACACCGCGTCGGCGTGCTCGCGGTCGATCCGTCCTCGGTGCGCACCGGGGGCTCCGTGCTCGGCGACAAGACCCGCATGGCCCGACTCGCGGCCGACCC
>JBBRNQ010000151.1:0-8838 GCA_038230235.1 Actinomycetales bacterium
CCCTCGGGATCGATCGCGGGCGCCCACGCCTTCTTCGGGACCTTGCTGATCGCGTCCCGGACCTTCTCGGTGACCGAGAACCCGACCGAGTACTCCACTGTCTGGCCACGTTTCGTGTTCAGCTCGCTCAGCCACTCGAGTAGTCCATGGGACGCGCCGGCGCCGTCGGCGCGGATCAGCAGGTTCTTCCGACGCTTCGTCGGGACCTGCGCGATCGCCGCGGTCAACACGGCGATGTGGTCGTCGATGGTGTTCGAGCCGGCGTTCCCCGGCCGGAGCATCAGCGCCATCGACTCCTGGGTGTTATCGCACCAGACGCCGAGCGGGTGATAGCCAAACCCTCGCTTGAACGTGGACGCAGCGCCTTCCTTCTCCGAGTGGGTCGTAATCAACGTGGCGTCGACGTCCAGGACCACGACGTCGGCGAGGTCGGTGTCGGCGACCTTCGACGCCGGGACCCCGCCGGGCAGCTGGGACCAGACGTGGGCGCGGACCTTCGCGCGGGCCTTCTCGATCCGTGCCGCGACCGCGGGGGTCATCCCCTTCAGGGCTCGCCACACCGTCGGTGCGGACGCGACCGACCCCAGGACCTCACCCTGGTGGCGCAGGACGTTGATGTCCGCGATCGCCTCACCCCCGCCGGCGATCAGGACCGCGACATCGGCCAGGACCTGACCCCGGTCGTGGGTCGGGGTGAACCCCTTGCGGGCCATCGCCCCCGACAACGCGTCGGTCAGGCCCACCTGGTCGGACAGCATCCGGGTCGCGACGTTCCCTGCCTGGGCCACGACCCCGGTCCCGTCCGCGGACACGACCAACCCCGAGGACCACCGGCCGATCCCGCGGCGTCGGGTCACTTTCCGCCGCGCCCGCCGGGCCGCCTTCTTCGTCGATCGTCCCGTTGTATCCTTCACGTGCGAGGTGCCTTCCACTCGAGCCTACTGAACCGTCAACAAGTCCAGTATCTCGTTGTGAGACAGGCACTTTCGCGTTTTCAGACCGCGTGTCGAGTCACGTTTGGTGAACGGGCGAGGCTAGTGAGGCGATCTTCACGGTCACCCGACTACTTGGAAAGATCGCTCTTTTCAAGAACTCCGCTATAAAGGGCTGCAAGTCTGAGGGTAGCGAGGTCCATTCATCAATCATCACCGTCAGATGATTAACGCCCATGGCGACCAAGGCAGCGTCCAAAACTTGGTATAACTCACTGAACACGATCGTCTCTCGCAGCGCCTCGGTGTAGGCGACCTCACTCGCATTCGATGAACCAGATGTGCTCGAGACGTTTGCGTCGACTCCCACGCCAGAGGGACCAAACTTGACGCCGAGACCTTCCGTGGAGCCATCGGTGCGCTCGCGGAGTTTGCGTATGTCGCGCGTAGAAACTTCGACCGTTTTAGCGGTAATGAATTCGGCCATACGGCTGACTTCTTCTAGGCCACCATAATCCCGTGTCGGGTCAGTCGCGATGTCCAGTAGTCGCGCCTGTATGATGGAGAGCAGGTCCTTGAATACGGCCACACAACGGTCGGCGGGTGGGCGGGTGGTGTCGGTGAACAGGTGTGCGCTCCCG
Source organism: Actinomycetales bacterium (assembly GCA_038230235.1). Lineage (GTDB taxonomy): Bacteria > Actinomycetota > Actinomycetes > Actinomycetales > Dermatophilaceae > Lapillicoccus. The sequence continues at coordinate 1,574 of JBBRNQ010000151.1, forward strand.
AGCAGTCGAACGTCAAGGTAAATGACGAATGAGTCATCCTCCTGCGCGCGGTCCGCACCGAGGACCTGGAGGACGTGCGTCTTACCTGTGCCCCGTCGCCCATACAGAATTTGGTTCTCAAAGTTGGCTACTTGGGGTAGAACTCCTGTGTCGACGTACGTCTCCAGCAGCAAATTGGCGTCGGGCTGACGCTCGGAGCGGGCTGTGATATTGCTGACGGCCCGTGCGAGGCGTGGGTCATCAATCAGAGACTCGGACACCCCGACACCCCCACCAGTTCGGCCGCTTGTAGCGCGACCCTACCTCAGGCGGCGTCAGAGCAGCCCGTTTGACAGTGCGAAGGTGCGGGGTCCTAGCTGGGCGCCATGACGCTGCCCCACAGTGGGCGGAAGGACGCGCTCGCAACGGCAGGTTGCCCAGCGTCTCACTCCGGAGCCCGCTCCCTGAGCTGAGATGGGTGTCGACTGCGCCGCATCGCGGCGAGAATGTGACCCATCCACCTCGCCTTGCTGCCGAACTCAGCGGGCTCTGACGTCGAGGCTGCGCCGGGGGCGACCCGACTGCTCCATACGGCTGCGTGAGCCGGTTTCCCGCGCTCCGGTCGGTCGCTGGAGGTTGTGACGTGTCGGCGCCGTGGGGGATGCTGGGGCTTCTCGCGCCGTGCTCACGGCGCCCCGGGAAAGGTCAGCCGAGATGCCTCGCGCGATGTGGAAGGGCGCCGTCTCCTTCGGCCTCGTCAACGTGCCGGTCAAGCTCTACTCCGCGACCGAGGACCACGACATCTCGTTCCGGCAGGTGCACCGAGAAGACGGCGGCCAGATCCGCTACAAGCGAGTCTGCTCGATCGACGGTGAGGAGGTCGCCTACGACGACATCGCGAAGGGCTACCAGACCGAGGACGGCGAGATGGTCGTCATCACCGACGACGACCTCAAGGAGCTGCCCAACCAGAGCAGCAAGGAGATCGCGGTCGAGAAGTTCGTGCCGAGCGACCAGGTCGACCCGCTGCTCCTCGACAAGCCCTACTACCTCGAGCCCGAGAAGGGCGCCGGCAAGCCCTACGCCCTGCTGCGTGACGCGCTCGAGGCCGCCGACCGGATGGCCCTGGTGACCGTGGCCATCCGCAACCGCAAGAACATGGCTGTCCTGCGCGTGCGCGACGGCGTCATCGTCCTGCAGACGATGCTGTGGCCCGACGAGATCCGGTCCTCGGAGTTCGCCAACCTCGGCGACGTCGGGCACGCCACCGAGCGCGAGCTGTCGATGGCCACCATGCTCGTCGAGTCGCTCGCGGGTGACTACGACGCCGCCGAGTTCGCCGACGACTACGCGCAGGCCGTGGAGGCCATGGTCAAGGCCAAGCTCGACGGAGGTGAGGTGACGCAGGCTCCCGCGGCCAAGGAGACGACCGGCGAAGTCGTCGACCTGCTCGAGGCCCTGCAGCGCTCGGTCGACCGGGCCAAGGCCAGCCGCGGCGAGCCGGTGGAGGCGCGGCCCGCGGCCACCTCCTCCGACGACGCGGAGACGCCCGCCAAGAAGGCTGCCGCCAAGCAGACCGCGACCAAGGCGACGGCGAAGAAGACGGCCGCCAAGAAGACCGCGGCGAAGAAGGCCAGCTAGTGCCCGAAGGCCATACCCTGCACCGGCTGGCGCAGGCCCTCGATGCTGCCTTCGCCGGCACGAGGCCCGCCGCCAGCTCGCCCCAGGGCCGCTTCGAGGCCGGAGCCGCGCTGCTCGACGACCAGCTCGTCGTCCGCGCCTCCGCATGGGGGAAGCACCTCTTCCTCGAGTACGACGGCGGCCACTGGCTCAACGTCCACCTCGGCCTCATCGGCAAGTTCTCCGTCGAGCAGTACGACCCGGCCGCCGGCCCCCCGCCCGTATGGGGCGCCGTACGCCTTCGCCTGCTGACCGACACCCACGTCGCCGACCTGCGCGGAGCCACCGTGTGCCAGGTCGTGACCCCCGACCAGGTCGACGCCATCCTCGAGCGGCTCGGGCCCGACCCGCTGCGCGCCGACCAGGACCCCGACGTCGCGTGGGCGAGGGTCTCGACGTCGCGACGCTCCGTCGCCGAGCTGCTGATGGACCAGTCGATCGTGGCCGGGGTCGGCAACGTCTACCGCTGCGAGGTGCTCTTCCGCCACCGCGTCGACCCCTTCCGCCCCGGGCGCGAGCTGCGCCACACGACGTGGCGGCTGCTCTGGGACGACCTGGTGCGGCTGATGCCGCTGGGGGTCGCGTTCAACCAGATCATCACCGTCGAGGACCAGGTCGAGCAGGCCGAGGCCCTCGTCGCGGCCGGGCACGTACCGGTGCTCACCGCCGTGCACACCGACTCGGCCCGGCGTCGGCTCAGCGGCCCGGCGGGCGTCCTCGCGGCCGCCGTCTCCGACTCCTCCGCGGCGCAGCTGGCCGACGAGACCGACGAGGAGGGGCTCGACGAGGAGGACCTCACCGCCCCCGTCCCCTTCGAGCGCCTCTACGACGTCTACCGCCGTCAGGGCGAGCCCTGCCGGGTGTGCGGGTCGAAAATCCGCACCCGTATCGTCGCTGGCCGCAACCTCTTCTGGTGCGGCCGCTGCCAGCGCCGCCGCTGACCCGACCTGCCCCCCACCCGGCCGGCCTTAGGTAGTCGAAGAATCACCTCAAGTGACCGAGGTTGAGGTGATTCTTCGACTACCCAAGCCGGCCGGGCCGGCGATCACGCCCGCTCACGCCCCCGTCCACCCGGAGGTCACAGGACCCGTTGCCACTCCACGATCCGGTCGACCGCCTCGGCGACCACCTCGGGCGCCGCGGCGAAGGACAGGCGCACCCAGTCGTGCCCGTTCACCGGGTCGAAGTCGGTACCGGGGGTGAGCGCGACCCCCACCTCGTCGAGCAGGCGGGCGCACCAGGTCCGCGAGTCGAGGCCGGTGGGGGAGATGTCGCCGTAGAGGTAGAAGGCGCCGTCTGCGGGGGCGGCGCCGGCCCAGCCGAGGTCGGGCAGGCGGCTCAGCACCATCGCCCGGGAGGCGGCGTACTGGCGCAGGTTGGTCTGGGCGGCGTCGTACCCCTGCTCGCTGAAGGCCTCGACGCCCGCCAGCTGCGACAGCGCAGGCGGGCACAGCGCGAGGTTGCCCGCGAGCGCGTCGACCGGGGCGACGAGGTCGTCGGGCAGCACCAGCCAGCCGAGCCGCCACCCGGTCATGGCCCAGTACTTCGAGAACGAGCTGACCACCAGCGCCCCGCCGTCGAGGTCGCCGGCAGCGGTCGGCGCGCCCGCGCGGTCGCGCCCGGCGGCTCCCGGTGCGGGTTCGTCGTAGGTCAGCCCGTGGTAGATCTCGTCACTGACCAGCCGTACGTCGTGCTCCGCGCACCAGCCGAGCAGCTCGCGCATCGCCGGCTCGTCGACGAGCGTGCCGGTGGGGTTGGCGGGCCCGGCCACCACGAGTCCCCGTACGGGGTGCTCGAGCGCCTCGAGCTGCGCGACGCTCGGCTGGAAGCGGGTCTGCGGCCCGCACACCAGCTCGACCACCTCGCAACCGAGGGCGGCGAGGGTGTTGCGGTAGGCCGGGTAGCCGGGGCACGCCACCGCGACTCGGTCGCCGGGCTCGAAGGCCGCGAGGAAGGCCAGCACGAAACCGCCGGACGAGCCCGTGGTGACGGCGAGGCGGCGCGGGTCGAGGTCGACGTCGTACCAGCGCCGGTAGTGGCCGGCCAGCGCCTCGCGCAGGGCAGGGGTGCCCGTGGCCTCGGTGTAGCCGAGCGCGTTCGCCGTGAGCAGGTCGCGGGCGCGCTCGCGCACCACCGCCGGAGCGCCCGACGACGGCTCACCGGCGCACAGGTTGAGCACCGGCTCGCCAGCCGCGCGGCGCCGGTTGGCCTCGGCGATGATCTCCATGACCGCGAAGGGGGGCACCTGCGAGCGGGACGACGCCTTCATACGGCGCATCCTGTCATCAGGATGCTCACGGGTCGTCGAGGTGTGGCGCCGGACCACCACGTCGGGTCGCCCCAGGTCACAGGTCTCGACCGCTGGCGCGACGGGGACACTCCGGTGACACCCTCGAGCCCACGAGCCCCCCGCAGCACCCATGATGGGGGGGTGACGGAGCTCAACGTCCTCGGGACGCCGCTGGAGCCGTGCGGGTTCGACCCGCTGACCGGCTTCTTCCGTGACGGCTGGTGCACCACCGGGCCGCAGGACCTCGGGCAGCACACCATCTGCGCGGTCGTCACCACCGAGTTCCTCGCGCACCAGCGCAGCATCGGCAACGACCTCTCGACCCCCGTCCCGTCCTCCGCCTTCCCCGGTCTGCGGCCCGGTGACCGATGGTGCGTCACGGCGCGCAACTGGGCCCGCGCGCAGGCGGAGGGCGCCGCCGCCCCGGTGGTGCTCGCGTCGACCCACGCCTCCGTGCTCGACATCGTCAGCCTCGACGTGCTGCGCAAGCACGCCGTCGACGTGCCCGACGACGTCAGCTCGCTGGAGTAGACGGGCCCCACCGCTCGACGACCTACGGCGCCGGGCGCCTCAGACGGAGGCGTTCGCCCTCAGCCGCACCGGCATCGCGTCGTACCCCCGCAGGATCCTCGTACGACGTCGCACCGGCCGGCCGTCGAGCGCGAGGTCCGGGAAGCGCTCGAAGAGGGCCCGCAGCGCGACCTCGGCCTCCATCTTGGCGAGCCCGGCCCCGAGGCAGTAGTGGGCCCCGCTCGAGAACGCCAGGTGGTCGCCCGAGTTGGCCCGCGTGAGGTCGAAGCGCTCCGGCCGCTCGAAGACCCGGGGGTCGCGGTTGGCGGCGCCGAGCACGCAGATGACCAGCTGGTCACGGCTGACCGGCTCGCCGGCGAGGACGGTGTCACGCTGGGCGACCCGTGCCGTGCGCTGCACGGGGGAGTCGTAGCGCAGGGACTCGTCGGGCACCGCCGCCCACAGCGAGGGGTCGTGGCGCAGCAGGTCGAGCTGGTCGGGGTTGGCGGTGAGCGCCACGACGGCGTTGCCGATGAGGTTGACCGTCGTCTCGAAGCCGGCCGCGAGCAGGAGCAGCGAGACCCCGACGAGCTCGTCGTCGCTGAGCACGTCGTGCTGGTCCCTGGCGGTGATGAGGTCGGCGAGCACGGTGCCCGGTACCGGGTCGCGGCGCACGGACTCGACGTGACCGCGCATCCAGGCCGTGAGTGCGGCGATGTCGTGCTCCGACCGGGCGAAGTCTCCGTACTTCATCCCCGGGTCGAGCGAGAACGCGGCCCCCGCACCCCAGTCGAGGAACTGACGGCGCATCGACACCGGGGCCCCCAGCGTCTCGGCGATGACCGTCGCGGGCAACAGGCTCGCGAAGTCGCGCACGAGGTCGGCACCCCCGGCGGCCTCGGCGGCCTCCATCTCGTCGAGCAGCTCGGCCGCGACCTGCTCGGTGCGGGTGCGCAGCCGGGCCACGGCCTTGACCGAGAAGGCCCGGGTGACCTGACGGCGCATCCGGGTGTGGTCGGGGGCGTTGACGGCAAGCAGGGACGGCGGGTCGACCGGCCCCACCGGCCCCTTCCCGGCCAGGCGTTGGAGCGCGGGGGCCCAGGCCGGGCCGCGATAGCCGCCGAGCACTCCCATGTCGGGGCTGCGCAGGGCGGCGGTCGCCAGGTCGTGGTCGTGGGCCAGGACCATCGGCCCGTTCCGCACGAGGCGGCCCCGCGACCGGAGCGTCTCGTAGGTGGGGTAAGGGTCGGCGACGAGGGCCGGCTCGAGCATGACCCGTGCTCCGAGTGCACCCCGTCGGGCGCCGTAGGTCAGCGCTGCGCGCAGGACGCCGTGCTGCATCGCCCACCGCAGACGCTGTTGGGCGGGCTCGGTCACGGCGGCGGGTGAGAGCGGCATCGCTGGTCCTTTGCGTGGAGGCTGTGGGGCGGTGGTGGAGGGCGGTGGTGGAGGGCGGTGGTGGGTGTGGGCACCACAAACCTACTCCGGGTAACCTGCGCTGTCGATGGCTGGACCGGCAACCGTCCGGCGCACCACCGGCCACCACCGGGGTCGAGGTAATGCCCCCGAAACAGCCTCGACGTACGCTGGTGAGGCTACGAGTCAGCGTCGAGGCTGGATTCGGGAGCGGCCCTGTCCGCTCACGGCGAAACCTCAGCGCACCTGACTCAGGTGAGGAACAGCCTGCCGTACGGCATCGTTGGTCGGTATGAAGCCCCGGACCCTCCGGGACCGGCGACGACCGCCGCCTCGGACTCCGGGCTTTCAGTCGTCTTAGGACGCCAACGAGGCGTCTCGACAAAGGTAGGGAGCTTTGGCGATGTTCGAACGGTTCACAGATCGGGCCCGGCGGGTGGTGGTCCTCGCGCAGGAGGAAGCACGCCTGCTCAACCACAACTACATCGGCACCGAGCACATCCTGCTGGGGCTCATCCACGAGGGCGAAGGTCTCGCCGCCAAGGCGCTCGAGAACCTCGACATCTCGCTGCAGGCGGTCCGCGAGCAGGTGCAGGACATCATCGGGCAGGGCCAGCAGGCGGCGACGGGGCACATCCCCTTCACCCCCCGGGCCAAGAAGGTGCTCGAGTACTCGCTGCGCGAGGGTCTGCAGCTCGGCCACACGTACATCGGCACCGAGCACATCCTGCTCGGTCTCATCCGCGAGGGTGAGGGCGTCGCCGCGCAGGTGCTGGTCAAGCTGGGCGCCGACCTCAACAAGGTGCGCCAGCAGGTCATCCAGCTGCTCGCCGGCTACCAGGGTGGCCAGGGTGAGAAGGCCGGTGCCGGTGTCGGTGCAGGCCAGCAGGCCGAGGGCACGCCCGCCGGCTCGCTGGTGCTCGACCAGTTCGGTCGCAACCTCACGCAGGCGGCCCGCGAGGGCAAGCTCGACCCGGTCATCGGGCGTGAGAAGGAGATCGAGCGCGTCATGCAGGTGCTGTCGCGAAGAACGAAGAACAACCCTGTCCTGATCGGTGAGCCAGGCGTCGGCAAGACGGCCGTCGTCGAGGGTCTCGCCCAGGACATCGTGCGCGGCCAGGTGCCCGAGACGCTCAAGGACAAGCAACTCTACACGCTCGACCTGGGCGCCCTCGTCGCCGGAAGCCGCTACCGCGGTGACTTCGAGGAGCGGCTGAAGAAGGTCCTCAAGGAGATCCGCACCCGCGGCGACATCATCATCTTCATCGACGAGATCCACACCCTCGTCGGCGCGGGTGCCGCCGAGGGCGCGATCGACGCGGCCAGCATCCTCAAGCCGATGCTCGCCCGAGGTGAGCTCCAGACCATCGGGGCCACGACGCTCGACGAG
>JBBRNQ010000152.1:0-8833 GCA_038230235.1 Actinomycetales bacterium
ATGATCTCGTCGACGATGAGGATCTCGGGGTCGACGGTGACGGCGATCGAGAAGCCCAGCCGCACGTACATCCCGCTGGAGTAGACCTTGACCGGGGTGTCGATGAACTCGTCGATGCCGGCGAAGTCGATGATCTGGTCGATCGAGGCGTCGATCTGCTTGCGGCTCATCCCGAGGATCGAGGCGTTGAGGTAGATGTTCTCGCGGCCGGTGAGCTCGCCGTGGAAGCCGGCGCCGAGCTCGAGCAGCGCGGAGACCCGGCCATCGGTGATGATCGAGCCGGAGGTGGGGCGGTGCACCCCGGCCAGCAGCTTGAGCATCGTCGACTTGCCCGAGCCGTTGTGCCCGATGAGCCCGAAGGTCGTGCCGCGCGGCACGTCGAACGAGACGTCGCGCAGCGCCCAGAAGTCGCCCTCGCTCTTGCCGCGCCCCTTGACGAGGCGCTCCTTGAGCGAGTTGCGCTTCTCGGTGTGCTTTGTGAAGCGCTTCGAGACGCCTTGGACGGAGATCGCGGGATCAGCCATCAGAGCTCCTCACTGAGATCGAGACCGCGGGAGCGGTAGACGAGGGTGGCCAGCCCGGCTGCGACACCGGTCACCACGAAGAGGCCGAGCCAGGACAGCGCAGGACCGGGAGTCAGCCCGTAGGTGAGGTCCCGGAAGAGCTCGATGAACTGCGTCATGGGGTTGAGCTCGATGATGCGGCGCAGCGGGAGCCCGTGGGCCTGCTCGGGGATCCGGTCGATCGGGAAGATGATCGGCGAGAGGTAGAACCCGAGCTGGATCGCCACGCCGATGATGTGGGCGAGGTCGCGGAAGTAGACGTTGAGCACGGCAAGCATGAGGCTCACCGAGGCGACGAAGACCGTGAAGACGAGCAGCCAGACCGGCACGAGCACCCAGGTCCACGAGACGTTGCCGAGGGCGACGAGGACCACGAGCAGGATGCCGAGCTCGATCGCCGACTGGATGACCGTGGCGATGATCGCCCCGAAGACCGGTGCGTAGGACGGGAAGTAGATCTTCTTCAGCAGCGGGCCGGCCCCGAGCAGGACGCCGATCGAGCCGTTGAGGTTGTTGGCGAAGATCCCCCACGGCACCAGACCCGCGAGCAGCCACACGGTGAAGTTGCCGGGGCGGCCGCTCCCGAAGTCAGGAGGCGGGAACCTCATGATCGTCGAGAAGACCACGGTGTAGATGACGAGGGAGGCGAGCGGCACGACGAGCGACCAGGCCCACCCGAGGGCGGTGCCCTTGAAGCGCGCCTTGAGGTCGCGCTGCGCGAAGTTCCAGATCAGGCTGCGGTAGTCCCAGAGGGACCCCTGCTGACGGACGGTCATCGTCACGCGCGCACCCCGACGACCTGGTCGACGGATCGCTCGAGCGCGCGCTCCCACGAGGGCAGACCGGGCAGCCCGGCCCGCTGCCACGCCTCGTGGCCGAGGACCGACCACGCCGGCCGCGGTGCGGGGCGGACGAAGTCGGCGCTCGTCGTCGGCAGGACCCGCTCGGGGTCGTGGCCGAGGAGCCGGAAGATCTCGCGGGTGAAACCGAACCACGTCGTCTCGCCCGCCGAGGTGCCGTGGTAGGTGCCGAACGGTGCGGGCGGGCCGGTCACGCCGACCAGGCGCCCGATGGCGTCGGCGAGGTCGACCGTCCAGGTCGGCTGTCCGCGCTGGTCGTCGACGACCGAGACGGTGTCGCGCTCGGTCGCCAGTCGCGCCATGGTCTTGACGAAGTTCGGGCCGTGCTCGCCGTAGAGCCAGGCGGTGCGCACGACCCAGGACTGCGGGGCGAGGGCGGCGACGGCCCACTCCCCCGCCACCTTGGTGCGCCCGTAGGCCGACAGCGGCGCCTGGGGCGCGTCCTCTGCATACGGGCTCGTGGCCTGTCCGTCGAAGACGAAGTCGGTGGAGACGTGCACGAGCGGCACGCCGTGCGCGGCGCACGCACGGGCGAGGTTGGCGGCGCCGACGGCGTTGACCGCGAAGGCCTCGGCCTCGTGCTCCTCCGCCGCGTCGACAGCCGTCCAGGCCGCGGCGTTGACGACCACGTCGTAGCCCGCGACGGCAGCCAGGCAGTCGGCGGCCGAGGTGACATCGAGCTCGGTGCGACCGGCGAGGGTGACGTCGGCTCCCGCTTCGGTGAGGACGGCGTCGACGTCGCGCCCGAGCATTCCGTGCCCGCCGGGGACCAGCAGCTTCATACGCAAGAGGTTATCCGACATCGGCGGACCCCCCGTGCACCCGACTGACCACTGGGCCGCCGGGCCGCCGGTAGGGTGACCGCCCATGAAGGGAATCATCCTCGCCGGCGGATCGGGCACGCGCCTGCACCCGATCACCCGTGGCATCAGCAAGCAGATCATGCCGGTCTACGACAAGCCGATGATCTACTACCCGCTCTCCACGCTGATGATGGCGGGCATCCGCGAGATCCTGGTGATCACCACCCCCCAGGACGTCGACCAGTTCGAGCGCCTGCTCGGCGACGGGCACGAGTGGGGCATCGAGATCTCCTACGCCGTCCAGCCCAGTCCCGACGGCCTGGCCCAGGCCTTCATCATCGGCGCCGACTTCATCGGTGGCGACTCGGTGGCGCTCGTGCTCGGAGACAACATCTTCTACGGCATCGGCCTCGGCACGTCACTGCGCGAGAACGCGAACCTCGTTGGCGGCAAGGTCTTCGCCTACCACGTCAACGAGCCGTCGGCCTACGGCGTCGTGGAGTTCGACGACGACGGCACCGTCCTGTCGATCGAGGAGAAGCCCACCGAGCCGAAGTCGAGCTACGCGGTGCCCGGGCTCTACTTCTACGACAACGACGTGATCGAGATCGCCCGTGAGCTCAAGCCGAGCGCCCGCGGCGAGCTCGAGATCACCGGCATCAACGACGTCTACCTCCAGCGGGGTTCGCTCTCGGTCACCGTGCTCCCCCGGGGTACCGCGTGGTTCGACACCGGCACGTTCCAGGGCCTGCTCGAGGCGAGCCAGTTCGTCCACGTCATCGAGGCCCGCCAGGGCCAGAAGATCGGCTGCGTCGAGGAAGTCTCGTGGCGCAACGGCTGGCTCAGCGACCCCGAGTTCACCGCCCTGGCCCAGCCCCTGATCAAGAGCGGCTACGGCACCTACATGCTCGGTCTGCTGCGTGAGGGAAAGGTGCGCCGCTGATGGACATCCGTCCGCTCGCGATCGAAGGGTCCTGGGAGATCACCCCGCGCCAGTTCCCCGACAGCCGCGGCGTCTTCGCCGAGGGCTTCCGCGCCGACCACCTGGCCGAGGCCATCGGGCACGTCATGACCGTGCGCCAGACCAACCTGTCGGTCTCCGTCGCCGGCGCCGTCCGCGGCATCCACTACAGCGACGTGCCGCCGTCCCAGGCGAAGTACGTCCAGGCCATGTCGGGGGTCTTCCTCGACGTCGTCGTCGACATCCGCGTCGGGTCACCGACCTTCGGACAGTACGACGCGGTGCGGCTCGACACGGTCGAGCGCAAGGCGGTCTACCTCTCCGAGGGCCTCGGTCACGCCCTGGTCTGCGTCGAGGAGGGGATGTGCGTCTACCTCTGCTCCGAGGTCTACGCGCCCACCCGCGAGCGCGGGATCACGCCCGTCGACCCGCAGGTCGCCATCGTCTTCCCCGCGGGGGTGACGCCGGTGCTGTCCGAGAAGGACACGGGCGCACCGACGCTCGCCGAGGCCGCCGCGCAGGGGCTGCTCCCGTCGTACGACGACTGCCTCGCCTACCGTCGCTCGCTGGCCGGCTGAGCGGCGGCGACCGCGACGTTCGGCACCCCCGGCCGGGGGCGGCCGGGGGCCGGACCTCAGACCCGGGGGGTGGCGGGCTCCTGCGCGTCGATCCACGCGCACAGGTGCGGGAGACCTGCCTCGAGCGTCACGGTGGGGCTCCATCCGAGCTCGCGCGAAGCCGGCGAGGGATCGGCCCAGCAGGCCCGCACGTCGCCGTCACGGAACGCCCCGGTGATGCGCGGCGGCGGAGCGCCGTAGTGGGCGGCGACGCGCCGGGCGAGCTCGAGCACCGAGGTCGCCTCCCCCGACCCGATGTCCACCGCCGCTGACGGCACCGCGTCACCCGTCACGGCGAGGACGAGGGCCTGCGCGACGTCGTCGACGTGGACGAAGTCGCGCAGGATCGCGCCGTCCTCGAAGACCGGGATCGGCTCGCCCGCGCGGGCCAGTCGGGCGAAGAGCGGGACGATGCCGGTGTAGGGGTTGCTGAGCGACTGCCCGGGGCCGTAGACGTTCTGCAGTCGCAGCACCGACGGCTCCACCCCCACGGCGAGCGCCCACGCGCGCAGCACGTGCTCCTGCGCGAGCTTGGTCGCGCCGTAGACGCTGGTCGGGGCCGGCCCCATGCGGGGGTCACCGGCCGGCAGCGGGGTGAGGCCGGGGAAGTCCCACTGCGCGGAAGCGAGCATCGCGTGGCTGCGCTGGCCGGGCTGGCGCACGGTGCCGTCGTCGCCGAGCCAGGCCCCCTCGCCGTAGACCGCACGGCTCGAGGCCAGCACGATGCGTTCGGGGCGGGCGTCGTGGCGGGCCAGCGCGTCGAGCATGCGGGTGGTGCCGACGACGTTCGTGGTCGCGTGACGGGTCGACTCGGTGAGCGACTGGGCGGTGCCGGTCTCGGCCGCGAGGTGCAGCACCACCCGCGGTCGGAGGGTGGCCAGCACGTCGTCCCAGACCTTCTCGTGCGTCACGTCGCCGACCACGAGCTCGACCCGGGGGTCGAGGGCGCCCGGTCGCTCACCCGAGGCGTGCACCTGCGGGTGCAGGTTGTCGACGGCGACGACCGAGCCGAAGGCGTCGGCGAGGGCGGCGGAGACCGAGCAGCCGATGAAGCCGGCCCCCCCGGTGACCAGGCACACGTCGTCCATGCCCCGACCCTACCCAGCCGGGTCGGCTCAGACCGCGGACGTCACCGCCGCCGCGACCGCGGGGGCCACGCGGGGGTCGAAGACGCTCGGCACGATCGAGTCGGCCGTGGGGCGCTCGACGAGCCCGGCGATGGCGTGCGCCGCAGCCAGCTTCATCTCCTCGGTGATCGCCCTCGCACCCGAGTCGAGGGCCCCGCGGAAGATGCCGGGGAAGGCGAGCACGTTGTTGATCTGGTTGGGGAAGTCGGAGCGGCCCGTGGCCACGATCCGGGCGTAGCGGTGGGCGACCTCGGGGTGGACCTCGGGATCGGGGTTGGCCAGCGCGAAGATCATCGCGTCGGGGGCCATCCCGCGCAGGGCCGACTCGGGCACCGTGCCGCCGGAGACCCCGACGAAGACGTCGGCCCCCTCGAGGGCCTCGGCGAGACCGCCCTGCACGCCGCGGGGGTTGGTGAGGGCGACCAGCTCGGTCTTGTGGCTGGGCAGCCCCTCGCGACCCGCGTGGAGGGTGCCCCGGCTGTCGACCACGACGACGTCGTGGACGCCGGCGAGCAGGAGGATCTTGGTGACGGCCACGCCGGCGGCCCCCGCCCCCGACACGACGACCCGCAGGCCGTCCAGTCGTCGACCCACGACCTTGGCGCCGTTGATGAGGGCCGCGAGCGTGACGATCGCGGTGCCGTGCTGGTCGTCGTGGAAGACGGGGATGTCGAGGCGCGCCTTCAGGCGCTCCTCGATCTCGAAGCACCGGGGCGCCGAGATGTCCTCGAGGTTGATCCCGCCGTAGGTCGGGGCGACGCGGGCGATCGCCTCGACCAGCTCGTCGACGGTGCCGGTCTCCATGCACAGGGGCACGGCGTCGACGTCGGCGAAGTGCTTGAACAGCACCGCTTTACCCTCCATGACCGGCATCGCCGCGAGCGGGCCGATGTCGCCGAGACCGAGCACGGCGGTCCCGTCGCTGATCACGGCGACGGTGTTGCGGCGCGTGGTGTAGGTGCCGGCGAGCTTGGGGTCGGCGGCGATGGCCTGGCAGACGCGGGCGACACCGGGGGTGTAGAGCAGGGCGAGATCGGCCGCGTCGCGCAGGGGGTGGGTGGCCGAGGTCGCGAGCTTCCCTCCGACGTGGGCCCGGAAGACCGGGTCGGCGGGGTCGAAGAAGGCGCCCTCGACGGTCTCCGCCGGATGCGCGGTGGGCTCGTTGGGCGCAGTGGGCTCGGGCGAGGGGGCGGATGCGGGGGACGAGGGCGAGGTCATGACAGGAACCCTTCCGGGTCGAGAGAGGGTCTCGAGGAGCTCGAGAGCGGCGGCTGGGAGAACGCCGGGGCGGAGCGGCACACGCATGGATGTCTGCATTCGCAGGCCGAGGTGGTGGCCACTACAACGCTGGTGGAGGGGGACGGAGCTGGTGGGCCCGTCGTCCCTGCCCCATGGTGACACGCGCACCCCCCCGCGCGCCAACGATCGGCCCCGTTTGTGACCCGGGTCGCCCGGACGGAGGCCGTCGAGCCGGAGCGACCCCTCACGAGGCGGGGGCACAATGGCGGCATGACATGGCCCCGGGTCGGCATGGCCCTCGTGCACGGGCGCTCGATGGAGCCGACCCTGCACGAGGGAGACCGGCTGCTGGTCGTCTACGGCGTGAGGCCGGTACGGGGTCGGCTGGCGATCGTGCAGCTGCCCGACGGCGACGGGGGTCCACGGCCTGTGGGGGTCAAGCGCGTGACCCACCGGGCGCCCGGGGGTGAGGGGTGGTGGGTCGAGCGCGACAACCCCTGTGAGGGCGTCGACTCGTGGTCAGCCGGTGCGGTGCCCCGCGCCGGGATCCTCGGCCTGGTCGTGGCCCGGCTCCCCCGGCTCCCGCGGGTCCTCGCGCGCTTCGCGACCCGCCCGCCCTCCTGACCGAGGCGTGGGCGAGCAGCCGCGCACCAGCACGTCGTACGACGCCGGCCGCCCGCCGGTTCCTCGGGTCTCCCCTTGGGGTGTCCGCCTCTGGTGACGGGGGTAGGTTGGGACGGCAGCGGCATCTCGCGCTGCCCCACGACGAAAGGGATCACCGCGATGACAGCTCGACTCCTGACCCGCCTGTTCGCCCCCACGATCGAGGTCAGCGCCCACTGCGACCTCCCCTGCGGCATCTACGACCCCGCTCAGGCCAAGCTCGAGGCCCAGTCGGTCAAGGCCTGCATGGAGAAGGTCCAGGGCAACGACGCGGCCGACTTCGTGGCGCGGGCTCGCACCATCAAGGAAGAGCGTTCCGACCTGGTCAAGCACCACCTCTGGGTGCTGTGGACCGACTACTTCAAGCCCCCCCACTTCGAGAAGTACCCGCAGCTGCACGGTCTCTTCAACGAGGCCACCAAGCTCGCCGGGGCTGGTGGCACCAAGGCGTCGTGGGATGTCGCGGTGGCCGACCAGCTCCTGGCCAAGATCGACGAGATCGCGGACATCTTCTGGGAGACCAAGAAGGCGGCCTGAGCCTCAGTTCCCCTGTGCCGGTGGGCGACACCCCTGTGGGGTGCCGCCCACGGTCGTGTCCGGGGCGCCGTACGGAGCGGGCGGGCCCGTCCGGCGAGGGGTGGTGCGCGTCAGCTGGGGACGACCGGCTCGGTGGTGAGGGGATCGTCCCAGAGCAGGTCCCTCAGCGTCGCGACCCCGCCGGACCGCAGGGCCAGGACGCGCTGCAGGGCATCGACGACAGCGGGGTCGTACTCGTAGCCGAGACCCAGGTGGATCCGTTCGATGGCCGTGTCACGGCTGGCCGGGGTCGGCTCGTCCCCCGCCAGGTCGTCGTAGGCGTTGGCCACCTTGATGATCCGGGCGGCCAGGGGGATCTTCTCCCCCAGCTCGCGGACGTGACGGTAGGGCCGGGCCTGGACCTCGAGGATGTCGGCCACCTCGTCGAGCACACCGGTCCGCCGCACGATCTGGGCCGAGTCCTCGGCGATCCGGTCCTGGTCAGCCGGTGCCGCCAGCATGGTGGCTCCCCCGGGGATGGGCACCCGCAGCGCCAGCTGACCGATGTCGTGCAGCAGGGCTGCGTACTCCAGCGTCACCACCTCGCGGGCGGGGACACCCAGGACGCGGCCGATCGCGATACTGAGCTCGGCCACCCGAGCGGGGTGGTCGGCCGGGGTGTAGCCGCCGATCTCGGTGAGCCGGGAGAGGGTCCGGATCGTCTGGGTGTAGGTCTCGCGGATGCCTGCGTAGCGTCGGACGGCGAACTGGGTCAGCACCAGGGGGATGAGGAAGACGGGCACGGCGATGACTCCGAGGGCCGTCTCCGCCAACGCGATGAGCGCTCCGGAGGTCGCGAGGGCCGTGCTGAGGCCGACCATCTGACGCAGCTCGTCGACGACGGCCACGCGCCACGGCAGGTGGTCGTCGACGGCGGCCACGGTGGCGGAGACCATGCTCTCCGTCACGAGGGCCAGGGCCGACACGGCCACCATGGCGATCGCGGTCAGCCACCGCATGTCCTCCCACCTCGTCTGGGCTTCGACCAGGGGGGTGCCGTTCACGAGCGGCAGCGAGCGGAAGAGGACGGCCGCCGTCGCTGCCCCGAGGAGTCGGGTGGCGACCTCCCGATAGTGTCTGGGCCGGTGCGCAACCATGGTGACCACGGTCGGGAGCGCCATGGCCAGGGCGGTGGTCGCGATGGTGGTGCTCGCATCCAGGTGCACGGTCCTGGAGTCGACCTGGGCCGTCATGGCGAGGGCGTAGGCCGCGGCCACCGACATCGGCGCGCTCTCTCGCGATCCCGGGAGCGTGATGCGGTTGAGCTCGCCCACGGCGATCGTGACGAAGAAGACCAGCAGGACCTCGGTCTCGTCCCACCCGTGCACGCCCGAGCCCGGGCCGCCCGCCCATCCGGCCGTGGAGGCCAGCGTGCGGGCGAGGCAGACGAGACCCAGCAGACCAGCCCCTGCGCTGACGATGAG
>JBBRNQ010000153.1:0-8829 GCA_038230235.1 Actinomycetales bacterium
CGGCGGTGGGTCTCGCCGCTGCCCTCGTGCTGCTCACGGCGGCCTGCTCGGCGGGGACCTACACCGCCACGCCCCTCCCGACGGCGACCACCGCACCCGCGCCGGCGCCGGCGGCCAGCACCGCCCCAGCGGCCGACAGGTGCCGCCCACCGCTCACGAACCTCACGTCCTACGCCCCCCTCCCCCCGGGGACCACGCCAGACCTCCCGGACTTCAAGAACGGCCGCCTCCGCGTCGGCGTCTCCGCCGACTCGCTGCTGCTGGGAGCCCGCAACCCGATCACGACCCAGATCGAGGGCTTCGACATCGACCTGGCGCGCGCCGTGGCCAAGGTGGCCCTCGGCAGCGAGGACAAGATCCAGCTCGTCGTCATCACGGCCGCAGACCGGGTCCCCTTCCTGCAGGCCGGCAAGGTCGACATGGTCGCGCGCAACATGTCGATGACGTGCGGACGGTGGGCCGACATCGCCTTCTCCGCCGAGTACTACCAGGCCGGGCTGAAGCTGCTCGTCGCCAGGGGGCAGACGGCGAGCTTCGCTGCCCTCCAGGGCAAGCGCGTCTGTGCCCCGACCGGCACCTCGACCCTCACCTTCGTGCAGAAGCAGAGCGCGGTCACGGCCGTCGGTGCCCGCGACCACACCAGCTGCCTCGTCCTCTTCCAGGCCGGCAAGGTCGACGCGATCGCCGGCGACGACACCGTGCTCGCCGGGCTGGCCGCGCAGGACCCCTTCGCCAGCGTGCCGAAGCAGCCGGTCCTCACCTCGGAGCCCTACGGACTCGGCTTCTCCTCGAAGAACGTCGGGCTGGTGCGTCTGGCCAACCGGGTGATCGACGACCTGAAGTCGGGCTCCGGGTGGAAGCAGCTCTACGACAAGTGGTTCGCCGGGCCCCTCGGCGCCGCACCCGCGCCGCCCCCGTCGGTCTACGGTCGGTGACGATGTCGCTGCAGCTGCCACCCCCCGGCCCGCCGACACCCACCGGCGCCTCCGGCTCGTCGTACGGCGCCTCCGGCTCGTCGTCCGCGGGCGCCTCGCCGCCGGCCCCGGGGCGGCTCGGCGGCACCGTCACCCCGCAGGAGGCCTTCGCCTACCTGCGTGACCTCGACGTCTGGAAGGACCGGCGCAAGGACGAGCTCGACGGGCTCGACGCCGCGGCGCTGGCCTCGAGCGAGCGCGACAGCTTCAGCCGTGACCTGCTCGTCTCGATGGCGCTGTGGAAGGCCGTCTCCGACCGCTTCGACCTGCTCGAGATCGCCTTCGACAACGGACGGGTCGGGCCCACCCAGGCCCAGCGCATCGCGGCGCTGATCTGGGGCCGGCTGGATGTGGCCCCCCACTCGGCCGCCGCCTCGGTCGCGCCGGCGACCGCCGGCGCCCTCGCCCTCTCGCTGCCCGAGGCCTGCCGGCTGCTCGACGCGATGACCTCGTCGCTGCGGGCCCGGCTCAGCCTGGAGCCCTCCGGCGCCGAGGTCGGCACCCGCCTCACCGACGTGCGCCAGACCGTCGAGCGGGTGCGTGACCAGGTCGGGATGGCCCCGGCGGGCGCCGCCCGCGACACCGCCCGCCAGCTGATGGTGCGGCTCGAGCAGCGGCTGCTCGACGTCACCGACCGGGCCAAGCGGGGCGCCGACGTGGGCGGCCTGCTCGCCCCCCTGGAGCACGACGCCAGCACGGCGGAGCGCGACCTCATCGTCAGTGCCGGGCAGCGGGTGCTCGCCGCCCGCGACGCGGCCAGGGCCGCTCAGCTGCGGCTTGAGCTCGCGGCCCGGGGCGAGGCCATCCGCCTGCTCGAGAGCGCCTGCGTGGCCGCGGTCACCCCGGCCCCCCGGCTGGCCGTGCCCGACGTCACCGCGCTCGGCCCGGTGCCGGAGCCCACCGACTCCCCCGACGCCCTCGAGCGCTACCTCGCCCGGCTCGACGCGGTCGGGCGTGCGCTCACGACCGCCCACGCCGCCTACGCCGACGCCCTCGCCGCCCGCGACGAGGCCGAGGGGCTCGCCGGTGCCCTCGCCGCCCAGGCCCGCGCCACCGGCGTGCCCGAGCCCGACCGCCTCGCCCTCACCACCGCGCTCGACGGGCTCTTCGCCGCGCGTCCGACCGACCTGCGTCGGGCCCGGGCGCTCAGCGCGGCGCTTTCCGCGTACGTCGCCTCGTACGCCTCGCCGCCCACCCCAGGGGGTCCTCGATGACGACCGTGCACTGCGACCAGCCGGGGTGCCCCGGCACCATCCTCGACGGCTACTGCGACGTCTGCGGGACCCCCGGCACCGGGGGCGCCAGCACCCCGCTCGTCGGCGCCCCCGCCACGTCGGCCCGGTCCGGTCCCCTCGCGAACCCCGCGAACCCCGCTGATCCCGCCAACCTCCCCAGCGGCCGGGTCCCGTCCGGTGACGACGACGGGAGCGGCCTGCGTCCGGCCGTGCAGCAGGTCATCAGCTCGACCGTGCCCGACGGCACGCCATGCGCCCAGCCCGGCTGCCAGGGCCACGTGCTCGACGGCTTCTGCGACGTGTGCGGGACCTCGGCCGAGCCGGCCCGGCACCCGACCACCGGCAGCCCGGCGACCGGGGCCGGAGGCTCCGGCGAGAACGCCACCGGACCGGCCGGGCTCGAGTCGGCCCCCTCGGCGGTCTCGCGCGCGAGCAACCGCCTGTCCTCCACCGCCCTGGGCTCGGTGCGGGCGACCCAGTCGGGCAGCCGCACCACCCGTCGCGTGGGCACCGGGTCGCAGCGGATGCGCACGGCCCGGCTCGGTGCCGGCCTGACGACCATCCCCCCGGTGCCGACCATCGACGCCAGCGCGGCGCTGATGCAGGACCCGGTCGTCCCCGAGGAGAAGCGCTACTGCTCCACCTGCGGCACCGCCGTCGGGCGCAGCCGCGACGGCCGGCCCGGCCGCACGACCGGCTTCTGCCCCAAGTGCCGTCAGGCGTTCTCGTTCGACCCCAAGCTGGTCGCGGGTGACCTCGTCGCCGGGCAGTACGAGGTCGCGGGCTGCCTCGCCCACGGCGGGCTCGGCTGGGTCTACCTCGCGCGCGACAGGAACGTCTCCAACCGCTGGGTCGTGCTCAAGGGCCTGCTCAACTCCGGCGACCCCGACGCGCTGGCCGCGGCCATCGCCGAGCAGCGGTTCCTCGCCCAGGTCTCGCACCCGCAGATCGTCGAGATCTACAACTTCGTGACGCACGACGAGGCGGGCTACATCGTCATGGAGTACGTCGGGGGCACCTCGCTCAAGTCGCTGCTCAAGCAGCGGATGAGGGCGGCCGGGCGCTACGACCCGCTGCCTGTCGACCAGGCGCTGGCCTACGTCATCGAGATCCTCCCTGCGTTCTCCTACCTGCACGACCTCGGCCTGGTCTACTGCGACTTCAAGCCCGACAACCTCATCCAGGTCGGCGACGACATCAAGCTGATCGACCTCGGCGGCGTGCGCCGCATCGACGACGACGACTCGGCCATCTTCGGAACGGTCGGCTACCAGGCGCCCGAGGTCGCCCAGCAGGGCACGACGATCGCCTCCGACCTCTACACGATCGGGCGCACCCTCGTCGTGCTCGTGCTCGAGTTCCGCGGCTACCAGTCGACCTACCTGCACTCCCTGCCCGCCGTCTCCGACACCCCGCTCTTCCAGCGCTACGACTCGCTCTACCGGTTGCTGGCGAAGGCGTGCGCCCCCTCGCCGGACGACCGCTTCGCGTCCGCCGACGAGCTGCGGGTGCAGATGCTCGGGGTGCTGCGCGAAGTCGTCGCGCAGGACAGCCACGACGGCATCGCCGGTGGCAACGGGCGCGCCGGTGGCGCCGGCAAGGGGGCCCCGGTGCGCGCCATCGGGTCGGCGCCCTCGGTGCTCTTCGACAACCCGACCATCGCCACCGACCGCCTCGACTGGCAGATCCTGCCCGCCCTGCGCGTCGACCCCACCGACCCCTCGTCGGGGTGGCTGCACGCGCTCGCCGACGGTCCTCCCGACGAGCGGCTCGACGCCCTGCGTCATGCGCCGACGGTCACGCCCGAGGTGCTGCTCGACACCTGCCGCACGGGTCTGCGGGCGGGGCGCGCCGACCTCGTGGAGGTCACGGCCGAGCAGATGCTGCGCCAGGACCCGTGGGAGTGGCGAGCGGTGTGGATGCAGGGACTCCTCGCGCTGCAGCAGGGTGACTGGCCCGCGGCCCAGAGCGCCTTCAACGCCGTCTACGGGCAGGTGCCGGGTGAGCTGGCCCCCAAGCTCGCCCTCGCGTTCGCGTGCGAGTGCAGCGCCGAGCTCGACGTCGCCGAGGGCCTCTACGCCGCGTGCGCCCGCACCGACTCGACCTACACCCCTCCGGCCGCCTTCGGCATGGCCCGGGTGCGACGGGCCCGGGGCGACGGGGCCGGCGCGGTCGAGGCGCTCGACCTGATCCCCTCCACCTCGCGGGCCCACGCGATCGCGCGACAGGCCCGCGCCGACCTGCTGGCCCAGCCCGGAGCGCCCCTCGACGCGCTGGCCGCAGCCCGCTCCAGCCTCGACGGGGTGCTGCTCGACCCGGCCGAGCGGGCCCGGCTCGACGTGCGGATCTTCGACCTCTGCCTCCAGGCCGTGACGTCGGCCGGGGAGGTGCCCGCCCTGCAGGTCGGTGGGCACGCCGCCACCGCGAGGGGGATGCGCACGGCCCTCGAGGAGTCGCTGCGACGGTTGGCCGCGCTCAGTGCCGACCGTCACGAGCGGGTGCGCCTGGTCGACGAGGCCAACACCGTGCGACCGTGGTCACTGCGATGAGCACGCCCCTGAGCCCCTCGACCCCTGGCCCGACGGGGCTCGCCTGTCCTGCGTGCGGGGCGCCGTACGAGACGGGTGCGAGCTTCTGCGAGGGCTGCGGCCGCGACCTGGGTCCGGTGCCGGCGGTGGCGTCGACGACCCCGACGGGTGAGCCTGCAGCCGAGGACCGGACCGCGTGGGCCACGGCGGACCCCGTGACGGCTGCGGCCGGTGAGGAGTCTCCGCTCGACGTCGGCTGGACCGGGCCGGTGGCCCGCCAGGGGTCGACCACGGCCGGGTCGGTCGAGGCGGGGTCGGTCGAGGCGGGGTCAGAGGGGTCCGTGTGCCAGTCGTGCGGTGAGGGCCACGTCGCCGACGGCTACTGCGACGTGTGCGGGAGCAAGGCTCGGGACCCACGAGACCACTACGTGGAGGAGCCGGCCACCTGGGTGGCCGGGGTGTGCGACATCGGTCGGCGCCATCGCCGCAACGAGGACGCGGTGGCCCTGTACGCGCAGCCCGAGCCGCGGTCGTTCGCCGTGCTCGTGGTGTGCGACGGGGTCAGCAACACCCTCGACTCGCACGTGGCGAGCCTGGCCGCCAGCCGGGCCGCCCGAGACGTGCTCGACGATCCCCTGCCCCGAGGGGTCGGCACCCGTACGGCGGTCGTCGCGGCGGCCCACGCCCGGCTCGGGCAGGCCGTGCAGGCCGCGCGCGCTGCCGTCGTCGCCGTCACCCCCGCGAACGGGCTGGAGAAGAGCCCACCCTCGTGCACCATCGTCGCCGCCGTCGTCAGCGACGGGGTCGCCGTCGTCGGCAACGTCGGCGACAGCCGGGCCTACTGGCTGCCCGACGACCCGCAGCGGCCAGCCCGCCAGCTCAGCCTGGACGACTCCTTCGCGCAGGAGCAGATGGCCGCAGGGGTGCCGCGCGAGCAGGCGGAGACGGGCCCGGGAGCCCACGCCATCACCCGGTGGCTCGGGGTCGACTCCCCCGACGACCTCACACCCCACACGGGCGACCTCGACCTCGACCACGACGGCTGGCTCCTGGTGTGCAGCGACGGGCTGTGGAACTACTGCTCCGACGCCGTCGACCTGCGGACCCGCGTGCACGAGACCGTCGCGGCCCTGGGGGTCAGCGGGCACCACCCGCTCTCGCTCGCCGGGGCTCTCACCGACTGGGCCAACGCGTGCGGGGGTACCGACAACATCAGCGTCGCGCTGGCCCGCGTGGGCGCGACCTCCACCCCCGGTCCCCAGGGCCCCCACAGCCCCCCCAGCCCCCGCGTTACCGACGACCCCCCTGGCATCGACGACACGAAGGACACCCCCTGATGGCGCAGTTCACCGCCGAGGTCTTCCAGAACGAGTTCCTGCCCGACGGGGGCACCGATGTGCACGCCATCGTGCGGGTGACCTGTCGTGACGCCGGCCAGGCCGGCTCGGGCGTCGCCGACGCGGCCGAGGTCATCATCGTCGACACCTCCGGGTCGATGGGCGCGGACGGCATCGCCCAGGGGCGGGCTGCCGCCACCGCCGCCCTCACCGAGATCATCGACGGCACGTGGTTCGCGGTGATCGCGGGCAACCACGTGGGCACCCTCGTCTTCCCGTATGCCGTGCCCGGTGGCCAGCAGATGGTCCGCATGGACGCCGCGACCAGGGCGCAGTCGATCGCTGCCATGGCGGCGTTCCGGGCCGACGGCGGCACGGCGATGGGCACCTGGCTCACCAAGGCGACGCAGGTCTTCGACTCCGTGCCCCAGGCGACCCAGCGGCACGCCATCCTGCTCACCGACGGTGCCAACGAGCACGAGTCGCCCGACATGCTGACCGCCGCGATCGCCATGGCCGCCGGCCGCTTCCAGTGCGACTGCCGGGGGCTCGGCTCGCGCTGGCAGGTCGACGAGGTGCGCCGGATCGCCTCGGCCCTGATGGGCACCGTCGACCTCATCCCGTCGGCGGGGGCGATGGCCGCGGAGTTCAGCAGCCTCGTGCGCCGGTCGATGGCGCGGGGGGTCGCCGGAGTCGACCTGCGGGTGTGGTCGCCCCAGGGCGCGCAGACGCTCTTCGTCAAGCAGGTCGCCCCCACCCTCGAGGACCTCACCTCCCGTCGCGCGACGGTCAACGCGCTCACGTCGCAGTTCCCCCTCGGGGCCTGGGCCGACGAGAGCCGCGACTACCACGTCGCCGTCCGGCTGCCGGCCAAGTCGGTGGGGCAGGAGCAGCTGGCCGCGCGGGTGCAGATCGCGCTCGGTGACGAGATCCAGACCCAGGCCCTGGTGAAGGCGACCTGGTCGAACGACGACGCCCTCACGACGCGCATCGACGACCAGGTCGCGCGCTACACCGGGCAGGCCGAGCTCGCGCAGGTCATCCAGGACGGCCTGGTGGCCAAGGCGGCCGGCCGCGACGACGAGGCGACGTCGAAGCTCGGCCGCGCCGTCCAGCTCGCCGACGCCGCCGGCGACGCCGAGATGACGTCACGGCTGCGCAAGGTCGTCGAGATCGACAACGCGCGGGAGGGTACGGTCCGGTTGAAGAAGGGTGCCGACCGCCTCGACGAGATGGCGCTCGACACCGCCTCCACGAAGACGACCAGGGTGAGGAAATGATCTGCCCCAACGGCCACCAGTCGCAGGCCGACGACTTCTGTGACACCTGCGGGGCGAAGATCGACCCGCAGGCGCAACCGGTGGGCAGCACGACCTCGGCCCCTCCCGAGGCCCAGCCGGACCCGGCCGGTGGAGGGAGCGCTCCCCTGAGCCGGCCCCCGAGCGGGCAGGAGTGCCCGAACTGCCAGACGATCAACCTGCCGGAGGCCCTCTTCTGCGAGGCCTGCGGATACGACTTCACGACCGGCGCACTCCCGCGGGGCGCAAGCCCGTCTGCCGCCGCGACCTCACCGGTGCCGGAGCAGGCGCGGGTCGCGCCGTCCATCCCGCTCGAGTGGGTGGCGGAGGTGTGGGTCGACCCCGACTGGTACGCCGGGCAGGAGGCCGAGGAGCCGATGCCGTCCCCCGGCCTGCCGACCGTCGTGCCGCTGGTGCTGCGCAGCAACCTCGTCGGCCGGATCTCGCTCAGCCGCAGCATCGAGCCCGACATCGACTGCACCTCCGACACCGGGGTCAGCCGGCGGCACGCCCAGCTGACGACCGACGGCACGCGCTGGTTCGTCGAGGACCTCGGCTCGGCCAACGGGACGTTCGTCGGGCCGGCCTCGGGCCCCCTGCCCGTCGACCCCGTCGCGGTGGGCCCGCGCACCGAGCTCGACGCGGACGACCGGGTCTACGTCGGGGCCTGGACCCGCATCGTCGTCCGGCGGGCGACGCCCGAGGAGCAGTCGGAGCTGTCGTAGGCCAGTCGGGTGTCGCCTGGGAAGGTCGTGTGAGATATCTTCTTTAACCTCTTTTTAGGGCCCCCTTGGGCAAAACACATGAAAGTGGACAGTACGGTGGTGGGTGACGGCTCCTCCCCATGGGCCCCGACGTAAGGATCCCGCATGACTGACACGTCCATCCGCCGACACACCTCCCCCCAGACCCGCACCCTCGGCGCTCGTAACACCCTCTACTCCGTGCTGGCGGGAGTCACCAGCTTCGTCGTGCTCTTCCAGGGCCTCTGGGCCGGGCTCTTCATCCGCGAGGGCCAGGACTACCAGGCCGGCTGGGTCGCGGTGCACGACTGGGGCGCCCGCCTCAGCATCGTCCTCGCCCTGGTCACGGTCGTGGTCGCCGTGGTCAAGCTGCGCTCCCGCCGCGACCTCATCATCGGCTCGGGCGTCTTCCTCGTGCTCCTGATGCTCGAGTCCTTCCTCGGTGGCCTCATCGGCGACTCGCCGGCGGTCACGGCCATCCACTTCCCGCTGGCCATGGGCCTGATGGGCCTCGCCGTCTGGCTGCCCTTCCGCTCACGCCACGTCTGAGCGCCTCCCCACCAGCTGCACCGAGAGCCCGGCAGGACGCCCCCGTCCTACCGGGCTCTCTCGTGCCCGAGGGCCGGGAGCAGACCGGACGACGTGCGGACCACGTCAGACCTGATCGGCGTCATCTCGTGGGCCTCCACGTCCCGAATCCCCGAGATGCTGGCC
>JBBRNQ010000154.1:0-8826 GCA_038230235.1 Actinomycetales bacterium
GCCGACTCGACCGCCTGGGCCACCCAGATGCGCCTGCTCGCCTCCAGCCTCCTCGGTCGCCTCGAGCAGGAGGTCGGTGCCGGCACGGTCGTGGAGGTCAAGGTGCACGGCCCGAGCGCGCCGAGCTGGTCCAAGGGACTACGCCGGGCACCGGGTCGGGGTCCGCGCGACACCTACGGCTGAGCCGGCTCCATACGGGGCCCGCTGCACCGACGGCTGAGCGGGCGCTCCATACGGGAGCCCTGTCGGAGCCGACAAAAGCCGGGGTTGACTCAGAGCCGGTGCGCTCGACTGTGGTTATAACGCGAGTCGAGTGCAGCGACTATGAGTCAACCCCAGCCGTATGACGCATTGGGCAGCGCCGCGGAGTAGGAAAGGGACAATAGCCCGGTGACGTCGGCCGCCAACCCCTCGCAGCCACCGCCTGACCACCCCGACCTCACCCGCCTCTCCGACGCCGGACGATCACCCGCGGCCGACCTCGTCTCGACCGTGCTCGACCCTGCGTGGTGCGTGCTGGCCACGCTCACGGTGGTCTCGGTCGCCTCGACGTCGACCCTCCTGGGTGCCGCCCTGTGGGTGCTGCTCTCGGCGTTCTTCTGCGTCGGCGTCCCGATGCTCATCCTCGGGACCCTCCTGCGCCGGGGCCTCGTGCTCGACCGCCACGTGGTCGTGCGGGAGCAGCGCCGGCTGCCGCTGGTGGGGGCGCTCGCCAGCTTCGTCGCCGGCACGGGGGTCCTCCTGCTCGCCGGGGCTCCGCGCGGGGTGCTCGCCCTCGTGGTGGCCATGGTCGCGGGGCTCGTCATCATGAGCATCGTCTCGCTGTGGGTGAAGGCGTCGTTCCACGTCGGCGTCGCTGCGGGCTCCGTCGTCGTCCTGGGGCTGGTGCTCGGCTGGCCCCTGGGGCTCGGGCTGTCGCCCTTGGTCGCCGCCGCAGGGTGGGCCCGGGTGCGCGCGGGGCGTCATACGGTCGGGCAGGTCGTCCTGGGGCTGGTCGTCGGCGGCGGGAGCGCCGCGCTCGTCTTCCCGGTAGTGGTGAGATGGGCGCCATGAGCCGCACGCCCCGCCAGCAGGTCCTCGTCACCGCAGCCGACCTCGCCGCCGAGCTCGAGGGTGACCGCCCGCCCACCGTCCTCGACGTGCGCTGGCACCTCATGGACCCCGCGGGCGCCGGGCGTGAGCGGTATGCCGCTGGCCACCTGCCCGGCGCCCGCTTCCTCGACCTCGAGTCGGTGCTCACCCGCCACACCGGCGACCCGCTCGATGGTCGCCACCCGCTGCCCGACGCCCCCACCCTCGCCCAGGGTCTGGGCGCGCTCGGGGTGCACGACACCGACGCCATCGTCGTGGTCGACGAGCCGGGCAGCTACGCCGCCGAGCGCGCGTGGTGGGTGCTCCGCTGGGCAGGGCTCGACGTGCGGGTGCTCGACGGGGGGATCCCGGCCTGGGTCTCGGCGGGCGGTGCCCTCGAGACCGGCGCCGGTCCGCTGCCCCAGCGGACGTCGCCGCAGGTCAGTGTGGGTCGGCTCGCCACCCTCACCACCGACGAGGCCGCGGCGTGGGCCCGCAGCGGGGTCCTGCTCGATGCGCGCCCGTCACCGCGCTACCGCGGCGAGACCGAGCCGCTCGACCCGCGCGCCGGCCACCTCCCCGGCACGGTCAACCTCCCTGCCACGACCCTGTATGGAGCCGACGGCACCCTGCCCGACGACGCCACCCTCCGCTCCGCCTTCGCGGCGGTTGGAGTCGACCTGGCCGCCGACCTGCCCGAAGACGACCTGGCTGGCGACGGGGGCGGCATCCCCCGCGGCGACGGGGGCGGCCCGATCGTCCGGCCCCCGGTCGCCGCGTCCTGCGGCTCGGGGGTCTCCGCCGCCCGCCAGCTGCTGGCCCTGGCCACCCTCGGCATCGACGCACCCCTCTACCCGGGTTCGTTCTCGGCCTGGTCGAACGACCCGACCCGCCCCGTGGCGACCGGCCCCGAGCCCGGCTGACCCGAGACGCCGTACCCCCTCACCTCCCGCGCTCGCAGCGTTCCGTCCGGAGTCAGACCGTCGGGGAAGGGGTGGGCCAGGGGGGTTATCCACATGTCCACCGATAGTTGTCCACAGCTATCCACAGACTGTGGACAACGGCAGAGACAACCTGGACACCCACCGTACGACGCGCTGAACGCGCAGCCACGCAGCCGCGCGCAGCCCCGATGGTGCGACCCCCGACACAGGTGCTGGCCTTGTTTCGCGCCAGAACGCCATACCGGGGCCTCCTGATGCCGGTTGTGGGCAAGGAGACCAGTAGACTGAGAGCCTGACATCGGCATCTCGTGGATCCACCCTCACGCCTGCCGCTCGCTGTGCAGAACGTACGCGCAGCGCCTAACCGAGCAAGGAGCACCGTGACCGAGGCCGACCAGCAGCCCGACCCCACCACTCCCACCGCTGGACAGGACCCGGACACCCCCCAGGCCGCCGTGCCCACCGACGTCTCCACCGAGGTCACCGAGGCCGCCGGCCCCGCCGCGCCCACCGAGACCGCGGCCCCCGCGGAGGTCACCGAGACCGCAGCCCCCGCCTACGACGCCAACGCCATCCAGGTGCTCGAGGGCCTCGAGGCCGTGCGCAAGCGCCCAGGGATGTACATCGGGTCGACCGGCGCCCGCGGGCTGCACCACCTGATCTGGGAGATCGTCGACAACGCGGTCGACGAGGCCCTCGCGGGCTACGCCGACACGATCGACGTCACGCTGCGGTCCGACGGCGGCGTGACGGTGCGCGACAACGGGCGCGGCATCCCCACCGACATCCACCCGATCGAGAAGATCTCGGCCGTCGAGCTCGTGCTCACCCAGCTGCACGCCGGGGGCAAGTTCGGTGGCGGGGGCTACAAGGTCTCTGGCGGTCTCCACGGCGTCGGCTCGTCGGTGGTCAACGCCCTGTCGACCCGCCTCGAGGTGCAGGTGCGCCAGAAAGGCCACGTCTACGAGATGGCCTTCGACTACGGCGCCGCCGTCGAGCCCCTCCGGGTCGTCGGCGACAGCGACGAGACCGGCACGACGATCACCTACTGGGCCGACGCCGCCATCTTCGACAGCGTCGACTACGACTTCGAGACCATCCGGGCCCGCTTCCAGCAGATGGCCTTCCTCAACAAGGGCCTGCGCATCAACCTCGTCGACGAGCGGGTCGACGAGCTGCCCGTCGACGACCTCGGCGGGCTCGACAACCTCGACGGGCCCGGCACCGAGGCGTCCGGGGTCGAGACGGTCGAGGAGCCCGAGTCGAGCACCGCGCTGGGCTCGGCGACGCCAGCGAAGACCACCCGCAAGCGCAAGATCTCCTACCGCTACGACAACGGCCTGGTCGACTACGTGACCCACCTCGTCGGCTCGAAGCGCTCCGAGCCGATCCACCCCGACATCATCTCCTTCGAGGTCGAGGACAAGGCCCGCTCGCTCTCGCTCGAGCTCGCGATGCAGTGGACGACGGCCTACTCCGAGTCGGTCCACACCTACGCCAACACGATCAACACCCACGAGGGCGGCACCCACGAGGAGGGCTTCCGGGCGTCGATGACCAAGCAGGTCAACGACTTCGCCCGGGCCGGTCGCTACCTCAAGGACAAGGACGAGAACCTCACCGGAGACGACATCCGCGAGGGCCTGGTCGCCGTCATCAGCGTCAAGCTCGGTGAGCCGCAGTTCGAGGGCCAGACCAAGACCAAGCTCGGCAACTCCGAGGTCAAGGGCTTCGTGCAGCGGGCCATGACCGACGCCTTCGGCCACTGGCTCGAGGCGCACCCGCGCGAGGGCAAGGACATCGTGCAGAAGGCCATCCAGGCCTCGGCCGCGCGCATCGCCGCCCGCAAGGCGCGCGAGTCGACCCGCCGCAAGGGCCTGCTCGAGTCGGGTGGCCTGCCGGGCAAGCTCAAGGACTGCCAGAGCAAGGACCCGTCCCTGTCGGAGGTCTTCATCGTCGAGGGCGACTCCGCCGGCGGCTCCGCGGTGCAGGGGCGCAACCCCCACACCCAGGCGATCCTGCCGATCCGCGGCAAGATCCTCAACGTCGAGAAGGCGCGCATCGACAAGGTGCTCGCCAACAACGAGGTTCAGGCGCTCATCACCGCCTTCGGCACCGGCATCGGCGAGGACTTCAACATCGCCAAGGCGAGATATCACAAGATCGTGCTGATGGCCGATGCCGACGTCGACGGCATGCACATCCGCACGCTGCTGCTGACGCTGCTGTTCCGCTTCATGCGCCCGCTCATCGAGGCCGGCTACGTCTACCTCGCGCAGCCCCCGCTCTACCGGATCAAGTGGAGCAACGTCGAGCACCAGTTCGCCTACTCCGACCGCGAGCGCGACGCCCTCATCGCCGACGGTCGCGCCCGCGGCTGGCGCCTGCCGAAGGACAACTCGACCCAGCGCTACAAGGGTCTCGGCGAGATGAACTATCACGAGCTGTGGGACACGACGATGGACCCCGACACCCGCACCCTGCTGCAGGTCACCCTCGCCGACGCCGCCTCGGCCGACGAGATCTTCTCGATCCTCATGGGCGAGGACGTCGAGTCCCGCCGTGGCTTCATCCAGCGCAACGCACGAGACGTGCGCTTCCTCGACATCTAGCCCGTATGCCGCGGGCCCACCTTGGGTTGAGCCCGCGCGCCTGCGCGACCTCCCGGCCCACGCGAACCCCGTACGGAACTAAGGACCTTCTGTGAGCGACGAGCAGCCCCCCACCGGCCCCGACGACGGGCTGCCGGACGAGACGCCCGACGAGACGTCGGACGAGACGCCCGACGACGGCGACGCGGTGGACGACACCGACGACACCGACGACACCGACGACGGCACGATGGACGCGCCCGACGGCATCAGCCCGCAGGACCTCGAGGCGTCCGAGCAGCTGAGCGCCGGTGACCGCATCGAGCCGATCGACCTCAACACCGAGATGCAGCGCTCGTACATCGACTACGCGATGGCGGTCATCGTCAGCCGTGCGCTGCCCGACGTGCGCGACGGGCTCAAGCCGGTGCACCGCCGCGTCATCTACGCCATGTACGACGGCGGCTACCGCCCCGACCGCGGCTACAACAAGTGCTCACGCGTCGTCGGTGACGTCATGGGGCAGTACCACCCGCACGGTGACACGGCGATCTACGACACCCTCGTGCGGCTCGTGCAGGACTGGACGATGCGCTACCCGCTCATCGACGGGCAGGGCAACTTCGGCTCGCCCGGCAACGACGGAGCGGCCGCCCCGCGGTACACCGAGTGCCGGATGGCGCAGCTGGCCATGGAGATGGTCCGCGACATCCACGAGGACACCGTCGACTTCCGCGACAACTACGACGGCAAGACGCAGGAGCCGACGGTCCTGCCCGCGCGCTTCCCCAACCTGCTGGTCAACGGCTCATCCGGCATCGCCGTCGGCATGGCCACCCAGATCCCGCCGCACAACCTGCGCGAGGTCGCCGCGGGGGCGCAGTGGTCGCTGGCCCACCCCGACGCGCCCCGCGAGGAGCTGCTCGAGGCTCTGCTCGGCATCATCAAGGGACCCGACTTCCCCACCGGCGCGCTCATCATGGGCCGCCAGGGCATCGAGGACGCCTACCGCACCGGCCGCGGCTCGATCAGCATGCGGGCGGTCGTCTCGGTCGAGGAGCTCCAGGGCCGGCAGTGCCTCGTCGTCACCGAGCTGCCCTACCAGGTCAACCCCGACGCGCTCGCGCAGAAGATCGCCGAGCTGGTCAAGGACGGCAAGCTCGCCGGCATCGCCGACATCCGCGACGACACGTCGGGTCGCACCGGGCAGCGGCTGATCATCGTGCTGAAGCGCGACGCCATCGCCAAGGTCGTGCTCAACAACCTCTACAAGCACACCCAGCTGCAGACGAACTTCGGCGCCAACATGCTGGCCCTGGTCGACGAGGTGCCGCGCACCCTGCCGCTCGACGCCTTCATCCGGCTGTGGGTCGAGCACCAGATCGAGGTCATCCGCCGCCGTACGGAGTTCCGTCTGCGCAAGGCCGAGGACCAGATCCACATCCTGCGCGGCTACCTCAAGGCGCTCGACGCGCTCGACGAGGTCATCGCGCTCATCCGGGCCTCCGACACGGTCGAGATCGCCCGCGAGGGCCTGATGGCGCTGCTCGAGATCGACGAGATCCAGGCCCGCGCCATCCTCGACATGCAGCTGCGCCGGCTCGCGGCCCTCGAGCGGCAGAAGATCACCGAGGAGCACGACAAGCTCCAGGCCGACATCGACGACTACCGCGACATCCTGGCCAAGCCGCTGCGTCAGCGCGACATCGTCTCCACCGAGCTCGCCGAGATCGTCGACAAGTACGGCGACGACCGCCGTACCAAGATCGAGTTCAGCGACGGCGACATGTCGATGGAGGACCTCATCCCCGAGGAGGACGTCGTCGTGACGATCACCCGGGGCGGTTACGCCAAGCGCACCAAGGTCGACCTCTACCGCTCCCAGCGCCGCGGCGGCAAGGGCGTCAAAGGGGCCCAGCTGCGCGGGGAGGACGTCGTCGAGCACTTCTTCACGACCTCGAGCCACTCGTGGCTGCTGTTCTTCACCAACCACGGCCGGGTCTACCGCGCGAAGTCCTACGAGCTGCCCGACGCCGGCCGTGATGCGAAGGGCTCGCACGTCGCCAACCTGCTGGCCTTCCAGCCGGGGGAGCAGATCGCGCAGGTGCTCGACATCACGCGGTACGACGACGCGCCGTACCTCGTGCTCGCCACCAAGCGTGGGCTGGTCAAGAAGACCAAGCTCGAGGAGTACGACTCCCCGCGCTCGGGCGGCCTGATCGCGGTGATCCTGCGCGACGGCGACGAGCTCATCGGCGCCGGGCTCGCGTCGTCGGACGACGACCTCATCCTCGTCTCCCGCAAGGGCCAGTCGGTGCGCTTCCACGCCACCGACGAGTCGCTGCGCCCCATGGGGCGGGCGACCTCCGGGGTCACCGGGATGAAGTTCCGCGAGGACGACCGACTGCTGTCCATGTCGGTGGTGGCCTCGGGCGAGGACCCCGACCTCTTCGTCGTCTTCGAGAACGGCCTCGCCAAGCGCACCGCGTCGAGCGACTACCCCGTCAAGGGCCGCGCCGGGCTCGGGGTGCGGGTCGCGCAGGTCTCCGACCGCGGCGGCGACATCGTCGGCGCCCTGACGGTGTCCGAGGACGACGAGGTCATGGTCGTCATGGAGAAGGGCAAGATCGTGCGCAGCCGGGTCGACGAGGTGCGTCGTACCGGCCGCAACACCATGGGGGTGAAGTTCGCCGCCCCCGACCCGGGCGACTCCATCGTCGCCGTCGCCCGCAACAGCGAGCGCGTCATCGAGGCCGAGGACGAGCTCGCGGCTGACGACGGGGACGGCACCTCCGGGGCGACCGGCTCCGGCGGAGACTCAGCGGACTCCCACGTCGATGGCGTAACGTCTGAGGGGTCACCCGTGATCGAGGAGGACGCGTCCGGTGAGCAGCCGGACGACAGCGATGGAGGCACCGAGTGAGCACGAGCGGCCAAGGCCCCAGTCCACGTCGACCCGCAGGCAGCCCCTACGCAGGGGCAGCGGGGGCCACGTCGGCGACCTCGACCGTGCCCGGCGCTCGCCCGGCCCAGGGTCAGTCCCCCCGGCCAGCGGGGGGTCCGCCGCCGCGTAACGGCACGTCGCCCACCCGTCCCGCGCCGAGGCCGGGCACCCGTCCGGCGGGAGCCCCTCCCCGCAAGGGGCAGGCGGCCCGTCGCGTCAAGCTCGCCGTGGCTCGGGTCGACCCGTGGTCGGTCATGAAGCTGTCGTTCCTTCTCGCCGTCGCCGCCGGAATCGCCGGAGTCGTCGTGACCATGGTCATCTGGCTCGTGCTGTCGGGCATGGGCGTCTTCTCCGACATCGACCGCATCATCAAGGAGCTGCTGTCGAGCAGCACCACCAGCTTCGAGATCATGGACTACATCGGCTTCGGCCGGGTCATCTCGCTCTCGGTCGTCTTCGGGGTCATCAACATCGTGCTCCTCACGGCGATCTCGACCCTCGCCGCCTTCCTCTACAACATCTCGTCCGCCCTGGTGGGCGGGCTGCAGCTCACCCTGACCGACGACTGACCCGTCACCGAGAGGCCGGCACCGCACAGCGGCGCCGGCATCCCCGGGCACCTGCCCCCGTATGCGGGAGGGGTACGCAGGGCGGTGCCGCCGGCGCATTCGCGGGCACCTGCCCCCGTATGCGGGAGGGGTACGCGGGCCGGCCGCGCATTCGCGGGCACGTGCCCCCGTATGCGGGAGGGGCACGCAGGGCGGCCGTGCATTCGCGGGCACGTGCCCCCGTACGCGAGCCCGTCGGCCGGACCCAGGAGGGCCGGAACCGTTTTGGCCGGGCCCCGCGCCGTGGGGTAGTCTGGCGCCTCGGATCGGCACCGCACCTGCGGTCCGATCCCGTTCGATGACGGGCCTATAGCTCAGACGGTTAGAGCGCTTCCCTGATAAGGAAGAGGCCGGAGGTTCAAGTCCTCCTAGGCCCACCATCGCCACGCCAGCACCCGGGAGGCACACATGCTCAAGAAGCTCCTGGCCGTCGCCGCGACCGCGGTCGGTGCGGTGGTGATCCAGAAGAAGCTGCGCGACCAGAAGGCCGAGCAGGACCTCTGGGCCGAGGCGACCGACGACGTGCGGTCCACCGGCTGACCGCAGGACACACCGGCCCGCTCGCGGGCACGGGGCCATGGCGCAATTGGTAGCGCACCTGCTTTGCAAGCAGGGGGTTAGGGGTTCGAGTCCCCTTGGCTCCACCAGAGAAACCGCAGGTCACCGGC
>JBBRNQ010000155.1:0-8774 GCA_038230235.1 Actinomycetales bacterium
AGGTCCAGATCCGACCCCGCCTCGACCACTTCACCTACGCCTTCGGCGACGGCGACACCTTCGGCCCCACCACCGAAACCGGCGGCATCTACCCCACAGGCACCATCACCCACCCCTACCTCACCGCCGGCCGTTACGGCACCCGCGTCGACACCACCTTCGGCGCCGACTTCCGCGTCGGCACCGGCCAGTGGGCCCCCATCCCCGACACCGTCACCGTCCCCGGCCCCACCACCACCCTCACCGTCCGCACCGCCACCAACCACCTCGTCAGCAACTGACAGAACGCCCCCGTATCAAATCTGATACTCTCGGTCGGTGGTACCCACCCCTCCAGACACGTCGGCCCTGCTGGCCTCAGCCGCTCGCCTCCAAGCGGTCGTGCCCGACGCGGTGCTCGTCGGTGGGTCGGCCGCTGCTCTCTATGCCGGCCACCGCTTCTCACTGGACCACGACCACGTCGTCGCCGACCTCGCCCAACGCTATGCAGAGGTCCTTGCGGCAGTGGAGGCCACCGACGGTTGGGTGACGAACATCCGGGCAAGCTCGGCCCCACTGACGCTCCTGGGTTCGCTCGATGGCATCGAAGCCGGCCTGCGCCAGCTGCGCCGCACCCGCCCGCTCGAGGTGGAGGCAGTGGCGATCGAGGACGGCCAGACCCTGCGGGTGCCCATCCTCGAAGAGATGCTGCGCATCAAGGCCTACCTCGTCGTGCAACGCAACCAGGTCCGCGACTACCTCGACGTGGTCGCGCTCGCCGACCGTTTCGGACCTCAAGCCGCCGCTGTCCTGCTCGGCATCGATGACTACTACCAGGATCGCTCGGGCGCCGGCGACTCCGTGAAGACCGTTCTCGTCCAACGCCTGTCGGAGCCCAACCCCCGCGACAGTCGCGTCACGGGGCAGCTGTCTTCATACAAGGGCCTGGACCCACGCTGGCACGAGTGGTCGTCGGTGGTCACCGCCTGCACAGCCCTCGCTGACGAGATCCTCGAGCTGCTGGAGCGACAATGACGCTGACGTTTCGCAACGTCGATCTCGACGAGGCGGCACCCCTGTCGACCTGGCCCTACGAAGCCCTCGTCACTCTCATCGGACGTGGCACCCTGCTGGACTGGGTGCGCATCACCCGTGCCGTGGACGACGACCCGTGGGGACCGGTCGCACGCCAGGTCGAGGAGTACCTCTCCTACGAGCAGCCGTATGGAGTCGCCCCGCTCCTGACCCGGGCCATTGCCCGGGCTCGGGCGCAGGCCGAGGCCCTGGAGCGCGAAACCGTCGCCCGCGAGATCTCGGAGCTCGTCGACCGCTCCGGCCTCGGCATGGCTGACCTGGCGAGTCGGCTGGGTACGTCACGCCCACGGCTGTCGACGTACCGCTCCGGTTCGGTGACGCCTTCGGCCGCGTTCCTCGTGCGGCTGCGAAGGGTCGTCGACCAACTGGTCACGTCAGCGGCCACATCCCCTGTGGATGACCGCCGAGGCTAGACCGCGAAGATCTTCAGGCCGGAACAATGTTCAGTAAAGAGCATCGGCGGCGGCCGGTGCCAACCGGGCACTGAGAGGACTTCTGCCAGTTGGGCGGTTTACCGGGCCCGGCCCAGCGTCTACCCGACGCCCGGCCCACTGAAGTCCTCGTGAGGCGCAACAGCCGTCACCGGACTCGCCCCAAGCGCAGTTGAGCCCGCTCCAGCACGATGCACATCCCTCACACCAGGCCGCCCCCCTCTTCGTCATTGTGGAAAACTGCGGGCCCTCCCTACTCACATCCCTAGGCTGAACTTCACACCCCTCAGCGCTGCGATGACTGAGCCAAGCGGCTGAATATCGTTGCAGCCGAACATATTTGGCCATCCATGCTGCATGCCCACCCCCCTGCGACAGAAGGCGTCATGGACCACCCGCCCGACCCGACCAACGTCAGCGACGTCGCCTGCCCCCGGTGCGGGCGCGACTGGCTGCGGCTCTGGGCCCTACCCGACGAGACCCGTGTCTACATCTGCGACGAGTGCCGAGCCGTCTGGGCGGCCACCGACGAGCTCGTCACGGCCACCTTCACCTACTACGCCGACTTCATGCAGGGGCGGGGGCTGGATCCCGCCGCCGACGTCTTCACCCCCGTCGCCCAACCCCCGCCGCGGTGGGGCGTGATCACGACCCCCGACTGAAGACGCCTATGACGACGACGCCTGGAGGTGCGACCTCGGTCACGACCCGCAGCAGCTCGAGATGGCCCGGTCGACCACACGAATGGGCCCGAGCCGGAGGCCATGACCCGGCGGGTGCCCTGTGTCGGCGCACGACGACGCAGAGGAGCTCAAGGGCCGAGGACGCGGTCCAGGTAGGTGTTGGAGAAGACCCGGTCGGGGTCGAGGTGCTCACGCACCGCCAGGAAGTCGCCGTACCGGGGGTATCGCCCGGACAGCTCCTCGGCCTCCTGGAAGTGGATCTTGCCCCAGTGCGGTCGTCCCCCCATCGAGCGCATGAGCGCGTCGACAGCACGGAAGTACGGGAGGTGGTCTTCACGCCAGTAGCGATGCACCGCAACGTAACCCGTCGCCCGCTGGTAGGCGGTCGACAGCCAGACGTCGTCGGCAGCAGCCACCCGCACCTCCACGGGGAACGACACCCGCCACCCCTCCCGGTCGACGAGCGCGCGCAGGGCACGCACTGCCTCGGGTAGGGCGTCGACGGGCAGGGCGTACTCGCACTCGCGGAAACGCACCCGTCGAGGGCTGGTGAAGACGCGCGGGGAGCTGTCGGTGAAGGTGCGGTCGCCGTAGAGGCCGGTCGCCAACCGGTTGACCGTGGGAACCGCCCGCGGCACCCTCAGCCCCAGCTCGCTGACCGCCCACAGTGCAGCGTTCTCCACGACCTCCTTCTCGAGCCAGTTACGCCAGCGAGATGGCGCGGTGTGCGGCGCGTCGAGCGGGAGGCGGGTGTTGACCTTGGTCACGACCGTGGTCGTGTGCGGCCACCAGTAGAACTCCACGTGGTCCGCCGAGCTCGCGACCCCGGGGAGGTCGTCCAGCACCTGTTCCAGCGCCTGAGGCCGCTCGACCGCCCGGAGCAGGAAGGCCGGCACGCACTGCAGCGTCACCTCGACGAGGATCCCCAACGCACCGAGGGACAGCTGCACCGCCGGCAGGAGGGCAGCATTCACCTCGCCGCCGGGCACGTCGCCGACCGCGAGCACGGAGCCGTCCGCGGTGACCAGACGTGCCCCGACGACCTGAGCGGCCAGGCCGCCGTACGAGGTGCCGGTGCCGTGGGTGCCGGTCGACACGGCCCCGGCGATGGTCTGGGCGTCGATGTCACCCATGTTCTGCAGCGCCAGACCGTAGGGCGCCAGCAGGGGTGCCACCTCGCGCAGCACGGTGCCCGCGGCCAGCCGCACCCGACCCCGCGCCCGGTCGACCGCAAGCAGCCCGGTGAGCCCGGAGAGCTCGACGAGCACGCCGTCCGTCGCCGCCACGGCGGTGAAGCTGTGACCGGAACCCACAGCCTTGACCCGCAGGGAGCGGTCACGGGCGGCTCGCACCACCGCGACCACCTCGTCGACACTGCGCGGGTGCGCGACGTGGGCTGGCGACGCGGTCTCGACCCGCCCCCAGTTCTGCCAGGCCACCCCCGGCCCGAGCAGGGTCGGGCGGGCGGTGCTCGTGCTCACAGGAACGCCTTCCCTTCACCGCGGTAGGTCGGTAGCTCGCCGACGACCGACCCGTCGGCGACGACGGCGAGCTGGTTGAGGTGCTCGCTCAGCTCGCCGGCCTTGGTGTGCCGCAGCCACACCCGGTCACCGACGTCCAGGTCTCGAGCGGCCGCTCCCGTCAACGGGGTCTGCACCTCTCCAGCCATCTCGCGGGGGAGCATGCGCAGCCCCTCGGGCCAGGCGACGAGCGGGAGGCGGTCAGGGCCCGGAGGTCCCGACGCCACCCAGCCACCACCGAGCAGGGTGACCGTGTCGGCCGAGGGCCTGCGCACCACGGGCAGCGCGAAGCAGGCCGCCGGCGCGGGGCTGAACTGCACGTAGTGGTCGAAGAGGTGCGGCCCGAAGAGCCCCGAGCCAGCCGCGATCTCGGTCACCGAGGGGTCGTCGCGGGTGGACTCGATGGAGCCGGTGCCGCCGCCGTTGACGAACTCCAGGTCAGCCACCTGACGCACCGCCGCGACCGCCTCCCCCCGGCGCTCCGCCAGCTCGCGCACCGACGCACGTTGCATCGCGCGGATGGCAGCGCGCCCGCGGCCGGCATTGGTCACGCCCGCCACCTGCGCTTCATACGCCATCATCCCCACGAGCCGGAACCCCGCACGTGCCACCACCAGCTGCGCGAGTTCGCGCGCCTCGCCCACGTCGTGCACCGGCGACCGGCGCACACCGACGTGCCCCAGGTGCCGCGACCGGTACGACGCGTCGAGCTCGAGACACACCCGCACCTCCGCCCGTCGCAGGGGCGCTGCGACGGCGTCGACGAGGTCGAGCTGGGCAGGGTCGTCGACCATCAGCGTCACGCGCGACGCCAGCGCCTCGTCAGCGACGAGACGGGCGATCGCTGCGCGGTCGACGGACGGGTAACCCACGACGACATCGCCATGGGTCTGCGCCAGCCACAGCGCCTCCGCCAGGGTGTAGGCCAGCAGCCCCGCATACCCGGGCAGCGCCAGCACCGCATCGAGCACACCGCGCACCCGCACCGACTTCGTGGCCACCCGCACCGGTTTCCCACCGGCGCGGTCGAGGAGGTCGAAGGCGTTGTGCGACAGGGCATCCCACGCGACGACCCCGTATGGAGCGTCGAGCCCCTCCGTCGCCGCCGTCAGGGCGGGCCACCACGTCGACGGCTGCTCCCACGGCCGTGCCGCCGCGCGCGAAAGGGCCAGGAGCCCGGCGGTCTGGGTCATCAGCGCACCGCCCTGACCGGGATGACGGCCAGGGCGCCAGCCAGCGCCGCTACCGCCGCGGCGACGAAGAGCGCACCGAAACCACCGGAGCGAGCCACGATGGTGGCTCCGACCAACGGGCCCAAGGCCTGGGGCAGGGCCACCGCGATGTTCATGATCCCGAGATCCTTTCCTCGACTCCCCGCGTCGGGCAGCACCTGGGTCGCGAGGGCCTGGTCGACGGAGAGGAAGCAGCCGTAGCCGAGACCGAGCAGACCGGCCGCGACGAGCGCGACGTCGTACGAGGCGACGCCGGCCAGCAGCAGCGCTGCGGTGCCCTGCACGAGAGCCGACGCCCAGACGAACGGCTTGCGCCGACCGATCCGGTCGGAGAGCCGACCGAGGCCGACCGAGGCCCCGATGACGAAGACCATGTAGACCAGCGTCAGCACGAGCAGGTCGTCCTCGGCGCTGCTGCGGTGCAGGCCGAACTCGAGGAAGTAGAGCAGCAGAGTCGTACCGAGGGCGTTGCTGATGTTGACCAGGACACGACTGAAGAGGGTCCACGCGAAGTCCGGGTGCTGTCGTGGGTCGACCCACAGGGTGCGGATGACCGCGGTGAGGCTGAGGACGGGGCGTCGGGCCGCCGGCAGGACGGCATCGGGCATGACCACGAGGAAGGGCACGGTGAGGACGACGAGGAGGACGGCGATGACGAGGTATCCCGCGACGAGGCCGGTGAAGAGCGTGGTGACCAGAACGAGCCCCAGGATGGTCCCGATCGCCTGGGGCGCCGACACCAGTGACGAGACGAGGCCGCGCTGGCCGACCGGCACCTGGTCGGAGATCGCGGCCGTGACCGTGGCGGTGGTGATGCAGAAGCCGACGATGGTCACGCACCACCACACCCCGATGCCGAGCATCGTCTGCTGCCAACCGAGGAAGACCAGGCCGATAGCGAAGACCGCTGTGCCACAGGCGATCCAGGGCCGACGGCGACCCCATCGCGACGTCGTCCGGTCGGACGCGGCCCCCGCGAGCGGGTAGGCGAGCATCGTGCAGACTCCGGCCGCGCCGGAGATGAAGCCGAACGCCGTGACCGAGCGGACCCAGTCGTCGTCGTGGCGCAGGCTGTCGATCTGCAGGGGCAGGAGCAGCTGGATGGGGGTCAGCTGCGCCATCCAGATGCCCAGCCAGATGGTGGCGAAGGCCGCGAGCCATCCCGCGGTCACCCGGCGGCTCGGCTCGTCGAGGGCGTCGGGGGCGTCGGGGGCGTCGAAGGCGTTTGGGGCGGCAGGGGCGTCGCCTTGGTCGCCTCCGTCGAGGGCGGCGTGAGGGACGTCGAGCGGCACGCGGGAGGCGACCGGTTCGACCTGAGCCGACGCCGGGAGCTCGGACCTCATACGGTCACCCGGTGGGGCGCGAGGGCGTGCGCCGCCAGCATCTGCGCCGCGAGGCGAGCCATGCGGTCGGTCGCGGCGTCGTCGCGGTCGGCGAGCCACGCCAGGGTGAGGCCGTCGGTGAGGCCGACGAGAAGACGGGCGAGGTCGGCGACCGGAGCGTCCCACTCCAGCCCGAGCTGGTCACCGAGCAGGCCGAGCAGCTCGGCGGCCAGCTCGTGGTAGTGCGCGTACTGGTCTCTCGCGACACCCGAGAGGGCCGGGTCGCGCAGTGCGTGCTGGGTGAGCTCGAACATCCCCTGCTCACGGCCCGGCTCCTGTGCGACGAGCTCCAGGTAGGCCCGCAGGCAGGCGTGGATGACGGCGGTGACGTCAGCCGCGTGGTCGACGTCCGACCGCGGGGGGGCCTCGGGCGCCACGGGTCGCCGTACGACGGCCTCCAGCAGGCCACCGCGCGCGCTGTCCCTCTCCCCCGCCACCACTCCTTCGACGAGATCGCGCAGGAGCTCGGCGCGCGAGTCGTAGGCGTAGTGAAAGCTGGCCAGCTTCATCCCCGCTTCGGCCACGACGGCGCGGGTCGTGACGGCGGCGAGCCCGTCACGGGCGAGGACGCGCACGGCGGCGGCGGCGAGCAGCTCGCGGCGGCGAGCAGCCGGGACTCGGGTCACGTCGGCCTCCCGGGGTCGGACCGGGGCAGGGAGCCCCAGCGAGTGGGTCGACTGTCCCACATGGCGGCGGCCTCGGCAAGGGTTACGTCAGCTGTCCTGGTGCGGCACCCGTCGGGAGAGGAACGCCTCCCACGTACCGGTGCCGGTGGGGGTCGCGGACGACAGGTTGTCACCGGCCCGGTAGGCCCGGCCGATGGCGCCGGGAAGGCGCAGCGGTACGACGAGCCGCCGCTTCCCGACCGCGGTCAGGTAGCTACGCACCAGGTCGACGAGAGGGTAGGTGGTCGGGCCGGCCAGGTCGGGCACGATGCCCGCCGGTGGACCGATCGCGAGCTCGACGAGGCGGGCCGCGACGTCGTCGGCGTCGACCGGCTGGAGCCGCACCCCCGTCGGGATGGCGAGCACCGGAGACGACACGACCCGCTGCGTGAGCGTGAGCACGAAGTCGTGGAACTGCGCCGCCCGCAGCAGCGTGAACGGCACCCCCGACTCGATGACCTCACGCTCGGCGGCGACCTTCGCGCGGTAGAACCCGAGGGGGAGCTTGTCGGCGCCGATGATGGAGATGAGGACGAGGTGGGAGGC
This sequence comes from Actinomycetales bacterium, assembly GCA_038230235.1. Lineage (GTDB taxonomy): Bacteria > Actinomycetota > Actinomycetes > Actinomycetales > Dermatophilaceae > Lapillicoccus. Next base: position 7,534 of record JBBRNQ010000155.1, read on the forward strand.
GCCGGCTCGTGCAGCAGCCCGAGCCACGTGGCGGGTGGCGACGTCGTCACCCCGGGGGCCCCCGGCGAGGTGGACGATCGTCGGCGCCCCCGCCATCGCCTCGTCCAGCCCGACCCCCTGCCGTACGTCGCCGACCACGTGCTCGACGTCGGGGTCGGTCCGCTCCTGACGACTTAGGACCCGCACAGGCTGGTCGGCCGCGAGCAGGCGCGGGACGACGAGCCGACCGAGCGTGCCGGTACCGCCGGTGACGAGCACGGGGGTCATCATGGGAACCTCACACTGGGAGACGTTGCGGACTAGCCCAGCCTGCCACTCAGAACGTCGAAAGGGGCACGGTGACAGAGTGAATCGTGCCTGGTGGATCGCCGCAACGGAGGGCGCGACACCCCTGTTGGCGTAGTGCACTGTTCCTCCTCGAAGTGGCGTCCGCCGAGCCCGTCGAGGGACTCGTGGTCTCGCCCCTCACCCTGACGACCGTCAGGACCCATGGGACCTCCACGTGGTCGCGTGAGGACATCTATGGCGACACCGAGCGCTGACCGGATGGTCCTCGACACCAACACCTTGCTGACCGCCACGGACGAGGCCCGAGCCACGCTCGCCCGGGGTCACGGTCTACACCACCGGGCAGATCCTGCGTGAGTACCTGGCGGGGGCTACCCGTCCGGCTGAGGTCAACGGGTTGGGGCTCGGGCTGGCTGAGGCCATTGCCAACGTGCGGGCCCTACGAACTCGGCTTCGATACCTGAATGAGGGCGAGAAGGTGACCGGGCAGCTGCTCGAGCTGGTAGCGCAGGTCGACTGCCGGGGTACGCAGTTCCACGACGCCAATATCGCCGCGACGATGCTGACCCACGGAATCGAGACGATCGTCACGCTCAACGTCCATGACTTCGTCCGGTATGAAGAGCTCTTCGCTGATGCCGCAAGGCGGCTGGGCCGCGTCGACCTCAGCTTCACTACTCACTGCTCGACGAGCGGGAGGGCGACCCACTCACGCGTCCGCCGGACCAGCGCGGCTGACCGACCTGAGCCCCCGGGCGTCACGGCCCGACCCCCTGGGTACGGGTTGGCTCATGGTGACCACGAACGACGACCCCTACAGCGGTATCCAGGCCGAGCGCCTCACGGTGCTGCAGGACGGCGAGCCCGCCGGTGACGGCGACTACGTCCTCTACTGGATGCAGCAGTCGGTGCGGGCCGAGCTCAACCACGCACTGGAGTACGCGGTCCACCGC
>JBBRNQ010000156.1:0-8715 GCA_038230235.1 Actinomycetales bacterium
CGACTCGCCGTCGACTTGACCGTCCCCGGCGAGATCCCCAACGTCTGCGCGATCTCGTTCTCCGACAACCCCGTCCAGTACCGCAGCACCAACACCTCACGCATCCGGTCCGGCAACGCCTGCAACGCCGCCACCACCTCCGCCTGGTCCTCCCGCAGCACCACCGCCGCATCCGCCCCCGGCAACCCCTCCGGCTCCGCCACCTTCAGGTGCTTACGCGCCACCACCCGCCGACGCAACGCCGACCGCGACCGGTTGACCACCGTCGTGCGCAGGTACGCCACCGCCGCATGCGGACTCCGCAGCTTGTGCTGCTGCTGGTGCAACGCGATGAACGCGTCCTGCACCACATCCTCCGCCGCCGCCGTGTCATCCACCAGCAACACCGCCAACCGCACCATCGCCCGCCAGTGCGACTGATAGATCGCCGGCACGTCGACGACCTCACGCAGAGCCGTCGTCCCGGCCTCCGCACCCATCATTCTCCCCCTGCTGATCGTCTCAGTCACACCACGTAGTCGCGCACCCCCGACCGCAGGTTGCTTCACCGGCCCACATATTTCTCGCCGGACGCTCCCTCTCAGCGCTGCGGGGGGGCCGAGGGGTCACCTCAGGCGAACGGGACGGACGGACGGCGTCGCGCTCCCCGGCTCGAGGACCCAGGGACCGGGGCCGCCGGCCCGGTGGGTCGCCGGCAGCGACCGCGGCGGGTAGGCCTCGAGGACGTCGTCATCGAGCCACACCGTGGTCCCGGACGGCAGCTCGACCACCAGGTCGCCACGAGACAGGCGAGCGGGGCCGCCACCCGGGCCACCCGGACCTTCGAGCACGACGTACGCAGTGGCCGGCAGCTCTCGTGCGCCCTCGCCCGAGCTGCCCTGCTCGACGGGCGGGCCCAGCAGCACGTGCGTACGACGGTCAGCCTCCCACCACACGCGTCCGCCCTCCCGCCGCGGCCGTCGGGGCAGGGTGAGGCAGCCCGCGACCGCCAGGGGGTCGGTATCGGGGGGGACGCCGTCCTGCTTGACCCATCCGAGGGCCCACGGGCCCTCGTCGTCGGTGGCGACCTGGGGGGCGTAGCACGCGTCGCCGGTGTCGAAGGGCTCGACCGTACGGAGCGCCAGCACCGGCACCCCGTCGTCGCCCACCGTCAGGTCTCCGACGGCCTGGGACGCGCCGGTGAGGACGTCATCGAGCCACAGCGAGACCAGCAGGACGGCGAGACCGTCGACGTCGAGCAGCTGAGGGCACTCCCAGACATTGGCGGGGCGGGCAGTCGGGCCGCCCAGCACCGGGTCGTCGGCGTCGAGCCAGACCCGCTCGAAACGCCACCGCTCGAGGTCGTCGCAGGACCAGAGCAGCACCGCCGGGCTCCAGGTGGCCGGCTCGGTGCCGGGGTCGCCGAGGCCGGCCCCGAGCAACGCCCACCGCCGCCCACCGGCCTCGAAGAGGAACGGGTCCCGCATCTCCTGCACCCGGGCCTCGGCGGGCACGTCGTGCTGGTGGGCGACGACCACGGGGTCCGACCAGTCGTCCAGACCGGGGTCCGCGGCATACCGGACGCAGACGGTCGTGGTGCGCGGGCTGACCGCACAGGCGGTGTAGACGGCCGCGACCCGAGACCCGAGGTCGAGGGCGACGCCGCTCCAGCACCCAGCAGCGTCGGGTGCCCCCGGGGTGGGGCCGAAGGCGACGGGGTGAAGGTCCCAGGTGACCAGGTCGTCGCTGGAGGCGTGCCCCCAGTGGATGTCACCGTGCTGCGCCCGCGTGGGGTGGTGCTGGAAGAACACGTGCCAGATGCCGTCGCGGCGGAGCATCCCGTTGGGGTCGTTGAGCCAGCCCCGACGGGGGCGCAGGTGGTAGGCGGTGGCCATGCGTCAGACCGAGGCGGAGGAGCGGGCCGCGTCCACCGAGCCCGACCGCACTGGCCGCATGTCGTGTCGCTCGATGATCGCGTCACGCTCCGGACCCACGCCGATGGCCGAGACGCGGGCACCGATGAGCTCCTCGACGCGCAGGACGTAGGCCTGGGCGTTCGCCGGCAGCTCGTCGAAGCTGCGGCAGCCCGAGATGTCCTCCCACCAGCCGGGGAGCGCTTCGTAGATCGGCACGGCGTGGTGGACGTCGCTCTGGCCGACAGGCATCTCGTCGTGGCGCACGCCGTCGACGTCGTACGCGACGCACACCGGCACCGTGTCGAGGCCGGTGAGGATGTCGAGCTTGGTGATGACGAAGTCGGTGACCCCGTTGATGCGGGTGGCGTAGCGGCCGACGACCGTGTCGAGCCAGCCACAGCGGCGCGGGCGACCGGTGGTGGTGCCGAACTCGGCCCCGGTCTTGCGCAGGAACTCACCCTGCGCGTCGTGCAGCTCGGTGGGGAAGGGCCCCTCACCGACGCGGGTGGAGTAGGCCTTGAGGATCGCGATGACCGAGTCGATGCGGGTCGGGGGGATGCCCGAGCCGGTGCAGGCGCCGCCGGCTGTCGCGTTCGACGACGTCACGAAGGGGTAGGTGCCGAAGTCGACGTCGAGCAGGGTGGCCTGACCCGCCTCGAGGAGCACCGTGTCGCCCCGGTCGAGGGCGCGCTGGAGCAGCAGGGTGGTGTCGGCGACCATGGGGCGCAGCCGCTCTGCATACGACAGCAGCTCGGTGACGACCTCGTCGGCGACGACCGCCCGCCGGTTGTAGATCTTGGCCAGGACCTGGTTCTTGAACCCCAGGGCGGCCTCGACCTTCTGGCGCAGGATGCCCTCGTCGAAGAGGTCCTGCACGCGGATGCCGGTGCGCGACATCTTGTCGGCGTAGGTCGGGCCGATGCCACGGCCCGTCGTGCCGATCTTGCGGGAGCCCAGGAAGCGCTCCGTCACCTTGTCGAGCGTGCGGTTGTACGGGGTGATGAGGTGGGCGGTCGCGCTGACCACCAGCCGGCTGGTGTCGACCCCGCGCGCCTCGAGCCCGTCGATCTCCTCGAAGAGGACGCCCAGGTCGATGACGACGCCGTTGCCGATGACCGGCGTGCAGGTCGGCGTGAGGATGCCGCTGGGGAGCAGGTGGAGAGCGTACTTCTGCGCGTCCTCACCCTCGCCGATGACGATGGTGTGCCCGGCGTTGTTGCCGCCGTTGAACTTCACGACGTAGTCCACCGAGCTGCCGAGCAGGTCGGTCGCCTTGCCCTTGCCCTCGTCGCCCCACTGGGCTCCCACCAGCACGATCGCCGGCATCGTCGCTCCCTTGCTCGTCCGCTCGTGCTGGCCTGCTCCCCGGCGGCTCGCCCGGGCGCATGCAGGAGGCTATCGGCTGTGCGCCGGGCGACCCAACCGAGCACCCGGGAGGGCGTTCGGGCGGGGCGCCTCGGCCATCCGCCCCGAACGCACCGCCTGAGCCCCCAGCTGGAAGCGGGTGCGGGCTCCGAGCTCCTCCATCAGCCGCGCGACCCGGCGCCGCACCGTGCGCAGGCTCCACCCGAGGTAGCGGGCGATCGCCTCGTCCTTGAAGCCGCGGGCCAGCAGGTCGAGCAGCTGCTCGTCCTCGTCGTCGTCGACGGAGCGGGACGAGGGGAAGGGCAGTGCCCGGGCCCAGACCTCGTCGAAGTAGGTCGTGAAGAGGGAGACGAGCATCGGGTCGCGCACGAGGACGTAGTCGGAGGCCGGGTCGCCCCAGGTGTCGACGCCGACCACGGCCTCCATGCCGAAGCACAGGAACTCCGTGGAGACCCCGTCGGCCACCCGCTGGAGCTCTCCGACGGTGCGGTAGGCCAGCGCATGGGCGACGGCATCGGGGTGCGTCAGCAGGGTCGAGTCGTAGACCGACATCATCTCGCGACCACCCGCGATGACCTCGCGGGTGTAGGCGTCCATCTCCTGGTCCATGGCCGCGGCTCCGACCTCTTCGCTCATGATCAGCTGGCGCATCGGGCCGCTGGTCGAGCCGGCGAGGTCGTGGATCAGGCTCGACGCGACCTCGAGGGTGAGGCGCGCGACCCCGCTGACGGCCTGGTGGGCCGGGTCGCCGAGCCGGGCGAGCGCGTGACGGGCCTCCGCGAGCTCGATCCCGTCCTGCGTGGCCCGCGTCTGCATGTTGGAGAGCGTGCGCCGCAGGATCTCCCGCGGGTTCTCGTCGACCAGGGACGCCCGTGGTGCGCCCTGGCGTGCGACGTCCTTGCTGCTCATACTGGCATCTTAGGGCCATTGGCAGGAAAACCCATCGGCCGAAGGGGGGACAGATGCTTATATGTGGCTATTCCCTCCGGCTGGGTGTCTGCGAGGACAACCGGGTTGGTTCCACCCGCGGGGAGTGCAGGAATCCTCGGGGAGCCGGTGCCGGGAGATGGGCGTTCGGGGGTCCATTGTCCGGCCCCGACGGACGGCGACGCCTTGGTGTCGCCCGGTGCGGGGCGCCGGGCGGCACGAGGGCGGCGCCGTACCGTCTGAGCCGTACCCATCTGAGCTGGCACAGCCCTCCCACGGGTCGGGCTGCCGGTCTGGGCTCAGGCCCCGAGCGCCTCGGCGGCCTCGCGCGAGGACTCCCGCAGGAAGGCCGAGCACCGTGCCTCCTCGTCGGACTCCCCGATCGCGCGGGCGGCCCGGGCCAGGGCGGCGAGCGCCCGCAGGAAACCGCGGTTCGGCTCGTGCGACCACGGGACGGGACCCTGCCCGCGCCAACCCGACTTGCGCAGGACGTCGAGCCCGCGATGGTAGCCCGTGCGGGCGTAGGCGTAGGCCTCGACCGGGTGGTCGGCGGCCAGCGCGCGCTCGGCGAGGGTCGCCCAGGCCAACGACGACGTGGGGTGGGCCGACGCGACCGCGACCGGGTCGTCGCCTGCGGCGATGAGCGCCGCGGCAGGGTCGACGGGCAGACGGGTCTCCGGGATGCCGAGAAGGCCGCCGTCGGTCACGAGTGCGTCCCGGCCGAGCGCAGGTTCTCGCAGGCGGTGACGACCCGGGCCGACATGCCCGCCTCACCGGCCTTGCCCCAGGCGCGGGGGTCGTACTTCTTCTTGTCGCCGACCTCGTCGTCGACCTTGAGCACCCCCTCGTAGTTGGCCAGCATCCAGCCGGCGATGGGCCGGGTGAAGGCATACTGCGTATCGGTGTCGACGTTCATCTTGACCACGCCGTAGTCGACCGCGGCCGAGATCTCTTCGGGGGCCGAGCCGGAGCCGCCGTGGAAGACGAGGTGGAAGGGCTTCTCGTCGGTGTCGGGGAACTCCTTGTGCACCGCCTCCTGGGCCGCCTTCAGCACCTCGGGGCGCAGCTTGACGTTGCCCGGCTTGTAGACCCCGTGCACGTTGCCGAAGGTCAGGGCGGTCAGGTAGTAACCCTGGTCTCCGGTGCCGAGCGCCTTCGCGGTGGCGATGGCGTCTTCGGGGGTCGAGTAGAGCTTGTCGTTGATCTCGCCCTCGACACCGTCCTCCTCGCCGCCGACGACCCCGATCTCGACCTCCAGGATGATCTTCGCCGCCCGGCACTGGGCCAGCAGCTCCTGGGCGATCTCGAGGTTCTCCTCCAGGGGCACGGCCGAGCCGTCCCACATGTGCGACTGGAACCACGGCAGCCCACCGGCCTTGACCCGCGCGGTCGAGGCCGCGAGCAGGGGGCGCACGAAGCCGTCGAGCTTGTCCTTCGGGCAGTGGTCGGTATGGAGCGCGATGTTGACGTCGTAGCTCCTGGCCACCTGCTCCGCGAACGCCGCGAAGGCGAGCGAGCCGCTGACCATGCTCTTCAGTGACCCCGAGAGGTACTCCGCGCCACCGGTCGAGACCTGGATGATGCCGTCGCTGCCGGCGTCGGCGAAGCCCTTGAGCGCGGCGTTGAGGGTCTGCGACGACGAGACGTTGATCGCGGGGTAGGCGAACCTCCCGGCCTTGGCCCGGTCGAGCATGTCGGCGTACACCTCGGGGGTGGCGATGGGCATCGGCTCTCCTTCGAGTCTGCTGTTCGGTCTGCTGTTCGGGCGTGCTGCCCGGGTCAGGGGGGAACTCCTTGCCATCCTTCCACGCGCTGCCTGGGCGTCGAGGTGGCGTCCGGCATAGGCTCGCAGCGTGGCCGACCCGACCGACCTGCCCGTGCTCGACGCGATCGACCAGCGCGTGCTGGGGAGCCTGCTCGAGAAGCAGAAGACCGTGCCGGCGTCGTACCCCATGACGCTCAACTCCCTGCGCACGGCGTGCAACCAGAGCAGCAGCCGCGACCCCGTGACGTCGTACGACGACCCGACCATCGAGGACGCCTGCCGCTCGCTCAAGGCGCGCTCGCTCGTGCGGATCGTGTGGACCGGCGCGGGCAGCCGCACCCTGAAGTACCACCAGACGCTCGACGAGGTGCTCGAGCTCGCCGACGACGAACGGGCGCTGCTCACCGTGCTGCTGCTGCGGGGGCCGCAGGCGCCGGGCGAGCTGCGCACCCGCACCGAGCGGCTGCACGGCTTCGCCGACCGGGGCGCCGTGGAGGAGGTGCTGCGGCGGATGGCTTCCCGCTCGGGGCCGCCCGGGCCCCTCGGGCCCCTTGTGGTCGAGCTCGAACGCCGGCCCGGGCAGCAGGACGCGCGGTGGGCGCACCTGCTCGGGCCGCTCCCCACCGGCGAGACCGGCAGCGGCGCGGTGGTGCCGGCGGTCGACCGGGAGAGCGTGCTGCGTGAAGGGGGCGCCGCGCGCGACGAGCGGGTGCTGCGGTCGATCGAGGCGGTGGCGGAGCCCTACGCCGAGGCGTTCGGCGACGAGGTGCGCGGGCTGCCCTTCGAGCGGTGGCTGCTCGACCGGGTGGCAGTCGAGGTCGACGAGGCGCCGGTCGTCGAGGTCGGGTGCGGGCCGGGCCAGGTGACGGCGTGGCTGGCGGAGTCAGGGGTCTCGGCGCAGGGGCTCGACCTGTCGCCGGCCATGGTGGCGGTCGCTCGGGAGCGCCACCCCGAGCTGACCTTCGAGGTCGGCGACCTGCGTCAGCTGATGCGGCCCGCGGGGGCGTCGGGGTGGGGAGCGGTGCTCGCGTGGTACTCACTCATCTACCTCGCCGAGAGCGAGATCCCCTCTGCCGTAGGCGCGCTCGCGCGGCCACTGGCTCCGGGCGGACTGCTCGTGGTGGCGATGCACGCAGGGGCGGCAGTGCGGCACGCAGAGTCGTGGTTCGACGTCGACGTCGATCTCGACGTCGTGCTGCACGACCCCGAGGTCGTGCGAGCAGCCTTCGCGGCCGCCGGGCTCGTCGACGTGGAGTGGTACCTCCGCGGGCCGATGGGGTCGCGGTCCGAGACCACCGACCGGCTCTACGTGCTGGGTCGCCGCCCGGCCTGAGCTCAGCTCACCGTGCTCGCGATGCCTTGGGCGATGCTCTCCGCCAGGGCCCCCTGGACTCCGATGCGGACGCTGCCGTTGCCCGCGATCGACCAGCCCGTGTTCACCAGCACGGTCTCAGCGCGCTCGATGACCTCGACGTCCGCGCTGTAGACGAGGCGGACCGGATCACCCAGAGCGTCGACACAGCTGACGGACATCGCGCCCGTCACGTCAGGGGCAGCCGGGTAGACGCACTTGACGTTGCCTCGACCCTCGGCTTGCTTCGTCAGGCTCTCGAGGCTGGTGACCGGGTGCCGGCTGACGACTCCGTAGACCCAACCAGCGCTCGACATCGCGACGAGGACGACCAGCGCCGCCACCAGGTGCCGCCGGTAGCCGCAGACCTTCGGTGCCTCAGTCACAGCCGCCCTCTCGTCGGTCCTTCCTGCCGCGCCGGGAGGCGGCGCGGCAGGTCAGGATGCCCCGACTATCGGCAGGCGACTGCTGTGATCCAGCACAATCACTCCCCCGATGTGCGGGGCAGGATGCTCGGCCTCCTCCTGACCGGCCCTTCGCGCGCGCACGGGCTCGTCGAGCGCGCACCTGCTCGTCGAGCGCGCACGGGCTCGTCGAGCGCGCACGGGCTCGTCGAGCGCAGACGACCGAGCGGACCAGACGGGGAGTGGGCGTCGTACGGGGCCCGACGTCGGCTGGCGACCTACTTGAGGGTGAAGCCGGGCTGGCAGTAGACCGTCGTGCTCGCGGCGACCACGATCTTCGACGGGTCTCCGCACCCCGGGGTGCCCCGCCAGCCCTGGAACGACGACCCGGCGGCCGCCTTGGCCGCGAGTCGCACCACCGCACCAGCGGGGAACGACGCGCTGCAGGTGCCGGTGACGACGGCGCCCACGCGGCAGGAGATCCCGGCTGGCACGGAGGTGAGGGTCCCGCTGCCAGTGCCTCCGGGGATGATGGCGATGCTGCCGGTGACGGCGCCGGCCTTGACGACGGTGAGGATCGCGTAGGTCGTCACCGTCCCGGTGCTGCCGATGATCAGGGCCGACTGGGGATTGGGCACGGGCAGCGTGATGATCGGGAAGCCCGCTCGGGTGGCACCGGCCGGGACCACGACCTGCGCGGGAACCGTGGCCGCCGACGGGTTGTCGCTCGAGAGGGTGACGGTGAGACCGCCCGTCGGGGCCGTCGTGGTCAGGGCGACGGTCCCCGTCAGCGGGGTGCCACCGATGACCTGGGGTGCGCTCACGGTCACCGACGACAGGGTCGCCGTGGAGGCCGTGGAGGTCCCACCGGCCGCCATGGCGGCTGGCGATGCACTGAGGACAGCCAGTACCGCCAAGACGGTGCTCACAGCTGCGGTCCTGCTCATGGTCTGGGCCTTCCGTGGCCCGTGACGGCCTGGTCTGCCCCGCCTGGTGGCGAGAGCTCAC
>JBBRNQ010000157.1:0-8535 GCA_038230235.1 Actinomycetales bacterium
GATCCGGTGCGGCATACACTGGCGCGATGAGCACGCAGATGCCGGAAGACCCCTTCGCGCCGCAGCTCGAGCCCTCGGGGCCCAGCACGTCGACCACGGTCCTCGAACGCGAGGAGACCCTGCCGTCGGAGCAGCTGCAGGAGCCGGGTGACCACGAGCGCTTCTCGCACTACGTGCGCAAGGAGAAGATCCTCGAGAGCGCCCTGTCGGGCGAGCCCGTCGTGGCCCTGTGCGGCAAGGTCTGGGTGCCGGGGCGCGACCCCCAGAAGTTCCCCGTGTGCCCCACCTGCAAGGAGATCTACCAGGGCCTTCGCGCCCCTCAGGACGGCGGGGAGTAGCCCCCGGCCGGTCTCGTGAGAGCTCTCGTGAGCGCTCTCGTGACTCACGGCTCAGGTGCGGACGCGACCGGAGGCGAGGGCCCCGGTGACGGCGAGGAACAGCGCCACCAGGAACACCGCGGCGAACACCGCGCCCGTGAGGTCGTCCGCGCGCGCAGCCAGCACGGCGCCCGCCCCCGCCAGCAGGATGCTCTGGGCCACCGACATCGCGAGGGCCCGGGCCGCGCTGACCCGCCCGAGCGCGCCCTGCTCGGTCAGGGCCATCGTCGTCGTCGCGAGCGTGGGTGAGCAGATCCCGGTCCCCGTCGCGGCAAACGCCCACAGGGCCATCCCCCAGACGATGGGCACGGAGGACAGGGCCAGCAGCAGCGGCCCGAGGGTGCCCAGGGCGACCAGGCTGAAGCCCGCCCTCAGGCGCCCGACCGCGCTGGTGCGTCGCTGGACGTGGTCGAGGCTCTGCACCCAGGACCCCAGCGACCAGAACGCCCCGGTGACGCTGAGGCTGACCCCGGCGAGCGCCGGACCCGTGTCGCGCAGGGTCGTCAGCATGAGGGGGATGAAGGCGCCCGCCGTGCCGAACGACGCGAACAGGACCCCGCTGAGCGCCACGAGAGCGGGGACTCCGGCGGCCAGCCGGGTGGTGCCAGGGGGGACGACGGACCGTAGGGCGACGAGGGCCGCGACCGAGCCCAGGACGATGACGGCGGCGGTGGCCAGGGGGGCGACGAGCCCGGGACGGTCGGCGAGGGGGCCGACGGCGGTGACCACGGCCAGGGCCCCGGCGGCCAGCACCGCTCCCCGGACGGTGGCGGAGTCACCGCCACCACCCGGCGGGGTGACGGCGGGGGAGGGGGAGCGGGCGTCGCGCAGGTGGGTCCGCAGCGCGACCACCGCCGGCCCCAGCAGGATCAGGGGGAGCAGGAAGACCCAGCGCCACCCGACCGCGCTCGTCACGAGACCAGCGACCCCGGGGCCGACCACCGAGGGCAGGATCCAGGCCGTCGAGATGGCCGCGAACATGCGTGGCCGCAGCCGGGCCGGGAGGGCCCGGGCGACGAGCACCGTGAGCGACACGTCGAGCATCCCCTCGGCGACGCCCCCGACGACGCGGGCGAGCACGAACGGCACCATGGCGGGGGCCAGCCCGGACGCTGCGCTCGCCAGCGCGAAGGTGGTCACCCCGAGCCGCAGGGGGGCCGCCGGACCCCGGCGGTCGGTCCACACGCCGGCCAGCGCGGTCGCGACGAGGTAGCTGATCAGGGGAGCGGCGCTGGCGGCACCGAACCAGGGCAGCCCGTCGAGCTCGCGGGCCACGGTCGGCAGCACGGTGGAGACCGCGCGGTCGGCGAAGGCGCTCGTGGTGACCATGGCCAGGGTGGCGAGCACGAACGGCAGGTGGGCGCGCGTGAGAAGACCCCCGACCTTCCCGGCACCCGGGGCGGGGGTCGCGGTGGTCGGCGGGTCCTCCGTCGGGGTCGACACGGCACCATGCAACACCGTCCACCGCGGTCGAGGGCGACCGGTCGGCTCAGCAGGGTCGGTGTCGGTAAGGCGACAGGGGCCAGTCACCATGGGGGACAGCGCTGTTCGACCGTCAGGTCACCACCGCCGACTCGTGGGTCGGATCGTGTCCCTGTCCGGGCGCCGGGCGCCGACCGGTTAGAGTCGGGAGCCTATGAGCACCTCCGCCGCGTCCCATCTCCCTCCCGCCTTCCCGGAGCGGGCGGCCTGGGGCACAGCAGGGGCGCTGCGCGCCTGGCAGGCGGCGGCGCTGACGTCGTACCTGCGTGGTGAGCCGCGTGACTTCCTCGCTGTTGCGACCCCCGGAGCGGGCAAGACCACCTTCGCGCTGCGGGTGGCCACCGAGCTCGTCGGGCACGGGGTGGTCGACCGGGTGGTCGTGGTGGCCCCCACCGAGCACCTCAAGACCCAGTGGGCCGATGCCGCCGCGCGGGTCGGGCTCGCGCTCGACCCCAAGTTCTCCAACTCCGCCGGCCGCACCTCCGAGGACTACCACGGGCTGGCCCTGACCTACGCCCAGGTGGCCGCCCGGCCGGCGCTGCACCGACAGCTCACCGCGGCGCGCCGTACGCTCGTGATCCTCGACGAGATCCACCACGGAGGCGACTCCCGTTCGTGGGGTGACGCCATCCGCGAGGCCTACGAGGGGGCCACGCGACGGCTGTCGCTGACCGGCACGCCGTTCCGCAGCGACACCACGCCGATCCCCTTCGTGCGCTACGAGCTCGACACCAGCGGGGTGCTCACCTCGGCGGCCGACTACTCCTACGGCTACACCGAGGCGTTGCGCGACGGGGTCGTGCGACCGGTGCTCTTCCTCGCCTACGGCGGCAGCATGCGGTGGCGCACGAGCGCCGGTGACGAGGTGGCGGCCAGCCTCGGCGAGCCGATGACCAAGGACATGACGGCGCACGCCTGGCGCACCGCCCTCGACCCCAAGGGGGAGTGGATCCCGTCGGTGCTGGCCGCCGCCGACACCCGCCTCACCGAGGTGCGGCGCCACGTCGAGGACGCCGGCGGCCTGGTCATCGCGACCAACCAGACCCAGGCCCGGGCGTACGCCGCGATCCTCACCGCGATCACGGGGGAGAAGCCCACCGTCGTGCTCTCCGACGACATCGGGTCGTCGCAGCGGATCGAGGAGTTCGGGGCCTCGACGTCCCGCTGGATGGTGGCCGTGCGGATGGTGTCCGAGGGGGTCGACGTCCCCCGCCTGTGCGTGGGGGTCTACGCGACCTCGACCTCGACGCCGCTCTACTTCGCCCAGGCGGTCGGCCGCTTCGTGCGGGCCCGTCGACGGGGCGAGACGGCGTCGGTCTTCCTGCCCTCGGTGCCGGTTATCCTCGACCACGCCGCGCGCATCGAGGAGCAGCGCGACCACGCCCTCGCCAAGGGGGGCGGCACCGACGTGGCGTCGATCTGGGCGGAGGAGGACGTGGCTCTGGCGGACGCCGAGCGGCCCAAGGACGAGAAGGGCGTCGACGACGAGCTGGGCTTCGAGGCGCTGGAGTCCGACGCGCACTTCGACCACGTGCTCTTCGACTCCGAGCAGTTCGGGCTGCACGCAGCGGCGGGGTCGCAGGAGGAGCAGGACTACCTCGGCCTGCCGGGGCTGCTCGAGCCCGACCAGGTCGCCGGGCTGCTGCGCGAGCGCCAGACGAAGCAGTCGGCCAGGAACCCTGCCGCCGCGATCCCGGTCGCGGCCCACCGGGCCCTCGCCGCCCAGCGCAAGGAGCTCAACGCGCTGGTGGCGGCCTACGCGCGCAAGAAGTCGACGCCCCACGCGATGGTGCACAGCGACCTGCGCAAGTCGTGCGGTGGCCCCACCCTGGAGGCGGCGAGCAGCGAGCAGTTGGCGGCCCGGATCACCGCCATCCGCAACTGGATGGTCGGCCGACGCTGAGGGTGGCGTCCGCTGCGCAGCCACTGGCGCTTTACCCCGCTTCCGACGGTGGCGTTGCACCCCGCTCCGTACGGGGGTGATGTCTCGCCGCCGGCGGCGAGGTTTTACCCCGCAGCGCCCGGTGGCGTTTTACCTCGCTCCCTACCGGGGTGACATCTCGCAGCAGGCGGCGACGTTTCACCCCGCAGCGCCCGCTGGCGTTTACCTCGCTACCTACCGGGGTAGAACGTCGCTCCGGAGCGCGAAGTCCCACCTCGATGCGCCGTTCGCGCTTTACCCCGCTCGCGCACGGGTAGAACGTCGCTCCCGAGCGCGACGCATCACCCCGTACGGAGGGGGCCCCTCACCACCGCGCCTCAGGGGAGGCGCCGCAGCACGGTGTTGACGACCGCGACGGCCTCAGGCGCGCGGGTCAGCGAGACGTAGGTGGCTGGCGGCGTCCAGCAGGGGCAGGGTGCGCAGCTCGATGCGGGTGGCCAGCGAGATCGCCGTCGAGGCGCGGACGACGTGCCGGTCGTCGACGACGAGGTCGATGACCCGCTGGAGGTCGGCGTTGTCGCGGGCGACGACCCGGATCAGCAGGTCGCCGGAGCCCGTGGTCGTATGGGCCTCGAGGACCTCGGGGATGGCCTCCAGGTGCTCGACGACCGGCCCGTGACCCGGGCCCTGCCGGATCTCGAGGGTGCAGAAGGCGGTCACGGGGTATCCGAGCGCGGCGGGGTCGAGGTGGGGGGCGAAGGAGGCGATGACGCCACGTCGGCGCAGCCGGTCGAGCCGGGCCTGCACTGTGCCACGGGCCACCCCGAGGCGACGGGAGGCGCCGAGGACGCCGATGTCGGGCTTGTCGTGCAGCAGGCGCAGGAGCCGGGCGTCGAGCTCGTCGACGGGGTCAGGGCTGGGCATGGTCACATTGTCCACCTTCAGGCGCCTCAGATGCAGCAACGTGTGCAGGGTGACCACCGGGGCGCCATACGGTTGACCAGTGGTGGCTCTCAGCGTCATCCTCGTCGGATGACGACCGAGACCCGCACGGCCGACCACGGCGCCACCCTCACCGCGCAGGAGCGCGCGGCCCGCCTCGACGTCGAGCAGCTCAAGCAGCTGGTCGGCCTCGTCGACTACGACGAGGACGCCGACGTCTTCCCGGTGACCGGGTGGGACGCCATCGTCTTCGTCGTCGGCAACGCCCACCAGACCGCGCACTACTACCAGTCGGCGTGGGGGATGAGGCTGGTGGCCTACAGCGGGCCCGAGACCGGCAACCGCGACCACGTCTCCTACGTGCTCGTCTCCGGGTCGATCCGCTTCGTCGTCCGGGGCGCGGTCGACCCCGACAGCCCGCTGGCCGACCACCATCGCCGGCACGGCGACGGCGTCGTCGACATCGCCCTCGAGGTGCCCGACGTCGACCGCTGCGTCGCCCAGGCTCGGCGCGCCGGCGCGACGGTGCTCGACGAACCCCACGAGGTCAGCGACGAGCACGGCACCGTGCGCCTCGCCGCCATCGCGACCTACGGCGAGACTCGCCACACGCTCGTGCAGCGGGTCGTCGGCGGCAGCCGGTACGACGGGCCGTACCTTCCCGGACACGTGTCCCGGGAAAGCACCTTCGTGCCCCGTCCCGGGCAGCCGAAGCGGCTGTTCCAGGCCCTCGACCACATCGTCGGCAACGTCGAGCTCGGGCGGATGGACGAGTGGGTCGGCTTCTACAACAAGGTGATGGGGTTCGTCGACATGGCGGAGTTCGTCGGCGACGACATCGCGACCGACTACTCGGCGCTCATGAGCAAGGTCGTGGCGAACGGCAACCACCGGGTGAAGTTCCCGCTCAACGAGCCCGCTCCGGGCAAGCGCAAGAGCCAGATCGACGAGTACCTCGACTTCTACCGCGGCGCCGGGGCGCAGCACCTGGCGGTGGCGACGAACGACATCCTCGGATCCGTGGACGCGTTGCGCGCCAACGGGGTCGAGTTCCTCGACACCCCCGACTCCTACTACGAGGACCCCGAGCTGCGCGAGCGCATCGGTGCCGTGCGGGTGCCGGTCGAGGAGCTGCAGAAGCGCTCGATCCTGGTCGACCGCGACGAGGACGGCTACCTGCTGCAGATCTTCACCAAGCCCGTCGGCGACCGCCCTACCGTCTTCTTCGAGCTCATCGAACGGCACGGGAGCCTCGGCTTCGGCAAGGGCAACTTCAAGGCCCTCTTCGAGGCCATCGAGCGCGAGCAGGAGCGCCGCGGCAACCTCTGAGTCGCCGTACGGCCCCCTCCCGCCCGCCCCTGGGTAGTCAAAGAATCACCTCAACCTGGCAAGGTTGAGGTGATTCTTCGACTACCTAGCAGGGGGCCTGGGGGCGCGGGGTCGGGGGCCCCGCGGGCGGATGGAGGTCAGTCGAGGCAGAACTCGTTGCCCTCGATGTCCTGCATCACCTGGCACGACTCGTTGACGCCGTCGGCGCGCATCAGTCGCACGGGCGTCGCCCCCAGGGCGACCAGTCGGGCGCACTCGGCCTCGAGGACCGCGAGGCGCTCGTCGCCCACGAGGCCGGTGCCGACCCGCACGTCGAGGTGCAGCCGGTTCTTGACCACCTTGCCTTCGGGGACGCGCTGGAAGAACAGCCGCGGACCCGCTCCCGACGGGTCGACGCACGCGAACACCGAGCCCTGGTCCTGCGGGGGCAGCGTGCGGTCGACCTCGTCCCACGACGCGAACCCCGGCGGGACCGGCGGCACGACGTACCCCAGTACCTCGCACCAGAAGAGCGCCAGGCGCTCCGGCGCGGCGCAGTCGAAGGTGACCTGGACCTGTCTGACCGTTGACATCGGTCAAACCTACAGGCGCAATTCGCCACGGGCGCAACCCTTTATGGGGCAACACCGACGCGCGACCCCTGGCGGGGTTGCTCACACCTGTTTGACCGAGCGAGCCTCGTGGGGCTCCCACGTCGCGATGCTGGCGTTGCGCTTGCCGTAGAAGAAGTAGATGAGGAAGCCGAGGGCCATCCAGACCACGAAGCGCAGCCACGTCTCCAGGCTGAGGTTCGTCATCAGGTAGACGCAGGCGAGGGCCGACACGACGGGGATCACCGGCGAGAAGGGCACCCGGAAGGGCCGCTCGAGCTCGGGCCGTCTGCGCCGCATGATCGGCACCGCGATGGAGACGACCACGAAGGCGAAGAGCGTGCCGATGCTGACCATGTCGGCGAGGGCCGAGAGCGGCACGAGACCACCGAGCAGGCAGACGAGCACGATGGTGGCGATGGTGATCTTCCACGGGGTGCCCCACTTGGGGTGGATCGCGGCGACGGAGGGCGGCAGGAGGTTGTCGCGGCCCATGGCGAAGCCGATGCGGCCCATGGCGACGATGTCGACGAGGATCACCGAGGTCAACCCGCAGACGGCGGCGATGGAGATCAGGGCGCTCGCCCAGCCGAGGCCCACGCTGTCGAAGGCTCCCGCGATCGGGGCGCTCGCGCTGATCTGGGTGTAGTTCTGCATACCGGTGATGACGAAGCTGACGCCGATGTAGAGGACGGTGCAGATGCCGAGCGTGCCCAGCAGCCCGAGCGGCAGGTCCTTCTTCGGGTTGCGGGTCTCCTCACCCATGTTGGCGACGGCCTCGAAGCCGGTGTAGGCGAAGAACACGACGGCGGCGGCGGTGAGCACCCCGGCGAAGCCGAAGGCCGTGGGCTCAATGCCGAAGAGGGCCTGGGACAGGGGCTGCTTGATGCCGCTGGTGTCCGAAGAGACGGGTCGCGCGGTCGGGATGAAGGGGGTCAGGTTGGCACCCTTGACGAAGAAGAGCCCCGCGACGACGACGAAGAGGCAGACGGCGACCTTGATGACGACGAGGGCGTTGGTGACCCGGGCCGACTCCTTGACCCCGATCATCGCGACGATGCCGAGCACGATGGTGATGGCCACGGCGCCGATGTTGACCTTCGCGTCCTCGGTGAATAGCGCCGGAGGGAGGTCGAAGAGGTTGGCGAGGTAGCCCGACCACCCGCGGGCGACGACTGCCGCCCCGAGTGCGAACTCGAGGATGAGGTCCCAGCCGATGATCCAGGCGAAGACCTCGCCGATCGTCGCGTAGGCGTAGGTGTAGGCGCTGCCCGCGGTCGGCACGGTGGACGCCATCTCGGCGTAGCAGAGGGCCGCGAGGAGGCTCACGAGGCCGGCGACGGCGAAGGAGATGACGACGCCCGGGCCGGCGTGGTTCTTCGCCTCGATGCCGGTGAGGGTGAAGATGCCGGTGCCGATGACGATGCCGATCCCGAAACCCATGAGGTCCCGGGCGCCGAGGTTCTTGCGCAGCCCGCCGCCCGACCCCTCAGCCGAGGCGGCGTCGTCCGACTGCTGCTCGAGGATGCGCTCGACCGGCTTGGTGCGAAAGGCACCGGTGTGGGGGTGTGAAGTGGCCATCACGGAACTTTATGACCGTCGTGCGGTCCTCGCACCCGGGGGCGCGGCGGGACACCGACCCCGGGGGTCGGTCGGGTGACAGGGCGCCCACCTATGCTCGGCCCATGGAGCAACGCGCCGGGTGGTACGACGACCCCGAGGACCCCCTGTACCTGCGGTACTTCGACGGGATCATCTGGACCACCAACCGGCAGCCCAAGGCCTCGCCGACGGCGGCCCGGTCGTCGATCGGGTACGCCGGCCCGCCCGGCACCCTCGGCGGCCCGGCGGCGGGCGGCCCGGCCGACACCCGTGGGCCCCAGGGCCCACCGTCATCCGGCTGGGGACGTCAGGCCCCGCCCCAGCAGCCCCA
>JBBRNQ010000158.1:0-8487 GCA_038230235.1 Actinomycetales bacterium
CGAGGACGTGCCCGTCGCGGGTGGCGACGTAGACCCGGCCCCCGTCGGTCGCCGGTATGGCGAACTTGGCGGCGGTGCCGACGGGCGCCGACCACACCTGCGTGAGGACCCCACCGGTGGGGACGGCCCGGTAGGCCCGCAGCTGCCCCCCGGAGCCGGTCGCGTTCGTCGCGTAGACCGCCCACACCAGCGCCGAGCCCGGCGTCGTCCCGGCGCTCGTGACGACGGGTGACCCCGAGGAGTAGCCGAAGGTGCCCGTGCTGGTGCCCACGGAGGTGAGGGTCGGGCGGCCCGCGCCGTCGACGCCGTACGCGAGGGCCCGCAGGAACCCCTGGTTCTCGACCGTGTAGACGTAGCCGCCCTCGCCCCCGTAGGCCGCCGGGTGACCCCAGACACCGGCGTAGGGACCGACCACCTGCACCGGGGCGTCGGTGGCCCCCGGGCCCTGGCTCCGCCCGCCGAGGTGGTCGCGGTCGAGGAGGAAGACGCGACCGTCCTTGCCGACCTGCACCAGCAGGTGCGGGTGCGCCGCGGTGCCGAACGCAGGCGGCAGCCCCACGGGAGCGCCCGAGCCGAGGTCGGTGTCGAACTGGTCGAGGCTCGGCGCGTTGGCGGGCGCGAAGAAGCTGACGGGGGTGAGCTTCCCACCCGCGCCGACCTGCAGGCGCACGACCGACTCGGCCAGCGTGCCCGGCGGCGAGTCACCCGGCCCCGGCGGAGGGGAGATGCCGTTGCCGGTCGTGAGCAGGATCCGCCCGGGCCCGTCGGAGACCAGTCCCCCACCCGACTGCCAGATCCCCGCCGCCGACGTCGCCCCGGCACCGCTGCCCGACTCGCTCGACCACATCGCGGTGACCGCGTGGGTGGCGGTGGCGACCCCCACCACGTAGCCACGGTAGGGCTGGATGTCGCAGTGCGCCCCGAACCCGGCGTAGACGACGCCACCGAGCAGGAGCAGGCCGGGCCGCTGCATCTCGTAGTAGGCGTCGAACGGCAGCCCCGGTGTGTTGTCGGGGGTGCCGGCGATGGTGACCGGGAAGCCGGGCGCGACGGTGCCGTCAGCAGCCGACACGGCCTGGAGGTACCAGTGGGGGTGCTGCGGGTCGACGCCGTCGGCGAGCTTGGTCGTGAGGTAGACCATCCCGCTCGACGGGTCGTAGACCGGGGTCGAGGTCGACCCGAGGTCGGGCGTGAGGTCGCCGCAGCCGATGGTGGCCGCCTGGAAGGGCGCCCCGAAGTGCCGCTTCCAGCGCAGCGCACCGCTGACCTTGTCGAAGGCGTAGGCGGTGGCGTTCTCCGTCGTCACGACGACGAGCGACCCGACCACCAGGGGCTGGGAGTAGACGGCCCCGTCGACGGCGGCGGAGAAGAGCTGCCCGAAGTCGCTGGCCCCCACCGCGGCCGGGGACAGGGTCGGCTCGGCGGGGTCCCAGCCCGTGCGCAGCCGATCGACGGAAGCCGTCACCTCGTCGGCCCGGGCGGGACCCGCGCCGGTCTGCAGGGTCACGCCCGAGAGCAGCACCCCGACCAGGGCGAGGATCCCGACCAGGGAGCCGACGGCGGCCGGGCGGCCGGGGCGGGTTCGGCTCTGGCTGTGGCTGTGGCTCTGGCTCTGGCTCTGGCTCTCACGCTGACAGGGCGACGGCTGGCGTACGGCGGGCATGCGTTCTCCCTGTGGCGTAGGGCCCGGCCGCCCGAGACGGTGGCCGACCTGCGCCGACGCTAGCGCTCGACGGACCGGCCCGAAAGACCCTGGGCCGACCGCTGGGAATATCCCGCGCGACGGGCAGTTGATACGACAGGGTTGATGTGACATCATGAGTGTCACATAGAGACTGGTACATAGGAACTGACACGTCAGGGCCGGCCGGTCTCCCTGTCCCCCGCTCCCCCCGTCCCGGCAACGCTCCACAGCGACCGGGCCCACGAAAGGTCGACACCATGTCGCTTCGCATCGCTCTCCCGCACACGGCTCCACGCGCCACCCGGACCCCGGCCGACCGCCTCTCCGGCGACACCGGGACCCCGCTCTACCTCGGTGGCGTCCTCATGGTCGTCTTCCTCGCCGTCCTGGTGTGGGTGGGCCTCTTCTAACCCGTCCCTGACCCGCTCCTGACCCGCTCCTGAGCCGCCCCGAGGCGGAGGAGGCCGCGGCGGCTCGACCCTCGCGCCTCGGCTGGCCTGACGGGGGGGTCGACTCAGAGTCGGTGAGCTCGGCTGAGGGTAGAGCAGCAGCCGACCGCAGCAACTCAGAGTCAACCCCCGGGGGGCGCAGGTGCCCGACGCACGACCCGCCCGTACGACGCGTCGTACGGGCGGGTTGGTGTTAGCCGAGTCAGCCGGGTCAGCCGGCGAGGGGTGGGGTCAGCTGCCGGAGGAGGCGGCGGCGAGGTTGCCGAGCGAGGTCTCGAGCTGCTCCTTGCTGACCAGGGGGAAGTGGACCTTGGAGAGCAGGTCCTTGTCGGTGACCTTCTCCCAGTCGTAGGTGAGGGTCACGTCCGTGGCGTCTGGCCCCTGCGAGGCGAGCTCCCAGACCCACTCCCACCCAGGCGGCTCGGTGCCGGCGGGGGCCGTCTTCCACGACACCAGCGTGTTGTGGTCGTATCCCGTGACGTGGTTGTCGGTCTTGTACTCGCCACCCATGTGGTCGCCGGTCATGTTCATCGTGAACACCTGACCGGTGGCGGTGATGCGGTCTCCGTGGTCGATAGACTGGACGAAGCTCGAGCCGTCGATCTCCACGTGCCGTTGGGGACGGGTGAGGACCTCGAAGATCTCGGACGCCGAGGCGTCGATCGAACGGGTGACGGTGATGCGCTTCGCGTGGTCAGCCATGACGGTCGCCTACCCGGTTTCCGCCCCGCCAAACCCCGCGCCCGACCCGCGCCTGACGCCGACGCGACATCCGGGGCAGATCGGGGACGAACCGGAGCCTGCGCGGTCAGGTAACCGGTTAGATTGACAACCTCGATCCACAACCTCGATCGGCGACCTCGATCGACATCGTCTGCCACTACGGCCCTCACCGGGCCGGCCACCCAGGGGAGCCCACCACCGATGACCGACCCGACCTCGACGCCGTCCGACGCCGCCTACGCGCCGCTGGCTCCCCCGGCCCCGGGCTCCGGCCTCGCGCTCGCCCCGCCTGCTCCCACCCAGGCGGTCAGCACCACTGCGGCACCCAAGATGGCCCCACCCGTGCCACCGGAGGCCGTCGCCGGGCTCGACGCGAAGGTCGACGGCTACCTCGAGGCCCTCATGCAGGCGCAGTCCAAGAGCCCGACCTTCGAGGCCAAGGCCACCGACGTGCGCACCATGGGTGACGACGAGATCAGGCGCGCGGCCGAGTCGAGCAACCGGCTGCTCAAGGCTCCCGTGCGGGCGCTGCAGGAGGGCGGCCTCTCGGAGGGCTCCACCGTCGGCAAGACCCTGCTCGACCTGCGCCGCACGGTCGAGGGCCTCGACCCCGGCCAGGCCAAGGGCTCACGCAAGGTCTTCGGGATGATCCCCTTCGGGGACAAGATCACCGACTACTTCCGCAAGTACCAGTCGGCGCAGAGCCACCTCGACGGCATCCTGCACGCCCTGCGCAGCGGCCAGGACGAGCTGACGCGCGACAACGTCGCGCTCAACCTCGAGAAGCAGAACCTCTGGGACTCCATGGGCCGGATCAACCAGTACGTCTACATCGCCGAGCGCCTCGACGCCCGCCTCACCGCGCAGATCGCCACCCTCGAGGCCACCGACCCCGAGAAGGCTACGGCGCTCAAGCAGGACGTGCTCTTCTACGTGCGCCAGAAGCACCAGGACCTGCTCACCCAGCTGGCCGTGTCGATCCAGAACTACCTCGCCATCGACATCGTCATCAAGAACAACATCGAGCTGATCAAGGGGGTCGACCGGGCGTCGACCACGACCATCTCGGCGCTGCGCACGGCCGTCATCGTGGCCCAGGCCCTCGGCAACCAGAAGCTGGTGCTCGACCAGATCACGGCGCTCAACACGACGACGAGCAACCTCATCCAGTCGACCTCGGAGATGCTGCGCGACAACTCGGTCAAGATCCAGGAGCAGGCCGCGTCGGCGACGATCGGGCTGCCGCAGCTGCAGGCCGCCTTCGCCAACATCTACGCCACGATGGACGCGATCGACACCTACAAGGTGGCCGCCCTCGACTCGATGGCGGCGACGATCGGTGTCCTCGAGACCGAGGTCGGCAAGTCGCAGGCCTACCTCGACCGCGCGAACCGCACCAACCCGCAGGTGCAGGCGGGCGCGCTCGACCTCGGCCGCTGAGCGCGGAGGGCCGAGCGGGCAGAGCAGGGACAGCTCGCCGTACGGCGCCTCGCCACCGACCACCGGACGCCCGTCCGGTGGCCAGCCCCGCACCCACCACCCACCGACGAGGTCGCGGGAGACCGGAGGAGACTCGACGCATGGGAATCGGTGCGTGGTTCGGCTTCGGCTCCCGTGAGCCGGAAGAGCCGGTGGCCTCGACGCCGCGCGCCCCGACGGCCGACGACCTCGTGGCCGCGGTCGACGCGGTGGAGCAGCAGGCGCGCGAAGGGCGGGTGCCGGCGATGGTGGCGGCACGCCTCGGACGGGTCACCCGCGTCGTGCGTGACACCGTGCCCCGTCTCGACTCGCTCGGCGCCGGGAGCCCGAGTGCCTACAACGTGATGGCGACGGCGACCAACTACCTGCCCGACGCTATCGGGGGCTACCTGCGGCTGCCCCGGCAGTGGGCCGACTCGCGGCCCGTCGACCGCGGGCGCACACCCCTGATGATCCTCATCGACCAGCTCGACCTGCTCGGCGCGACGATGGACCAGGTCTTCGACGCCGTCTGCAACGCCGACGCCCAGGCGCTGATCGTGCACGGTCGTTTCCTGGAGGAGAAGTTCGGGGCGGCGGCCGGTGGCGGAGCCCTGGCACTCGGACCCACCCCGTCGTCGCCGCCGCCGTCCTCGTCACCCCCTCAGTCGCCGCCGTCCCCGTCGTCCTCCTCAGCGTCCTCCTCACCGCCGTCCGGGGCGGGGGGAGGCGTCTTCCCGCTCTCGCCGCCCACGGGGAGGTCGGCGCCGTGAGCGTCGGCCTGACCCAGGCCCTCGACCAGCTCGCCGAGGCGGCCCGCGCGGTGGGCGTCGACCCGCAGGAGGCTCGACGCGAGGGGGTCGTGCTCGCCGCCACCGTCGCCGAGGCCGCCTCGCCGCTCTACGAGGCCGCGCGGTCCTGGGCCTCGGGCACCGGTCTCGCCGACCCTGCCGACCTCGACGCCAGCGTGTCGGCCTTCGTCGACGCGGCCGCGGCGGGACGCCGGTGGCGGGCGACGCCCACCGACGCCCTGGCCCGCCTGCGCCGCAGCGGCGCCGACGCGACCGGCTACGCCGCGGCCCTCGTCGAGGTGGTCGAGGCGTGCGCGAGCCTCGGCGGCCTGACCCCCCGGGTCACCGACAACATCATCACCGTCGCGGCGACCCAGCGGGGTGGCGCCGGGTCCGTCGCCCCGGGAGGCTTTACGCCCTCGACGCCCACCGAGCCCTCCACGCCCACCGAGCCGGCGGCGCTGCGGGCCGACTCCGTCGCGGCGATGCTCGACGCCCTCCGGGGGCTCGAGTCGCTCCCGTCGCTGCGCGAGCCGAACCCGTCGCTGCTGGAGTCGCACCCCTCGCTGCGCGGGTCGCTCCCGTCGCCGGGCGACCCCGGAGCCAGCCCCTCCGGGGACGGGGCGGGCGGCTCCATACCGGACCCGACGCTGCCCGGGGCGCCGGCCGAGCCGGCGCTGCCAGCGCAGCCCGAGCCGGAGCCGGAGAAGACGGTCGACGAGCTGCTGGCCGAGCTCGACGCCCTCATCGGGCTCGCGGCGGTCAAGCAGGTGGTGCGCCAGCAGGTCGCGATGCTGCGGGTCGAGGCCAAGCGCGCGGCCGCCGGGATGCGCAACCCCGCGATCACCCGCCACCTCGTCTTCGTCGGCAACCCCGGCACCGGCAAGACGACCGTGGCCCGGATGGTCGGCGGCATCTACAAGGCGCTGGGGCTGCTCGACCAGGGTCACCTCGTCGAGGTCGACCGCAGCGAGCTCGTGGCCGGCTTCCTCGGCCAGACCGCCGTCAAAACGGCGGAGGTGTGCGCCCGGGCCGTCGGCGGCGTGCTCTTCATCGACGAGGCGTACTCGCTGACCGGCGACCAGTACGGCGCCGAGGCGGTCAACACCCTCGTCAAGGAGATGGAGGACCACCGCGCCGACCTCGTGGTCATCGTCGCGGGCTACCCCGACCCGATGGTCGGCTTCATCACCCAGAACCCCGGGCTGGCCAGCCGCTTCAGGACGACGGTGGAGTTCGCCGACTACACCGACGACGAGGTGGTCTCGATCCTGCACAAGCTGGCCGCCGACGCCGACTACGACGTGACCCTGCCGGCCGAGCAGACCTTCACGCAGGTGCTGGCCGCGACGCCGCGGACGATGGCGTTCGGCAACGGCCGCTTCGCCCGCAACCTGCTCGAGGAGGCCATCGGGCGGCAGGCCCTGCGCATCCAGGACGTCGAGGACCCGACGACCGCGCAGCTGCGCGACCTCGACGCGTCAGACTTCGGCGCCGACGACGGGGAACCGCAGGGGCCCCCCGACTCGTCCACCCCGCAGGACGCGTCCGACGAGCAGGGAGAGACATGAGCCAGCAGACGGGGGCCGCGCCGGTGGCCGTGGCGCCGCGCGCGAGCGTCGCCGCACCCGCACCCACACCGGCGCCGTACGGCGTCGCGCCCCTGCCCGCCGTCGCCGGTGCGGTGCGCCGCCGCTCCCTCGGGCGGCTGCTCTCCGCGCTGCAGGGGACGCCCGGCCGGCTGCGGGTGGTCGCCGGGGTCACGGCCGTGGTCGTCGCCGTCTTCGGCCTTGTCGCTGCCAACACCCTGTGGTCGTCGTCCGGAGCCCTCGAGCGGGCCGACCTCAACCTCACCCAGCTCGTGCGGGTCCAGGGCATCCAGTCGGACCTGCTCCAGGCCGACGCCAGCGCCACCAACGCCTTCCTCGTCGTCGGCCTCGAGCCGCCCGCGCAGCGCGCGTCCTACGACGCCGCCATCTCCCGGGTGACGGCGACCATCGCCGAGGCGGCGAGCGCGCAGCCGGCCGACGCCGCGGCGCTGGGGGCCCTCAACAGCCAGGTGGAGCAGTACACCGCCCAGGTGGAGCAGGCCAGGGCCCTCAACCGGCAGGGCCTCACGGTGGGGGCGACGTACCTGAGGAGCGCGAGCGACACGCTGAGAGGGCAGGGGATGCAGCTCATCGACGCGCTGAGGACCGCCAACCAGACCCGGCTCGACGACGAGATCGCCGCGAGCTCATCGGGGCTGGCGCTCACCCTCGTGGGCGCGCTGGCGCTCGTGGTGCTGCTGCTCGCGCTGGTCGACCTGGCCCGTCGCACCCACCGCTACGTCAACGTGCCGCTCGTCGTGGGGGCGGGGCTCGTCGTCGTCACGCTGGTGGTCGGGGTCGTGGGCATCGCGTCGGTGCGGAGCGCCGCCACCGACGCGCGGGACGGGAGCGTCGCCGCGACGACCAGCCTCTCGCAGGTGCGGGCAGCGGCCTTCGACGCCAAGGCCAACGAGAGCCTGACCATCATCCTGCAGGGCCCGGCGGGCGACCCGTACGAGGCGCTGTGGGTCGACGACAGCACCAGGAAGGTCGTCCCGCTGCTCGCCAAGCTGAGCGTGCCGTCGGCGGCCACCGGGCTCACAGCCCAGTGGCAGAAGTATGTGACCCGGCACGAGGCCATCCGGGCCACGAGCGAGAAGGGTGACTACGAAGGAGCCCGCGCCGCGGCGGCCAAGACCGACGGGACGTCGGCCAACGCCACCTTCGCCGCGTTCACGACCGCGGTGTCCCAGCGCCTGCAGGAGCAGCAGGACGCTGCCGGGACGGCGCTGACGTCGCCGCAGACCCGCACGACCCTGTTGGGCTGGCTCGTGCTCGCCCTCACCCTGGTCGCCGCCGGGCTCGCCCTGCGCGGTGTCGGCCAGCGACTGGAGGAGTACCGGTGACCCCGTCGCGGGCGATCGCCCACCCCCGCCTGCGCCGCCCGGCGGTGGGTCTCGCCGCTGCCCTCGTGCTGCTCACGGCGGCCTGCTCGGCGGGGACCTACACCGCCACGCCCCTCCCGACGGCGACCACCGCACCCGCGCCGGCGCCGGCGGCCAGCACCGCCCCAACGGCCAACGGGTGCCCCCCACCGGTCACGAACCTCACGTCCTACGCCCCCCTCCCCCCGGGGACCACCCCAGACCTCCCGCCCTTCGCGAACGGCCGCCTCCGCGTCGGCGTCTCCGCCGACACGCTGCTGCTGGGTGCCCGCAACCCGATCACGACCCAGATCGAGGGCTTCGACATCGACCTGGCGCGCGCCGTGGCCAAGGCGGCCCTCGGCAGCGAGGACAAGATCCAGCTCGTCGTCATCACCGCGGCCGACAGGGTCCCCTTCCTCAAGGCCG
>JBBRNQ010000159.1:0-8482 GCA_038230235.1 Actinomycetales bacterium
GCACCCGCTGGCCGAGGTCAGGCGGCACCTGCAGCGGATGGCCGACGCGCAGGACCACGACGACCAGCTTGCCAAGGACGACGCGCACCGCGACTTCCACGCCGCGGTCGTCGCGCTCGCCGGCAACCGGCAGCTCGACCTCATGTACGAGCCGATCATGCTCAAGCTCCAGCGGCCCATGGCCGTCAACCTGCGTGCCGAGGCCGCCCAGCTCGGCCCCGACGCGGGGCTGAAGCGTCACACCGACCTGCTGGTCGCTCTCGAGACCAACGACCCCGACGCGGTGATCGAGACCGTGGAGCGCCACGGCACCCGGCGGTACCTCGAGCCGACCCCGGTGTGGACGGCCGAGGCCCTGTAGCTGCATCGAGCCCGTCAGCGGGACCGGGCAGTGGCAAGCGCACGCCAGGCGGCCCGCACAGGTAGGCGTAGCGCAGTGTTTACCTCCACGAAACCACCAGTCGGCGCCGATTCTCGATTGTCGAGAATATGGACGCAGAAGCGGCCGGACCCCTCGGGCAACGGTTCGCCCACACCCCTCGGGTGCCGTTCGGGCCGTTCGCGGCCGCGGGAGAGCTGCTCTACCAAGGGCCGTGGGTGGCCGAGCGGCTGGCCGAGTTCGGCGGGTTCCTCCGCGAGCACCCCGACTCCGTGCCGCCGGTGATCCGCGACATCATGGCCAGCGGTTCGCGCTACACCGCGGTCGACGTGTTCACCGCCGAGCACCGCCTCGGTGAGGTGAAGGCCCAGGTCGCCGTGCAGTGGCAGGACACGGACGTGCTGGTGCTGCCGGCGCTGGGCACGACCTTCACGACGGCCCAGTTGCTGGCCGACCCGATCGCGACCAACACGGTGCTCGGCTACTACACCCACTTCGGCAACCTGCTCGACCTATGTGCCGCGGTCGTGCCGGCAGGGCTGACCTCTGACGGCCGCCCGGCCGCCCTCATGGTGCTCGGGCCGCGCCTCGCCGAGGACCGGGTGCTGGCCGTGGCCGCGGTGCTCGCGGCCGACCCGGTCGCCGACAGCGTCGCCGTCACCGGCTCCACCGACGACGACGTCACCCACACCACCGGCCACGGCAGCTCGAGCCGCCGTCTGGCCGCCACCGACGCAGCGGACTGACACCCGACCCTCCACCACCTCAGGAGCTGCCATGGCACCGCATCACGCGTCCGACCCGTCGACCGAGGTCGTCGTCGACGCCCGCCCCACCCCGTTCCGTACGACGATCGGCAGCTCGGCGCTGCTGGTCATCGACATGCAGCGCGACTTCCTCCTCCCGGGCGGCTTCGGCGAGAGCCTGGGCAACGACGTCTCCCTGCTCCAGCAGGTGGTGGCGCCGCTCGCCGCCGTCATCGCCGCTGCCCGGGCGGTGGGGATGCCCGTCATCCACACCCGCGAGGGGCACCTGCCGGACCTGTCCGACTGCCCGCCGGCCAAGCTGCGGCGCGGTGCCCCGTCCATGCGGATCGGCGACCCAGGGCCGCACGGGCGGATCCTCATCCGGGGCGAGTTCGGGCACGACATCATCGACGAGCTGGCTCCGGCCGCGGGCGAGCTCGTCATCGACAAGCCCGGCAAGGGCGCGTTCTACGCCACCGACCTGCAGGCCGAGCTCGAGCGGGCCGGCATCACCGAGCTGGTCGTCACCGGGGTGACGACCGAGGTCTGCGTGCACACCACAGTGCGCGAGGCCAACGACAGGGGGTACGACGCGCTCGTGCTCTCGGACTGCGTCGGGTCCTACTTCCCGCAGTTCCAGCGGGTCGGCCTCGACATGATCGCCGCGCAGGGCGGCATCTTCGGCTGGGTAGCCGACTCCTCAGCGCTGCTCGCAGCGCTCCCCCAGCCGGCTCTCGCCGGCTGACCCCCGTCTCGTCCAGACACGAGCCAGGAGCTCCGATGAGCCTGCTCGGTTTCCGCACGCGCGCCACCGCCAAGACCACCGCCACCACGACCACCGCCCCTGCCGCACCCACCACCGAGGGCGCCTCGGGAGGCGTCGTACCGCCCACGCTGCCCTGGTGGAGCAAGGGCGAGACCAACGCCTTCTTCGGCCTCGGCTTCAACATCCTCGTCAACGTCCTGACCCTCACCTCGCTGCTGATCTTCGTCGTGAAGGTCCCCACCGGCGACGTGCTCGGCACGGTGATGCCGGCGCTGGGCATCGCCATGCTCGCCGGCAACGCCTACTACACGCTGCTCGCCCGGCGGCTGGGTCGACGTAAGGGCCGCGACGACGTCACCGCGCTGCCCTACGGCCCGAGCGTGCCGCACATGTTCATCGTCGTCTTCTTCGTCATGCTGCCGATCTACCTCGCGACGAAAGACCCCGTCGGGGCCTGGGAGGCGGGGCTGGCCTGGGCGTTCGTCATCGGGGTGATCGTCCTCATCGGGGTGATCGTCCTCATCGGGGCGTTCGTCGGGCCCTTCATCCGACGGGTCACACCGCGGGCCGCGATGCTGGGCACCCTGGCCGGCATCTCGCTCACCTTCATCTCGATGCGCCCGGCCGGCCAGATGTGGGCGGCGGCGTGGATCGGACTGCCGGTGCTCGGCATCATCCTCGTCGGCTTCTTCACCAACATCCGCCTGCCCGGTGGGATCCCCGTGGGCCTGGCGGCGCTGCTCGTCGGCACCGCGATCGGCTGGATCGGCGGCTTCATGTCGGTGCCGGACGTCACCAAGGCCGTGCAGGACATCGCGGTGGCCGTACCCACCGCTCACCTGGGCATGCTGGGGGCCGGTCTCAGCGGCCTGGCCCCGCTGCTCGCCACGGCGATACCCCTCGGCGTCTACAACTTCGCCGAGGCCATGAGCAACGTCGAGAGCGCGGCGGCGGCGGGCGACAGCTACAACCTGCGCAGCGTGCTGCTGGCCGACGGGTCGGGCGCGATCATCGGCTCAGCCCTCGGATCACCGTTCCCGCCGGCGGTCTACATCGGGCACCCGGGCTGGAAGGCGTCCGGGGGGCGCACCAGCTACTCGATGGCCAGTGGGGTCCTCATCGCCGTGCTGTGCTTCCTCGGCCTCTTCGGCGTGCTGTCCACGGTGCTGCCGATCCCGGCCATCGTCCCGATCCTGCTCTACATCGGGCTGCTCATCGGGGCGCAGGCCTTCCAGTCCGTGCCGAAGGTGCAGGCGGCGGCCGTCGTCGCCGCGATCCTGCCCAACCTCGCCTCGTGGGGGACGGGCCTGATCGACAACGCGCTCTCGGCGGCGGGCACCAGCGCCGACAAGGTGGGTGACGCGGCCCTCACCAACGCCGGGCTGGTCTACGGGGGGCTGAAGATCCTCGGTGAGGGGGCGGTGCTCGCCGGCATGGTGCTCGGCTCGATCGTCGCGTTCATCATGACCCGTCGCTTCTTCAGCGCGGCCATCGCGGCCGGGCTGGGCGCCGTGCTCAGCTGGATCGGGCTGATCCACGCCAGCCAGGTGGCGTGGGCCGCGCAGCCGTCGGTGGCGCTCGGCTACGCGATGCTCGGCGTCGTCCTGCTCGCCTTCGCCCTGCACCAGCGCGGTGACACGTCGCCCCGCGAGGCGCCCGAGCTCGTCGAGGACGCGATGCTCGCCGAGGCCTGACCCCCCAGCGACCCCGGGGGACGGCTCCCGGCTCCTGCGTCCGCGTCGAGGCGGGTTCGTGACCGGCCCCGGCGCGGGCGCAGCGCGGTGAACGGGTAGCGCCGCGCCGGCGACGCAGGTGGTGCTGACCCGGCCGGTGAAAAACATGCGGGCAGTTTGACGAGGATGTCACCGTCCGCTGCCGATGGTGCTGTTGCGGCATCCGTCGCACGACCATCGGCGACCGGGGGCACCTCGATGACACCCATCCGGGGTGACGGCTACCCAGCGCCGCCCAACGGGGTGGACGCCGAGCTGCGTGTGGGCAGGCGGAGCCGGGTCGCCAGCGTGGCCCTGGCGGCTGTCCTGCTCGCCGTCTCGGTCTTCGCCGTGTGGTCGTCGCAGGCGACGAGCGGGGCCGCGAACCGGGCGGTCAGCGCGAGCGCCCTCTCGGACGACTACCGGGCCGCGGCCAGCGCGATCGGCGCCGAGGAGCTGCTGAAGCGCAAGTACCGCTCCGAGCCCGGGCCGGGCCTCCGGGGCAACTTCGACGCGGCCGCCGCGGGCTTTGTCGCCGCGATGATGAACGTACGGCGCGACGGCGGGGCCGCTGACCGGTCGCTGGTCGATGGTGTCCTGGTCCTGCACGCGGCTTATCTCGACGCGATCGGTCGGCTGTTCCAGGCGACCGACCGCGGTGACACGGCCGGCGCCACGAGGATCGACAACTCCGAGGTGGACCCACCCTTCTGGACCATGCAGACCGACGTCGTGGACGCCGCCGAGGCCCGGCACCTGGAGTCGCTCGACGATCTGGGGTCGCTGACCCGTCTGGAGGGGGTGACCCGTCGACTTACCCCCCTCGTGTTCCTCCTCGGCCTGCTGCTGGCGGCCGCCCTCACCACCGTGACCCGCGGGCACCAACGGCTGCTGGGCGTCGAGCGGGCCCAGGCGGTGCACGCGTCCCTGCACGACGCCCTCACCGGGCTGGCCAACCGCACCCTCCTGGCCGAGCGACTGTCACAGGCTCTGGGCACGGGCACGGGCACGGGCGCAGGCACCGGCACGGATACCGGGCTGCTGCTGATCGACCTCGACCGGTTCAAGGAGATCAACGACACCTTTGGCCACCACTACGGAGACGAGCTTCTGACCCAGATCGGGCAACGCCTGAACGCAGCCGTGCGCGAGGTGGACTGCGTGGCCCGGCTGGGCGGGGACGAGTTCGCGGTGCTGCTGCCCGACGTCCGTTCGCTCGACCACGCGCTCGTCGTCGCCACGCAGCTCCGGACGGCGTTGGAGCCGCCGTTCCGGGTGCTCGGAGTCGACCTGCACGTGGAGGCGAGCGTGGGCGTGGTGACGTCTGGCGAGCACGGTCGGGACGCGACCCTGCTGCTGCAGCACGCCGACATCGCCATGTACGTTGCCAAGGCCCAGAGCGGCGGGGTGTCGACCTACGACCCCGACGCCGACGAGCACACCCCCGAGAAGCTCAGTCTGCTCGGTGACCTGCGTCGAGCCCTCGGGAACGACGAGCTGGTGCTGCACTTCCAGCCCAAGGTCGGGGTCCTGTGCGACGAGGTGGTCGGCGTCGAGGCGCTCGTGCGGTGGCAGCACCCGGAGCGCGGGATGGTCTATCCCGACGACTTCATCCCCATGGCCGAGCACACCGGCCTGATCGGGGCGCTGAGCCGACGGGTCCTCGACCTCGCGCTCGCCCAGGCGCGTGCGTGGTCGGACGCCGGGGAGGCCTTGACGGTGTCGGTGAACCTCTCGGCCCGCAACCTGCTCGACGAGCGGATGCCGGCGATGGTCGGCGAGCTCCTCGCCGCTCACGGGGTCGCCCCCGACCTCCTTGTGCTCGAGGTCACTGAGTCGGCCCTGATGACCGAGCCCGTGCGCGCCCAGCGGCTGCTCCAGGAGCTGGCTGCCCTCGGGGTGCGGATCTCGATCGATGACTTCGGCGCCGGCTACACCAGCCTCGGTCAGCTCAAGTCCCTGCCGGTGAGCGAGCTCAAGATCGACAAGTCCTTCGTGATGACCATGTCCGAGGGCAGCAGCGACGACCTGATCGTCCACAGCCTCATCGACCTGGGCCACAACCTCGGGCTCTCGATCGTGGCCGAGGGCGTCGAGAACGAGCAGACCCTGGCCGCGTTGCGACGGTACGGCTGCGACGTCGCGCAGGGCTACCACCTGAGCAGGCCCCTCGCGCCGGACGCCCTGGCCAGCTGGCGGGCCGGTCGCCCGTCGACCCCGGTCCGAGCCCCCTTCCCCGTTGGGAGCGCCCTGGCCGTCATCCCGACCCACAGCTGAGCGCGCTCACACGGAGGGCATGACGTACCACCGGGCAGAAGCCAGCGGAGCGGCGGCTTCATACCCTTTTCCCGGGAGGGCGTACTGCCTGTGGGTACCGCGCACCCACCCACCTCAGGCCCCAGGTTCACCTCGTGACCGCGTCCGACCCGTGCGCGACGCCACCCTCCCCCACCAGGACAGATCGACTGGTGCTCACCACGCAGACGGCCAACCAGCCCGCGACGGCGTCGGGGCCAGGCTCGGGTTCACGGAGGTGACGCGCTGTGAGGAATGGGGCGCCGAGCAGTGGTACGGAGCACGACCGACGACCATTGCCTCACGGCGAACGGTACTAACGTGCCCAAACCTACCCAGCCGAGGGAGGCAATGGTCGTCGGTTGGTCCCTGCCCGTCCCTGGTGTGGAAGCGCCACCGGTGATCTGGACCGGATCTGGACCGGATCTGGACGGATCTAGACGCAGACTGCGGCGATCGCCCGGACGTGGCGGGCGTCGGTGCCGCAGCATCCGCCGAGGATGCTGAGCTGCGGGTGCCCGGCTCGCAGGGCGAGGTACTGGGCTCCGAGCTGGTCGGGGTCGCCGGCGTCCAGGGTCTGCGCCTCGTCGAGCTGGGCGTGACTCATCGAGGAGGCGTTGGCGCGCAGACACCGCACTCGCTCCGTCCAGTCGCCACCGGCGTCGAACAGGTGCGCGAAGTGCGTGGGGTGGGCGCAGTTGATGCCGTAGTAGGCGGGGCCGCCTCCGGTCGCGGCGTCGGTCGCGCGGATCGCCTCGGCCAGCGGCGTACCGTCCGGCAGGAGCCCGTCGGTCTCGACGGTGAACGACACGGCCAGCGGCAGCCCGGCCGCCTGTGCCGCGTGGGTGACACCGACGGCCTCGTCGACGTAGGTCATGGTCATCGCGTGGGCCAGGTCGGCGTCAGTTGCCGCGAGGGCCTCCAGCTGAGGGAGGTGGTAGGCGCGGGCCTCGTCCGCCGACAGGTAGGTCGACGGACGGTAGCCGTCACCATGGGGTCCGACCGCCGCACTGACGACGACAGGTATGGAGGCCTCCTGCCGCAGGGCGGCGAGCAGGGCCACGGCGGCCTCGTTGACCCGACGCAGCCCCTCGGCGTCGTACCCGAGCAGGGAACCCCAGCCGGAGCTCGCGCGCCAGGTCGGGGCCTCCAGGACGATCCCCCGGCCGGAAGTCGCCGCGATGTCGAGGTGGTCCTGGAAGTACGTGAGGAGGGCGGCCCGCCCGGCGGTGTCGTCGAGCAGCGGGAACGCGGCGAACTCCGGGAGGTCGAGGCCGACGTTGTGGATCAGGTCGGTCTCGATGCCCGAGTCGGTCAGGAACACCTCGTCGCCCAGCTGCGGCAGCGCATCGCGGTACGTCGGCACCAGGGACTCCTCACGGTCGATGAGAAGGCGATCATCCCGTGCGATGGTGCGTCGGGCAATGCCCGACGCGGGGTGGTGCTGACGCCGCGCCCCCTGACCATCTGCCGGTCTCGATAGCCAAACCGGCGGGTCTCACCACCGCTCCGGCCAGATCTCGAGGAGTCCTGAAGAAGGTTGGCGAATCTGCTCAGGTACGGCGCTGCCCTGCCGATGAGGGCTCTGTGAGCCGACGACCGGCCCAGAGGAGGATGGCATGTCCCTCAGCTCGGTGAGTAACCTCGGCACGCCGCCGGTTGGCGTTGCCGCCGCCGCATCACCTGTCTCGGGCCCCCGCCAGTCCCTGTCGGTGACGTCTCTGCTCGGTTTGAGCACGGACGAGATCGCCCGGCAGATGCGCTCGGGCAAGAGCCTGGACGACATCGCGCGGAGCAAGAACGTCTCGCACGCGGACCTCGTGGCGGCCATCAAGGCCGGCGGACCGCGGGAGCTGAGAACGCGTCCACGCACTGACCAGGTGGCTGACCGGCCGCCCGCCCCGCCCGCCGAGAAGGTGGCGAGTGCTGACCTACCCGCCCGGGGCGCCCACGGCGACGCTTTCGGCAGGCTGACGAGATCGATGACCCGCAGCGTCGACGACGAGGGTGAGAGCAGCAAAGCCCGGGGTCTCCATGCGCCAGAGCAGAAGAACCCGCTTGGCTCGACGGCGAGCCAGCGCTCCCGAGACGTCGACGTCGCCCACCCCCAGGTCGGTGTCGGTCTCCACGACCTGGTCAAGAGAGCCGGATTCGACCCCACGACCCTGGGCGGCGGGATGCCGAAGGGACTCATCATCGACACGACAGCCTGACGTGTCCGAGGCCGGAGGGCTCAGCCTGCGGGAGGAGCCTGGACGCACCCCGCAAGGTCCAGGACCACCTCGGTCGAGCCCGACGACCTGTCGGCGGGTCGAGCAGGTCGAGTAGGTCTCACGTGTTGACAGTCCTCTTCCGGTGTGGTGAGGGCCTCGGCCCTTCGGTTCCAGGCGTGAGACGCCAGCGCGGGTCGCGCCGGCGTCTCACGCGTCGGAGCCCCTACTCGTCGTCGTCGTCGTCGCCGACCGTCGAGGCGATGTACACGCCCAGGTTCGCAGCAGGCTGGATGAGAACGACAGGGTCATCGCAATGGCGCGAGAGCGAGATCTTGCCGCGGGTGGACCCGTTGCCGGCCGAGCTCAAGGCA
>JBBRNQ010000160.1:0-8441 GCA_038230235.1 Actinomycetales bacterium
ACACCCCCGGCCGCAGCGCCTGGGGCCCACCCGGTGGCGGCGTCGAGGGCGGCGAGCAGCCGGTCGACGCTGCCGTGCGCGAGCTCACCGAGGAGACCGGGCTCGTCGTCTCCCCGACGCTCCTGCGCCCGGTCGGCTGGGCGCGGTTCACCGTCCGCCCCGACGACCGGGGGCGGGACGGCCGGTGGGGGGCCGGCGCTTCATACCTCCAGCTGTATGCCGTGACGCTCTCCTCGCGCCCGCTGGCGCCGGTTGCCCCCGATGTCGACGCGGCCGTCTGGGTCGGGCGTGACGTGCTCGAGGCGCACTGCGCCGGGGAGTTCTGGTGGCCGTTGCTGGAGCGGGTGCTGCCCACGGGACGAGTAGTGGGTTAGCCGATGCCGTTGTCGACGGCAACAAGCCCCGTCTGGGTGACAGCACCGGAGAATCACCGGGGTGAACTCGTTGCCACAGGGAACGACACCGTCCCCAGCCAGTGCACCGGGTGTTACGGTTTGTCTTATGAGCTCGCTGACGATCCGCACTGACCCGGAGGTTGAGCGTGCCCTGGAGGGGCTGACCCTCGATGGGCGGTCGCGTTCGGAGGCGGCCAGGACAGCGATCCTCGAGGCAGACCGGGCGCGCCGCCGAGCCCGCCTTCGAGCCGAGGCAGAGTCGCTGCGCGACGACCCCGACGACGTCATCGCCTCACGTGAGCTGGCAGCCGAGATGGATGCCCTCCGTGCGTGGTGACCTGTACCGGCTCCGAGCGCCCAAGGACGTGCGTGGGCACGAGCAGGCCGGGAGCCGATTTGCGGTGGTGGTGCAGTCCGACGACCTCCCGCTGTCGACGTGGGTTGTCGCGCCCACCTCCACAGGCCGGCGAGAGGCGACCTTTCGGCCTGAGATCGAGATCGACGGCGTGAGAACCCGCGTGATGGTCGAGCAGCTCACAGTGGTCGATCCACAAACCCGGCTGGGAGAGTTCGCTGGGCGGCTCGGCGCGGCGGAGCTGCGAGCCGTCGACGCAGCACTGATGACGGTGCTTGGCCTGGACTGACGGCTCCGCGCCACGGGCATGAGAGCAGCTCCACGGTGGAGTCACCTCCGGTGCTGCTTCCCCCGCCTACGGACGGCCGGGGCGGAGGCGGGCCACCTCCCGGTGCACGTTGCTGCGCGCCCGCTCGGTCCACCCCCGGCGGGCGTGGTCGGTGAGGTAGAGCCGGTCGCGGGCCACGAGGTCGGTGAGGATCGCCGCCCTGCCGGCGGCGAAGGCGTCGTCGGGGACGGCGGCATACTCCTCGCGCACCTGGGCCGCGTAGGCGGCGTAGCGCGTCGGGGGGGCGGCGAGGATCCACAGGTCGGCGTCGTGCAGGGCGCGGGTGAGGGGTGGGGGGTCCGTCGCCACGTGGTCGGCAGTCATCCGCACGAGGGCGACCACGGTCGCGACGGCATCGGGCCGCAGGCCCAGGCGGGTGAGGGCCGCGAGGGCCAGCTGGGCGCTGCGCTCCTCGTTGTCACCCGCCGCCGGGTCGTAGACCGCGTCGTGCCACCACGCGGCCAGACGGGCGAGGCGCTCGTCGTCGGCCCCGACCTCACCGGCCGCGCCGAGCTCCTCGAGCGCCCGGAACATCTCGGTGAGGTGGGTGGCGGTGTGGTAACGCCGCTGGGGCTCGCCCCAGCGGGCGAGCAGGTCACGACCGACCGCCTCCACGGCCAGCGGGTCCGCGTCGGGGCACAGGGCCGCGAGGTCCTGCGTCCACGACCCGAGGAGGCGGGCTGGTGCGGGGCTCACGTCGGCGCGGCCAGCAGGGGTGGCAGGTCGTCGGAGTGGACGACGGTGAGGGCCGAGACGGCGCGGGTCAGCACGACGTAGAGCCGCCGCAGACCCGTGCGCTCGTCGGGCTCGTCGGCGGCGATCCGGGCAGGCTCGACCACGACGACCCGGTCGAACTCCAGCCCCTTCGCCACGGTCGCCGGCACGAGGTCGACCTGGTGCTCGATGTCGCCGTGGTCGGAGCCGAGGAGGCCGTGCTCGATCCCGACAGCGAGCAGGGCGGCCCCGAGGCCGGCCAGCAGCGAGGCCGGGGCGATGACCCCCACCGACCCCGGCTGGGTCACCTGCTCGGCTACGACGGCGGCGACCCGCGCCGGCAGGTCAGCGCCCGCCACCCGCACGATGTCGAGCCGGCCCGGGTTGTCGCGCACCGACACCGGCGCCCCCAGCCCCGGCGCCATCGCCGGGAGCAGCCGGGCCGCGTAGTCGATGACCAGACCGGGCACCCGGAAGCCGCGGTCGAGCACCTCGACGTGGCTGCCGGGTTTGCCGAGGTGGGTCAGGGACTCGTCCCACGACGAGGTCGACCACGGGGTAGTGCCCTGGGCGATGTCGCCGAGCACCGTCGCCGACCCGGTGGCGCAGCGGCGCCCGACCGCCCGCAGCTGCATGGGCGAGAGGTCCTGCGCCTCGTCGAGCACGACGTGCCCGAGGCTCGGCGTGCGGTCGACCAGGTCGGCCAGCTCGTCTAGGAGCACGGCGTCGGCGCTGGACCAGCGGGCCGCCCCCTTGGTGCGGGGAGCCTTGTCCCACAACAGGACCCGCTGCTCATCATCCGACAGCAGGCCGTCGGCGTGCTCGGCGAGCACGGCCGGGTCGCTCCAGAGGGTGAAGAGCACCTGTCGCGGGTCGACCACGGGCCAGATCGACGCGACGTAGGCCTTGACGGGGCTGCTGCGGGCAACGGCGTCCTGC
Source organism: Actinomycetales bacterium (assembly GCA_038230235.1). Lineage (GTDB taxonomy): Bacteria > Actinomycetota > Actinomycetes > Actinomycetales > Dermatophilaceae > Lapillicoccus. Next base: position 2,732 of record JBBRNQ010000160.1, read on the forward strand.
ACCTGGTCGTCGGGGGAGTCGCCGGCCCGCTCCATGGCGAGCAGCACGTGGTGCGCGAGCCGCTGCGGCAGCACGGCCCGCGCCGCTCCGTAGCGGATGTCGCGTGCCTGCAGCTGCTGGAGGACCTCCGCCACCTCGTACGACGCCACCCGCCACCGGTGGGCGCCTCGTGGCACCACGAGCGGGTCGAGCGCCGCGCCGGTGGGGTGGACGTGGCTCCATACGGCACGGTGGAGCACCTGCGCGAGGCGCGGGTCCCCCTTGAGGGTGGCCGCTGGCGTGCTGTCGACACCCCTGACCGGCACGCTGGCCACCAGCTCCTCGGCCGTCGTGTGGGCGACCTCGACCTCGCCGAGGGCCGGGAGCACCGCGCCGATGTGGTCGAGGAAGGCGCGGTTGGGGCCGATGACGAGCACCCCGGAGCGGGACAGCTTGTCGCGGAAGGCGTAGAGCAGCCAGGCCGCGCGGTGCAGTCCGACCGCGGTCTTCCCTGTGCCGGGGGCCCCCTGCACGCAGACCGTCGTGCCCGCATCGGCCCGCACGATCTCGTCCTGCTCGGGCTGGATGGTCGCCACGATGTCGCGCATCGGGCCGACGCGGGGGCGCTCGATCTCCTGGGTGAGGATGTCGGAGCGGTGGTCCTGCTCCGACCTGTCCTGCAGGTGCTCGTCCTCGTAGGCCGTCAGCTGCCCCCGGTCGACGCCGAAGCGCCGCCTCAGCATCACCCCCATCGGCTCCGTCCGGGACGCCCGGTAGAACGCGGCGCTCAGCCCGGCCCGCCAGTCGATGACGAGCGGGTCACCGCGGTCGTCGGCGACGTGGCGGCGTCCGACGTGCCAGGTGCGTTGGTCCTCACCGCCGTCGAGGTCGATGCGTCCGAAGAAGAGGGTGGAGGTGGGGTCGTCCTGGAGCGAGGCGAGGCGGCGGGCGAGGGCGCCCGCGAGGAAGGCGTCCGAGACCGCGTCACCGGCGGCGCGCTCGGTCGTGGCGGTCTTCACGCGCATCCGCGCCAGCTCGGCGCGGGCCCGCGCGAGGTGCTCCTGCTCCCGGGCCAGCTCGGGGTCGCGGCTCGGGGTGGTCACGGGAGGCACGCTGGGACCTCCTCGAGAACAGTGAGCGGGTACGACGGGCAGTCGCCCACCGTACCCGCTCACCGAGGGGTCCTGGTGCGGGCTCAGCCCTGCGTGGGCCGGGCCGCGAGGGTGACCGTGATGTCCTGCTTGGCGCCACCGCGGATGACGGAGACCTTGACCTGGTCACCGACGCCGTACTCGTGGATGGTGGCCACGAGCGACTCGGACGACTCGATGCTCTGCCCGTTGATGGCGACGACCGCGTCGCCCTGCTTGAGCCCGGCGCTCGCGGCGGGCGTGCCCTGGGACAGCTTCGAGACCAGGGCTGCGGCGCGCTTGCTGTTGCCGTCCGTGACCGTGGTGTCGGAGGCACTGACCCCGAGGTAGGCGTGCTCGGCCTTGCCGGTCGCGATGAGCTGGTCGGCGATCGACTTGGCCTCCTTCGACGGGATGGCGAAGCCGATGCCGATGTTGCCGCTCTGGCTGCCGCTGCCGCTGCTGCTGCCACCGAGCGAGGCGATCGAGGAGTTGATGCCGATCAGCTGCCCGTTGGCCGTGACGAGGGCGCCGCCGGAATTGCCGGGGTTGATCGCCGCCGACGTCTGGATCGCGTTGGTCACGACGGGCGTGCCCCCGCCCTGGGCCTGGCCGCCGAGCGGGTCCTGGCTGTTGCCGCCCTCGGTCGCGGCGGTCGTGACCGGACGGTTGAGGGCCGACACGATGCCGGTGGTGACCGTGCCGGCGAGCCCGAGCGGGTTGCCCACGGCCATGACCGGCTGACCGACGGTGAGGCTGCTGCTGTCACCGATGGAGATCGCCTTGAGGCCGCTCGGAGGGCTCTTGATCTGCAGGACCGCGAGGTCGGTGGAGGGGTCGGTGCCCTTGATCGTGGCGTCGTACGTGCGCCCGTCGCTCAGCGTCACCGTGAGGGTCGCGCCGGTGCCGGCGCCGGTGGCGACGTGGTTGTTGGTGAGGACGTAGCCGCGGGTGGCGTCGATGATGACGCCCGAGCCCTGGCCCTCGGCCGAGCTGCTCTGCACGGTGATCGCCACGACGCTCGGCGAGACCGCCTTGGCCGTGACCGTCCAGTCGGGGCTGCTCGGGTCGCCCTGGGCGACGGGTGCCGGGGGGTTGGACGACGAGGCGGGGGCCGATCCCGAGCTGGCCACCGCGGTGGTCGCGCCGAGGTTCTGCGACGCGGCGTAGTAGCTGCCGCCGCCGGCGAGAGCGGCCGCGACCAGGGCGACGACGCCGATCTCGGCCCAGCGCCGGCCCTGACGGGTCTTCGGCTCGGGCGTCGGGGCGACCGGCTGCGTGCGGGAGTAGGGACCACCCCAGCCGCCGTCGCCGCCACTCCAGCCGGTGGATCCCGAGCCGAACGACCCGTTCCCGCCGCTGCTGGGGGCGGCGTACGAGCCGCTGCTGGGGGCGTTGGACGAGCCACTGCTGGGGGCGGCGTACGCACCGCTGTCGGAAGCCGGGTAGGACGAGCCGCTACCACTGGGGGCCGCGTAGGAGCCGGAGCCGTCGAAGGACGGGTTGGCCCCGTCGTCGTGCCAGCCGAAGGCCCCGCCCGTCGTGGGGACGGGAGCCGTGGGGGTGGCCCCGGACGAGCCCGGGTGCTCCTGGGTGTGCTCCGCCGAGGCAGGCATCGCGGTGGTCGACGACGAGGTCAGTCCGAAGTCGCCCTCGCGTCCGCCGGTGCCGGGCTCGTCACGGTCGGTGCCCGTGCTCCCGGCCCCGCTCGTGCCCTCACTGTGGCCCGTGCTGTCGCCGTGGCCCGTGCTGTCGTCGTGGCCCGTGGAGGGGGAGTGCCAGGCGGCCGGCCCGTCGTACCAGAGCGGTTCGGGCGACTCCGCGGGCTCCGGCTGCGCGGTGGTCAGGCGGGGGGCGTCCTCGTCACGGGGACCATCGGTCTCGTGGGGGTGCGTCTGCTGGGTCATGGTCCTCAAGTCCTCTTCCTGCGGTCGACGGGTGTGGCGTCGGTATGTCAACTACTACACCGAGGTCACGTCTGTGTCCGCTTGGGCCTGCCTGTGCAGGGCCTGTGGGAGCTCGACGGTGAAGGTCGCGCCACCGCCCGGGGTCGGTGTCGCCCGTACGGAGCCCTGGTGGGCCGCGACGATCGCGGCGACGATGGCCAGACCCAGCCCGCTGCCGCCCTGGGCGCGGCTACGCGACGGGTCGGTGCGGTAGAACCGCTCGAAGACCTTCCTGGCCCGTTGCGGGTCGATGCCCGGGCCGTGGTCACGCACCTCGATGACGGCGCAGCCCGCCGGCGTGCGACCGACGGCGATCTCGACGGGCGTGCCCGATGGGGTGTGGTTGAGCGCGTTGCCGACGAGGTTGGTCATCACCTGGCGCAGCTGCGGCTCGTCGCCGACGACGTGGACGGGGCCGAGCGGGCCGGAGGCGCCGACGAGGCGCACGTGCCGGTCGGGGGCCAGTACGTGGGCATCCTGGCGGGCGTCTCCGGCGAGGACCGCGAGATCGACGTCGTCGCGCGAGAGAGGGCGCTTCTCGTCGAGGCGGGCCAGCACGAGGAGGTCCTCGACGAGGCTGCCCATCCGGCCCGCCTCGCTCTCGATGCGGCCGAACGCGCTGCGCACGTCCTCGGGTCGGCTCACGGCCCCCTGCCGGTAGAGCTCGGCGTAGCCCCGGACGGTGGCGAGGGGGGTGCGCAGCTCGTGCGAGGCGTCGGCGACGAACTCGCGCATCCGGTCCTCGGAGGCCTCGCGGACGGCGAAGGACTGCTCGATCTGGGTGAGCATGGCGTTGAGCGAGCGGGTGAGCGACGCGACCTCGTCCGGTGTGGCCCGCTCGGGGATGCGCTGGGTGAGGTCACCGGCGGCGATGGCGGCCGCGGTGTCCTCGATCCGGTTGAGGGGGCGGAAGCTGCGGCGCACGGCGTACCAGCCGATGACCATCGAGGCCGCCAGCACGGCGAGCCCGATGAGCAGGCCGTCGGTGATGACCCGGTCGAGCGTGGCGTCCAGCGGGCGGAGCGAGAGCGCGACCTCGTACACCGCCTTGCCGTCGTCGGTCACCCCGGCGATGACCCGCCAGGCCGGCTCGTCGCCCGTGGTGGAGGGCACGGTGAAGGGGCGCGACTGCATGACCCTGGGGTCGGTCGCCCCGAGGACGGGGATCGAGGGGGTGGCGTTCGGCTCGGTCGCGGCGTCGACGATGTCGACCGGCGAGCTCCCGTCGGCGAGGTTGAGCCGCACGGTGAAGTTGGGCTGGATGGCCTGGGCCGCGCTGCTGTTGTAGTCGAGACCGGCGGCGATGCCCGCGTAGGTGCGCAGCTCGTCGTCGGACCGGTCGAGCAGGTAGCTGTGCAGGAGCACGTTGACGATGAGGCCGGACGCCGCCAGGGCCGCCGAGAGCAGCACGACGACGACCGAGACCAGCCGCACCCGCAAGGGCAGCGTCGCCAGGCGGTGGCTGGTGCGACGCAGCAGATGGGGCCCGGGGCTCACGCCGCCGGGGTGCCCGGGGGCAGACGCAGCACGTAGCCGATGCCACGCTTGGTGTGGATGAGCGCGGGCTCGGTCGTGTCGATCTTGCGGCGGAGGTAGGAGATGTAGGACTCGACGATGCCCGACTCGCCGCGGAAGTCGTAGTCCCAGACGTGGTCGAGGATCTGCGACTTCGACAGCACCCGGTTGGGGTTGAGCATGAGGTAGCGCAGCAGCTTGAACTCGGTCGGTGAGACGTCGATGACGCGCCCGCCCCGGCGGACCTCGTGGCTGTCGTCGTCGAGCTCGAGGTCGTGGAAGCGCAACGAGGCGGCGCCGTCCTCCTCGCCGCGGGTACGGCGCAGCACGGCCCGGATGCGGGCGATGACCTCCTCGAGGCTGAAGGGCTTCGTGACGTAGTCGTCACCGCCCACGGTCAGACCCTTGATCTTGTCGTCGACCGAGTCGCGGGCTGTGACGAAGACGATCGGGAGCTGTCGCCCCGACTCCCGCAGGCGCCGCGTCACCTCGAAACCGTCCATGTCAGGGAGCATGACGTCGAGCACGACGAGGTCGGGGTGGCGCTCGGAGGCGCTGGTCAGCGCGCTCTGCCCGTCGGCCGCGACGGAGACGTCGAATCCGGCGAAGCGGAGCGAGGTGGCCAGCAGCTCGCGGATGTTGGGCTCGTCCTCGACGACGAGGAGCGTCGCCTCGGCGGGGGTCTCGCGGTCACGGTTGTCGCGGGTCATGGTGTCGGTCACCTCCTCAGTGTTCTGCGGCAGTCTGGACGTTGGCTGGACGTCGGCTATGACCAGAGTATGACTCTTCGCAGGCGTCGGACGCCAGGACCAGGGCCGGACCAGGGCCGGACCAGGGCCACGTCCGTTCCTGCCGCGGGGGACCGGCCTGCCTACGGCCCGTCCTGGAGGCCGTCCCACGACCAGTGGGGCAGGGCGAGGCCGTCGGGGACGTCGTCGGCGGAGTCGTGGAACCGCGTCATGGTCGTCGTCGTGGCCCAGGTGAAGTAGGCGGACAGCACCTGCCGCAGTGGCTGGTCGACGGTCAGCCCGATGTCGCCCAGGGCCAGCTCGAAGCAGGCGATGGCCTGCTGGTCCATCTCGTCGTGCACCCCGTTGCCGCTGTGCATCCGCACGACCGACGACTCGTCGCCGTACCGGT
>JBBRNQ010000161.1:0-8413 GCA_038230235.1 Actinomycetales bacterium
GACAAGGCCGTCTACGAGACCGAGCTGCTGCGACTTCAGGGGCAGCTGGTCACCATGCAGGAGTGGGTGCGTCGCGAGGGCGAACGGGTCGTCATCGTCTTCGAGGGTCGTGACGCCGCAGGCAAGGGCTCGGCCATCAAGCGCGTCGCGGAGTACCTCAACCCCCGCCAGGCCCGCGTCGTCGCCCTGCCGACCCCCACCGAGCGGCAGCGCACCCAGTGGTACTTCCAGCGCTACGTCGAGCACCTGCCCGCGGCCGGTGAGATCGTGCTCTTCGACCGCAGCTGGTACAACCGCGCCGGCGTCGAGCGGGTGCTCGGCTACTGCACGCCCGAGGAGCACCGCCGGTTCCTGCGGCAGTGCCCCATCTTCGAGCGGATGCTCGTCGAGGACGGCATCCGCCTGCACAAGTACTGGTTCTCGGTGAGCGACACCGAGCAGCAGCGCCGTTTCGAGTCACGCCTGACCGACCCCATGCGCCGGTGGAAGCTGTCTCCCACCGACGTCGAGTCGATCAGCCGCTGGGAGGACTACTCCCGGGCCAAGGACGAGATGCTCGTGCACACCGACATCGCCGGGTCGCCGTGGAACGTCGTCGAGAGCGACGACAAGCGCCGCTCGCGGATCAACATGATCGCGCACCTGCTCTCCCAGGTCCCCTACGTCGAGGTCCCGGCGCCGACCCTGGTGCTGCCGGACCGACCGCCCTCGAAGGGCTACGTCCGCAGTGAACGGTCGCTGCAGCACCCGGTGCCCGACTACGCCTCCACGCTCGGAGCGTGACCACCCCGCGTCCCGACGTCCTCGTCATCGGCGCCGGCCAGGCCGGACTCGCCACGGCCTACTACCTGAGGCGTGCAGGTCTCGTCGCAGGAGAAGGCTTCTCCGTCATCGATGCCAACTCGGCACCCGGTGGCGCGTGGCAGCACACGTGGCCCTCTCTCCGGCTGTTCTCCCCGGCCGCGTTCTCTTCACTCCCCGGTCGGCCCATGCCGCGTTCCGATGAGGACTACCCTCCGGCGTCGCACGTCGTCGACTACCTGACGGAGTACGAGGCGCGATACGACCTGCCCGTGCAGCACGGCGTCCGGGCCCTCGACGTGCACCGCGGGGACGACGACCCGCAAGGGCGCCTGGTCGTCGAGACCCCCCACTGCGTATGGAGCCCCCGGGTCGTCGTGAGCGCGACCGGCACCTGGGGCCGCCCGTTCGTGCCGACAGTGCCTGGCGCAGGTGACTTCGGCGGTCGTCAGGTGCACAGCGCGTCGTACGACGGGCCGCTGCCCTTCGCGGGGTCGCGGGTGCTCGTGGTCGGTGGCGGCAACAGCGGGGCGCAGCTGGTGGCCGAGCTGTCGGCCGTCGCCGACACGACCTGGTTCACCGTCACGAGGCCCAGGTTCCTGCCCGACGACGTCGACGGGAGGGTGCTCTTCGACGTCGCGACCGCGCGCCGCCGCGCGCTCGACGCGGGCCGGGACGACCCCGGCGGCGTCAGCGGGCTGGGTGACGTCGTGGCCGTGGCCTCGGTGCGCGCGGCCCGCGACCGTGGCGCGATGGTGCCCCACCCGATGTTCGCGAGGTTCACCCCGACCGGGGTCGTCGACAGTGGCGGGCACGAGGTGCCGGCCGACGCCGTCATCTGGTGCACCGGCTTCCGACCCGACCTGCCCCACCTCGCGGGCCTCCGCCTCCCCCGCCACGGTGGCCACCCCCTGACCGTCGGCACCCGGGCCCGCGACGAGCCCCGCCTCCATCTCGTCGGTTACGGCGACTGGACCGGGCCGGCCTCGGCCACGCTCATCGGCGTGGGGCGCACGGCGCGGGAGGCGGTCAGCGACATCGTCACCTTCGGCGAGCGCGAGGTGGGGGCGGCCGGCGAGTGAGCCACCCGCGGCGAGGGACCTCCGACCCTTTCCCGCCTCCCAGCGGTCGCGCCATAGTGGTGGGCATGTCCACCACCCAGCACACCGAGATCGAGCGCAAGCTCGACGTGCCGTGCGACGGCGTGGTCCCCGACCTGAGTCGGCTCCCGGGAGTGCACGCCGTCGGCCCCACCTCCACCCACCACCTCGCGGCCGACTACTGGGACACCCGGCGCATCGACCTCGCCCGCCACCACATCAGCCTGAGGCGACGCACCGGGGGCACCGACGCGGGCTGGCACCTCAAGATCGGTGCGGGAGCCGACGCCCGGGCCGAGCACGCCTGTGAGCTCGGCGACGGGCCGACTCCGCCGGACGCCCTGGTCGCGCTCGTGCGAGACGTCGTGGGCGAGCACCCGCTCCACGTCGTGGCGCGGATCGACACGCGCCGCGAGGAGACCCCCCTGCTCGACCCGTCGGGCGCTGTCCTGGCCCGCTTCTGCGACGACCTCGTCGTGTCCGACACCCCGGTCGTCGACGGGTCGGGGCACGCGGCGCGCCCGGCCCGACCGGACCCGAGCCTCCCCACCACCACGCAGTGGCGCGAGTGGGAGGTCGAGCTGGCCGACGGTGGACGCGACCTGCTGGCCGCCACCACGTCGGCCCTGATCGAGAGCGGCGCTCACGAGGCGGCCTTCCCGTCCAAGCTCGCTCGTGCGCTCGGCGACCGCCTCGCGTCCTCCACCCCCTCACCGCTCCCGGGCGGCGCAAAGAGACGCCGTGCGTCGACGACCGACGTGCTGCGCCTGCGGCTGCGGACCCAGGTCGACGCGCTCGAGGCCCAGGAGCAGGGCGTGCACGCCGGCCACGCCTCCGCGATCCACGACATGCGCGTCGCCGCCCGGCGACTTCGAGCCGCGCTGCGCACGTTCGAGCCCGTGCTCGAGAAGGGGTCGACCATCGCCTGTCGTCGCGAGCTGCGTTGGCTGGGAGGGGTGCTCGGCACCGCTCGCGATGCCGAGGTACTGCGCGGGCGTCTCACCGCGCAGCTGGAGACCCTCTCTGGGTCACTCGACCTCGGCCCACCGGTACGCAGGATCCGCACCCACCTGCAGACCACGGCCGGCGCCGGCCAGGAGGCGGCAGAGACCGCGATGACGTCGGCCCGGTACGAGCACCTGCTCGACGACCTCGAGCGGTTCATCGCCCACCCCCCCACCCGACCCGAGGCGTCCACGAGGGCGACGGTGCTCGTGCCAGGCCTCCTACGCCGCGATGCCGACCGCTTCTTCCGCGCGGCGCGACGGGCCCGACGCGCGCTGCCGCCGCAGCGCGACGTCGCCCTGCACGAGACCCGGAAGGCGGCCAAACAGCTGCGCTACTCGGCCGAGTCCGCCTCCGCCGTCCGCGGGACGTCGGCCCGTCGCATCGCCACGAGGGCGACGCAGGTGCAGGAGTCGCTCGGCGACCACCAGGATGCCGTCGTGGCCCGAGAGCTGTTGCGAGAGCTGAAGGCCGAGGCCCGCACGGCCGGCGAGGACACCACACCGTACGACGCCCTCACGCGTCTCGAGGTCGCCGCCGCGGCCGCGGCCGTGTCCGCCTACGAGCGGCAGCTGAGGCGGCTGCGGCAGCTGTCGTGAGAGAACCCTGACAGCTCGCCCGACATCCGCCCCGATGTCGCACACGACGATCGTGGACACGCGACGATGATGGGGTGAGCGCCGTCCATGACTCCCCTGCCACCGCCGACCCCCCCAACGCTGCACCCTCAAGCCGGTCGGGCCCGTCGGGTCCGTCGGGTCCACTGACCGACGCCGCCCGGGTCGCCGTACCCACGCTCATGTTCTGGGTCGCCAAGGCGCTCTCGACCGCCATGGGCGAGTCGGTGTCGGACTGGTCGATCCGGGTCGCCCCGCCGGTGCTGGCAGTGCTCGTCGGACTGGTGGCCTTCGCCGCCGCCCTCGCCGTGCAGCTGACCCGGCACCGCTACCTGCCGTGGGTCTACTGGAGCGCGGTCGCCATGGTCGGCGTGTTCGGCACCATGGGTGCCGACGTGGCCCACGTGGTGCTCGGCCTGCCGTATGCCGCCTCGTTCGTGCTGTGCGCTGCCCTTCTCGGCGGGCTCTTCGTCCACTGGCGCCGCAGCGAGGGCAGCTGCGACGTGCACGAGGTGACGACCACCCGCCGTGAGGTGCTCTACTGGGCGGCCGTCGTGCTGACCTTCGCGATGGGGACCGCACTCGGCGACCTCACAGCCGTGACGCTGCACCTGGGGTACGCGGGGTCGGCGGGGCTCTTCGCCATCGCCATCCTGGTGCCGGTGCTCGGCTACCGCGTCCTCCACTGGGGCCCGGTCTTCTCGTTCTGGTTCGCCTACGTGCTCACGCGGCCGCTCGGCGCCTCCGTCGCCGACTGGCTGGGCAAACCGTCGGTCGAGCACGGGGTCGGGCTCGGCTCGGGCTGGGTCGGCCTCGCGCTGGCGGTGCTCATGGCAGCCACGGTCGCGACGACACCGGTCAGAGCCAGCCGCGCCGCTTGAAGGTCAGGTAGAGGAGCCCGGCGATGACGATGATCGAGACGGTGCTGAGCTCGAACCCGAAGGGCTGCTGGAAGCCGGGGTAGGGCACGTTCTGCCCGAAGAAGCCGGTGATCGCCGTCGGGATCGCGATGATGGCGGCCCAGCCCGTGAGCTTCTTCATCACCGTGTTCAGGCGCGCGTCCTGCAGCGACAGGTTGGTCTCGAAGATGGTGGTCACCATGTCGCGCAACGACTCCGTCCACTCGGTGGCGCGCAGCACGTGGTCGTAGAGGTCGTCGTACCAGGGGTTGAGCTCGGTGGGGGCTTGGCGGTCCTGGCGGTGTCGCAGCATCCCGTTGACGACCTCCCGCATGGGCAGGACCACCCGGCGCAGGGCGACGAGGTCCTTGCGGATGCCATAGGTCTGGCGCTGCACGGCGTGGCTGAGCGACTCCTCCTCGAAGAGCACGTCCTCGAGCGCCTCGATGCGGTCGTCGAGCACCTGGACGGCGTCGAAGTGGCTGTCGACGACCATGTCGAGCAGGCCGTGCACGAGCGCGCCGACGCCGTACTTCAGCAGGTCGGAGTTCTCGTCCCACCGGCGCACGACCTCGTCCATGTCGAAGCCGTCACTGGCGTGCACCGTGACGATGCCGCGGGGCAGGACGAAGGCCGAGACCCGGGACAGGTGCAGCTCGGGGCGTTGGTCGGGGCGTCCGGAAGCCGCCTCCGACGCGGCCTGGGCCGAGGGCTCCGCCAGGTCCGGGGAGATGACGGCGGCATAGGCGGTGAGGAAGATGTGGCTGGAGTAGCGCGTGACCTTCGCCCGCTCGCCGTGGGACACCGCATCCTCGACCGCCAGGGGGTCGAGGGCCAGCTCGCTGGCCAGCTGCGTGAGCACCTGCGAGCTGGGGTCGCAGACGTCGACCCAGACCAGGACGTCAGGATCGGCGAGGAAGTCGGAGATCGCCTCGAAGGGGAACTCGGTGCTCTCGAGGACACCCGCGCGCCAGACCCGACCGCGCACCGGCCCCGTGTCTGCCCCTACCTCGTCCATGCCGTCAGCGTGTCACAGCCGGACACCGCCGGACACGGCCGGAGACAGACGAAGGGCGCCTGACCACCCCCACGGTGTCAGGCGCCCTGCGTCCTGTGACCTTCCGACCCCCCGGTCGGTTGGTCTCGGTCCGTCCCCCACGGACGGGCCGAGCACTGCTGTGAACCATCTGCCGTACCCCCGCCAGGCTCCGGCCCCCGCCGGTCTCGCTCCTGACACTCCTAACCATAAGGGTAAAGGAACAGTAAAGTTGGTAAAGCGGCTATTTCGGTCACTGGCATCAAACGGACAGCCCGGACGGGGTCCGCCGGTCTGCCCAGGGCCGTGCCCCGGGGGCCACCCAGCACCCCTCGACGGGCCGCAGCGGGTGCCGGCCCACCACGAGAACAGGGGCGCCCGACACCTCTACGGTGTCGGGCGCCCCTGTCATCTGGTGCAGCAGGCGCTCGGCCTCCCGGCCCAGCCCCTGGATTCCCACCCCCACGGCGGTCATCGGTGATCTTTCCCCCGCCCGGCTCGCGGCTCTGGGCCGCGGGCCTGACACTCATCAGCGTAGGGTAAAGAAGAGGTAAAGGCGGCATTTTCCGAGATTGTCCCCCGTGGCCGGTAAGGGACAGCGCCGAGCGACCGCCGGGTGACCCGCTCGGACACCGGGGCCCCCCAGAGGGTAGGAAGTCCTCATGAGCTCTTTCAGCCCACCCGGTTCGCCCGGTCCCACCCGGTCCCACCCGGACGACGTCATGAGCGCCTCCCCCCGGCAGCCGACGATCGTCGTCGCCATCCCCGCGTTCGGCTCGCCGCAGCTCACCGACGCCGTCCTGGCGGATCTCCACCGCGACGGGAGCCTCGACGACCCTCGGGTGAGGGTCGTCGTCGTCGACAACGGTGGCGACTACCTCGTCCCCGGAGCGTACGACGCGCCCTCGGTCCTCGGCTCGCCCCGCGTGGGCGTCCACCGGCCGGGCCGCAACCTGCGGTGGATCGGCAGCGCGAACTGGGCCCTGCACACGGCCCTGGCCGACGGCCTCGACCTGTGCGTGGTACTCAACAACGACACCAGGCTCTCCCCCGGCTTCCTCCAGGGTCTCGTCGCGCCCTTCGGCGCACCTGGCGACGATGACGTCGCCGTCGTCGCTGCCTGCTACGACGACTTCTGGCTCCACCAGCGGGCGGTCGTCATCCCGACGACCGCTGCCGACTACGAGCCTCGTGACACCGTCCGCGAGGTGCCCTTCTGTGACGGCACGGCCATCGCCTTCGCCGCCCGCCGGGTCGTCGACCTCGGGGGGCTCGACGAGGTCGCCTTCCCCCGTCACGGGTACGGCTCCGACATCGACCTGGCCCTGCGGGTCCGAGCCGCCGGACTGCGCTGCCTGGTCACCGAGGGCGCCTACGTCTCGCACCTGCGCCGCGCGACGATGGAGCGCACCGGGCAGTCGTCGGAGCTCAACCGGGCCGAGATCCTCGGTGGCCTCGACGCCAAGTGGCCCCAGGGGTGGCGGGCCAGGGCGGGCCTCGGCCCGGGGTCCTTCCCGGCCCACAACACCGGTAGCGCGGCCACGTGGTACCTCGACCCGGTGGCATCGACCACGACCTCGTGAGCCTCCCGTGCCCCTGACCACCGCACGGGTCGTCTACGCCGGCTTCGCCACCCGGCACCACAGCGGCGGGGTGCACGTCATGACCCAGCACGTGCAGCTGCTCCGTGCCGCCGGTGTCGAGGCCTGGCTGTGGCTACCCGACCCGGGGGACCGTCCCGGCTGGATCGACCGCGACCTGCCGGTCATCGCCGGGGCGACCACCCGGCTCGGCGGGGCCGACCTGCTCGTCGTGCCCGAGACCCCGACCGTCCCCGGTCGTGACCCGGCGCCCGGAGCTCGCACCGTGATCTTCAACCAGAACCACTTCTACACGTTCGCCGCCTCCCCACCCACCCGGGCGGGCCACGACTTCCCCGGGTGGGCCCTGCCTCCCGCGGTGTGGGCGGTGAGCGCCGAGAGTCGGGACGTGCTCGCCGCGACCCTGCCCCACCTGCCGGTGTCGCTGGTGCCCAACTGGGTCGACGGTGAGCTCTTCCGACCCGACCCCCGCTCACCTGCAGCACTCTCCGCTGCCGACACCGGGGGCGCGGCCCGCGTGGAGGAACCGGGTTCGGTGCGCGTCACCTGGTTCCCCCGCAAGCGTCCCCGCGAGGCCAGTCTCCTGCGCGAGGTCCTGCACCACGACCCGCGCCTGCGCGGCGTCGAGCTGGTCGAGCTGGTCGACACCCCCCGGGCCGAGGTCGCCAGCACCCTGGGCGCCACCACGGTCTTCATCGCCCTCGGCCACAGCGAGAGCTTCGGACTACCGGTCGCGGAGGCCCTGGCGTCCGGGTGCCTCGTGGCCGGCTACGACGGCGGCGGGGGGCACGAGCTGTTCGAGGCCCCCGGGGCCTGGCGAGTGCCCGACCAGCGTCCGCTGCTGCTGCGCGACCGGGTCGTCGACCTCGTGCAGCGCGCCGGTGAGCTGACGGCACTCCGTACGGCGAACCGTGAGTGGGTCCTGCAGCGATATCCCCCAGACCGCACGGCGGCGGGCCTGCTCGACGCCGTGGAGGCGGCCCTGTCGCGGCCCGGCGCCGATGCGGTGGCCACCCACCCGGCTGCGTGGCTCGACACCCTCGGGCCGAGCTTCACCGCCTTCGCCTGACCGCTGGCCGCACCCCTCGCCGTCCGTCTCGCGGGAGGGTCCGTGGGCGTCGCGGGCTGACGTGCTCGTCAGTAGGTGTCCCCGACGACGTTGACGAGGTCGTCACCGGCGACGAAGCGGCGCAGCTGCTGCGCTACCAGAGCAAAGGCGCGCGGGCCGGCCTGCCTGACGTGACCAGCGGCGTGAGGCGTGAGGATCAGGCCCGGCGCCTGCCACAGCGGGTGGCCCGACGGCAGGGGCTCGGGCTCGACGACGTCGAGCCCGGCGCGCAGGCGCCCCGACCCC
>JBBRNQ010000162.1:0-8288 GCA_038230235.1 Actinomycetales bacterium
GGCCGCCGAGTAGGGCCCCGTCGGCCCCTGCGCCCGAACCTGGCTCGACAACCTGACGCGACGCAGCGTCAAGTAGTGGCCCCCGTGCGTGCGGGGTGTGAACCGGCTCGACGCTGCACGCCCCGGCCAACCCCGGGCGCCGCTCGCCCCGACGTGACGGACCTCTGACCTGCCCCACCGAGGGCCCACTTCCACAGCGGCAGCGACCTGGTAACGGGACAGGACCAACGACTCTGGCCAGGGGTCCCCGACCCGACCAGCCTGAGGGCATGATCCGGAAGCTGATGTCCGGTCCGGAGGTTGGCACCGCGGGCGCCCGGGGTTCCGCGGTGCCCCCCGTCGGGCAGTCCTCCACCACGCGAGTCCTCCTGGGGCTGCTGGTCTTCGGCGCGGTGTCGGCCGTCGCCGGTCTGGTCATCGCGCTACCCGGAGGGGGAGCGGGCTTCCCCCTTAGCGCGCTCGAGGGCACCCCGTTCACGTCCTTCGTCGTTCCCGGCCTCATCCTCGGTGTGGTCGTCGGCGGCACCCAGCTGGCCGCGGCCGTCGCCGTGGCCCGCGGTCGGGCGTCGGGCCTCTTCCTCGCCGCCGTGGCCGGGTGCGGGATGCTGATATGGATCTTTACCGAGCTGGCGATGATCGGCTACTCGGTCCTGCAGACGATCTACTTCGCCCTGGGGCTGCTCGAGCTCGTGCTCGTCGTGCTGCTCCTCGGGGTCGTGCCGCCGCGCCGGCCACGGCGCGCCCGGTGATCGAGCGGGCCTCGCCCGACGACCTGATGTCGCTCGCGCCGGGGCACAGGGGTCCGCCGATGCAGGTCGGCGCGGTCGTCGTCCTCGACACCTCGGCTGGGTTCGACGCGGCGACGGTCGAGCGCCAGATCGCCTTGCGCAGCCGGCGGGTCCCCCGTCTGCGTCAACGGCTCGTCACGGTGCCCTGGGGGTGTGGCCGACCCATGTGGTCCGGGTCGGCTGGGGGAGGTGCGCACGAGCAGGTCGAGACAGTCCGGTGCCCGGAACCGGGAGGTGACGTGGGGCTCCTCGCCCTCGCCGCGGAGGTGGTCTGCCGTCCCCTGCCGCGGGAGCAGCCTCTGTGGCGGGCGGTGGTCGTCACCGACGTCGAGGTCGGCCGGGCAGCAGTGGTCCTCGTCCTCCATCACGTGCTGGCCGACGGCGTCGGAGCCCTCGCCGTCCTGTCGGCGCTGACCGACCAGGACGGGTCCGAGGCCGTCGAGCTGCCTCCGACGCGGCTGCCTGCGGCCTTCCCGTCTCGTCGCCAGCTCATGTCAGAAGCGTTACGGGACAAGGGTGCCCGACTGGGCTCACTGCCGGCGTCATCGCGTCGCCTGCGCGCAGCCCTGCGCTCCATACGACCACTTGCTGCTCCGCACGCCGCGGCGTCGTCGCTCAACCAGGTGACCGGTCGACGCCGTGAGTTCGCCGTCGTCGAGGCGGACCTCGCGCCGCTCTCGCGTGCCGCACACGTCCACGACGCGACGGTCAACGACGTGCTGCTCCTCGCCGTCGCCACCGCCCTGCACGACCTCTTGGCGTCGAGGGGAGAGCGGGTGGCCGACCTGGTGCTCTCCATGCCGGTGTCCGAGCGGCGTCAGACCGTCTCCGCGCACCTGGGCAACCACAGCGGGGTGGTCGCGATCGCCGTCGCGACCGTGGGAGATCCGGGGCACCTGCTCGACGACGTGCGTACGGCGACCCGTCGGGCCAAGGCCGCTCCGGCTGGCGCGTCGACGGCGGTGCTCGCACCCCTCTTCCGGGCGCTGGCCGCGGTCGGCCTCCTGCGGTGGTACACCATGCGACAGCGCCGGATCCACACCTTCGTCAGCAACCTCCGGGGGCCGGGCTCGACCCTGACCCTCACCGGCTGCCCCATCACCCGCATCGTCCCGCTGAGTCTCGGCGCGGGCAACGTGACCGTCTCGTTCACGGCCCTGTCGTATGCGGGTCGACTCACCATCGGTATCTGCGCCGACCCTGACACCTGCCCCGACCTGCCGCTGCTCGCCGACCGCCTCGGCCACCGCCTCGCGACCTGGTCCGCACTGCGGTCGCGCCCTTGAGACTTCCCAGACAACTCCCATGACACGGGGTGAGATCGCTCCGATGCCGACCTCGCTCGAGGGGCAGATTCGGGGGATGCCCCTGTCACACCTCCGCCGTCTCGTCGCCCCCGTCGTCCTGCTCGCCGCCGCGGCGACGATCGTGCTCTCGACCGCGCCCACGGCCTTCGCCGCCTCGGGCCCGCCTCCCGGGACACCGACCTCGACCCCGTTCCGCGGAGTGCCGACCGTCGGCCCGCTGTTCCGTGACGGGCTCGCCGCCGACCACGAGTGCTCTGCCAGCGTCATCGCGAGCCCGCACCACGACCTGGTCCTCACCGCGGCACACTGCGTCTTCGGCACCGCGGTCGGCTGGCAGGTGGCGCCCGGCTACGTCAGGGGACGCACACCGTACGGGGTGTGGCAGGTCGCGGCGGCCTACGTCCCCGCGCAGTGGTCGGCCTCCGGCGACACCCGGTTCGACTACGCGATCCTGCGGATGGCCCCGCAGCGCCGCGGCGGGACGCTGGTCGGGATCGAGGACGTCACGGGGGGCAACGCGCTCGGCACCGCCCCGGCCGCGGGAGCCAGGATCACCGACGTCGCTTACAACGCGGGCCGCGACGACCGGCCGATCACGTGCAGGGCGCCGGTCTACGAGACCGACGGATACCCCTCGTTCGACTGCGGCGGCTACGTCGGCGGCAGCAGCGGCAGCCCGTGGCTCGACCACGGCGTCGTCCGCGGCGTCATCGGGGGACTGCACCAGGGAGGCTGCGTCGACTGGACCTCCTACTCCTCGCCGTTCACCCTCCAGGTCTTCGTCCTGTACGCCCGCGCCGTCGTCGGCGGTCCGGGTGAGAATGTGCCGGTGCCCGGCGGCGACGGCTGCTGACTCGCGTCCCGTCGCTCCGGGCTGGCCAGTCCTTGCGACCGACGCCGTGACTGGGACTCAGCTTTTCCCGCCGGGGCGGTGACGGAGCGCTATCGTCGCCGGGAGGGTGATCACGACGACGGCGCACCCAGAAGGTCAGGCCAGCCATGACAGCATCCGGGTCGATCGAGCTGAGGGTCCACGGCGTCTCCGGCACCCCGCCGGACTCGCTCCTCGACCGGCAGGAGGTCCACCGCGTCGGCGGCGACGGCCAGGCGGGCTTCTACCGCCCGAGCCTGCTGCGCCAGTCTCGGGACACGACCCCGACCCCGCCGTTCGCAGCCGAGCCGTCCGACGCACCCCAGCTCGAGGGCTACAGCTGGGGCGGCCTGACCTCCGGGTCCTCGGGTCGCGCGTTGTGGCTGACCCTGCTGCCCTTCACGCTCGCCAACCTCGCCGTGCGGGCCCGCCCCGACATCCCGCCGCGGGGCCTGGCCTGGAGGGTGCTGTGGGGGTGCTCGCGGGTGGTGGCGCTCGGTCTCACCGCCCTGTTCGTGCTGACGACCATCGGCATCGGCGACGCGATCGCGGGAGCCTGCCCGGCCGCAGGGTGCGACGGCACGCCCGCCGTCCCGCTGGTGGGCCTGGTCAGCCGCCTCTCACCGGGGTGGGGGATGGCGGTCTCGTCGACGGTCCCCGCGCTCGCGGTCCTGGGCCTGTGGGCCATCAGCCAGCGCACGCTCAACCGCTACGAGGCGGTCACGGCTGTGGTCACGCGGCGCACCGGGCAGGAGGCCGAGCTCGACACCGTCCCCGCCCCCCAGCTCGAGGAGAACCTCGACAGCCTCGGCATGTGGCACAACGCGAGCGTGGTGCGCACGCTGCGGGCCCGTCACGTGCAGCTCGGACTGTCACTGGTCGTCTTCTCGTTGCTGTGGGGCCAGTGGCTGTGGTGGGTCGTCGCGGTGGCGGTCGTGCTCGCCATGGGCGTCAGTGTCTGCCGCGAGCCTGCTGCGCCGGCGCCCCTCGACCCGACAACCGGCAAGGAGCTGCGCTCGAAGGCGTACCTCGTGCCGTGGGTGCTCATCGTCGTCGGGGCCGTCGTCGGCGTCCTGCGCGTCGCAGGGATGGACGACACCGAGGCCAGCGCGGCCTTCGGACGGACGCGATCGTCGGCCTTCGACCAGATGCTCATCGCCGTCCTCGTCCTGATCCTGCTGGCGGTCGCCGTCCTGGCGGTGGTCAACGCCTGGTGCCGCCACGGGTCGTCGTACGACGGCTCCCCACCCGCGCCGATGGCGCCGCAGGCGCACGCCTGCGCGGGGATGGCCACCACCTGCTTCACCGTCCTCGCGGTGTTCCTCGCCCTGGTCTACTCCGGCGCCTTCTACCTGTACGGCGTCGCCTACCTCACCACGGGCTCGCTGCGACCGAGCCTCGACGAGGTCGCCCAGAGCCAGGGCAAGGTCGCCGTGTCGGTGGTCATCGAGCTCGGGGCCATCGCCACCCTCGTGGGTGTGGTGGTGCTCCTGCTCGTCTCCGTCGTCGGTGCGGTGGTGGCGCTGCGTGGTTATCGCGCGGCGGCCCGCGGGGAAGACCCGGCGATCAGCGCCTTCTTCGAGGACGACTTCGGGGCGCCGCCCACCGACCCGGTCGAGCGGCAGCGGACGGAGCAGGTCAGGCAGGCGATGTTCGTCGGCTCCCTCGCCGACCGTGGGCCGGCCGTTATCGCCACCCTCGCCCTCGGGGGGATCTTCAGTGCCGTGGTCGCGGGTGTGGTGGGGGTCGCCGGCAAGCCGGATGGGGGGTGGGACTGGTGGAGGTGGGTGCTCGATCCGGTGCACCTGCAGGCGATCGGCTCCTACGTCGCCGTCTACGGCCTGATCCTGCTCATCGCCCTGGGGGCAGCCGCCTTCCGGGTGGACCGCACCCGTCGGCTCGTGGGCATCCTGTGGGACGTCGCGTCGTTCTGGCCCCGCACGGTGCACCCCCTGGCCGCGCCCTGCTACGCGGAGCGGGCCGTGCCCGACCTCGTCACGCGCACGAGCTGGCTGCTCAACGGGGAGCACCGGCGCGTGGTGCTCGCGGCCCACAGCCAGGGCACCGTCCTCGCGGCCGCGACGGTCTTCCACCTGATCGAGCTCGAGAAGCAGGGCCCGGGCGGCGCCTCATCCCCGCCGGCCGGGAGCCGGGTCCCCGAGCTGCGGCTGCTGACCTTCGGGTGCGTCCTGCGCCGGCTCTACGGCCGCTACTACCCGGTCTACTTCGGCCCGCGGCGCCTTCAGGCCCTGTCCCAGGAGCTGACGTCGGCCAGGGTCCCAGCCGCGGTCCACGCGGAGCCGGGGACGCCGCCCCCGCCCGACCCGGTGGTTCCTGCGTCCGGCGGGTGGCTGAACCTCTGGCGCTACACCGACTACCTCGGCGGCCTCGTCACCGGTGATCCTCCCCACCTCCCGCGCCCGCGTGACCCCGTCGCCGGTATGCCGCCGTCCCCGCCCCCGCCACCGCCGTGGGAGCGGCACCTGCGAGACCCCTGGCGGCTGGCGCGGGTCGAGGGCTTCACGACCTACCCCGCGCCGAAGGCCCACACCGACTTCTGGAACGACGAGTCGGGGGACTACCAGGTCGCCGTCCGCGACCTGCTTGCGTGGTCTCCGCCGGGTCCTACCTCGGCGGGCACCGGCTGATGCGGTAGGGGAAGGCCTCCAGCACGACCGTCGAGCACTCCCTCTCGAGCGCCGAGAACGTCGACGTGTGGACCAGGTCGCTCCAGAACCGGTTGCGCACCAGCAGGCGGCCCCGCTCGTCTCCCGGTCGCAGATCGAGGGGAGAGTCGAAGTTGTGGACGGTCGGCAGCATGTACTCGAGGTCCCCCACGCTGGCCCACCACGACCCGATGAACCGCCGTTCGCCGGGATGCTGCTCCAGGTAGGCCGCTGCCTTCCGCAGGTGCTGGAGGCGCTCGGTTTCGTGCCAGCCCGTCGCCTGCAGGATCCTCACCGGTGAGACGACTCGGTCCACGGAACCGAAGAGCAGGGCGATGGTCGCCGCCACCGTCAGGCCGATGACCAGCCGTTTCCTGGCGCTCAGGACGACGGTCGTGATCGCCGCGAGGGCACAGGAGACGCCGATGAGCGCGTAGCGGGCGTTGTCGGGGCCGACGAGGAGGTACCAGCCGAGGTTGACCGCCGATGCGGCAGCCAGGGAGACGAAGAAGAAGGCGACCGGGTCGGTGAGGAGCAGCCGCAGAGGGGAGCGTCCGGAGAGGACGACCACCGCGGCAACCACCACCACCACGAACAGCACCACGACGTGAACGCCGAAGGCGTGGGTGAACAGGCCCAGGTTGACGCCCAGGGAGTGGACACCGCTCGACTGGTTCCCCCCGCTGGCGAACCGGAAGAAGTGCCACCACGCCCGGACGTTGTCGAGATACCCGGGCCAGCCCAGGACCGACAGCTTCCACACCTCGAAGAGGCCCGGCAGCGTGAGGTAGCCGGCGACCACGAGCAGGGGCCGCCTGACCCACGTCCCGGGCTCCGTACGGCGCAGCAGCAGCGACCGGAGCGCGAAGAGCGCCACGAGGGGGACGCCGGCGAGGAGGGCGAGGGACTTCGCGTTGAGGGAGGCCCCCAGCAGCAGGCCCGCGAGGAGCGCACCCCGTGGCGTCGTACCCACGTCGACCAGCAGCGCTGCTGCCGCGATGGTCAGCAGCGCCGCCGGGATCTCACCCAGGATCCCGTACCACTGCACGAAACCCGCCGACGAGACGAAGTAGGAGAGCACGAGGAAGAGGCTGACGAACAGGAGCGAGCGGGTGGCCCCGAGCCACCGCTTGAGGATGAGGAACACGATGAGCAGGACGACGAAGGACACCGTGGCCGCGGCCGCACCAGGCGCCCAGGGGGTGTTGCCGACGATCCGGATGAGGAGGGCTGCGGGCAGGACCAGCGTCGGCCCGGTCGAGATCGGCGCGTCGAACAGCGTCACGCGCGAGACACCGAAGAAGGAGACCGACGAGGCGTACCCCGTCCCGTTGGCGACGTTCTTCGCCGTCACCGCGATGGCCGCGTCGTCTGCGCAGCACACACCGTTGACGAAGGAGTAGCTGTAGGTCAGGGCCATGAAGGCGACGATGACCAGGATGGAGGCGACCCTCAGGACCCATTCGCCGGAACCCGTCGGGGCTCGCGGGCCAGAGTCAGGGGGTGAGGTCGAGAGACCAGGCGACACGAGCACCACGCCCAACCCACCCCCGTCCTCGTCCGTGAGCTCCCCTGGTGGGGGCCCACCCTCCCCCGAGTGGGAGGTGCTTCTCCCCCAAGAGAGTAGGCGCCGGGCGTACGGGCCGGGACCAGGCAAGCGGATCATTTCGTCCTGATCGTGACGTTACGGCCACCCTCCAGGAGGCCAGCCCGCTGTGCAAGGTTCGTGCAAGTCCCTGCTCCTAGCGTCCTGGTCAGCGGCCTTGAGGCCGGACCACCCGAGGAGACACCCATGACCAGACGCCCAGCCACCCGACGACAGGACACCGCTGCTGTCGGGGTCGGCCACAGCCGATCTCGTCGGCACCTCGCCATGACGGGATCCGCTCTCCTGGCGGTCAGCATCGGCGTCTCTGCCTGTGGCTCGGCTCGAGCGCCCTCGCAGACGGGCCCCGTCGGCACGCAGTCGTCTGCACCTCAGGTGGCGTCACCGAGCACGCAGGACGAGGTCCCGGCGTCATTGGGCGACGACGTGGTCCGGGCCGACCAGGCGTTCTGGGCGGACTACGCCAACGGTGACGCGGAAGGAGCCTGCTCTCGTGCCCTCGGGTACGCCCACGGGCAGGTCGTCGCCATGGGCGGCGTGTTCCTCGCGGAGTGCGTGTCGAGCTTTGGGGCCTACTCGCCCGCGGGGACCTCTCTCACCATCGGGAGACCCGTCGTCTACGGCGATGCCATCGCCCTGGTCACCTCGTCCGGGCGAGCGTGCGGCGCCGAGTCCCTGACGGTGGGCAGCTGCTCGACCATCCCGGACCTCAGCGAGGAGATGCCGGTCTCAGCCTCGAAGGACGACTTCGGCGCCGCGCTGTCCGGGATCGTCACCGGATGGTCGGAGACGACGGGTGGGTGGTCACCTGACGTCCTCGTCAAGGTGGATGGCCAGTGGCACCCCCTGCTTCCCATCGCCGACCCGGTAGCGGTCAAACCCGACCCCCCGCTGGACGGTGTCGATCCCCCTTCCGCACCTGACAACCAGCCGACGAGGCCGTGGACGGACCAGGACTGGAATGACACCTGCGCCTCCGGGGGGTGTGGAGCAGTCCCTGGCCTGCCCCCGTTCGTCCCCGGGGGCGGACTCTCGTTGGGTGGAGGCTGA
>JBBRNQ010000163.1:0-8283 GCA_038230235.1 Actinomycetales bacterium
GCCGATCGCGGCAGTCGGCAGCCGGACCCGGGGAGGTCGACTCTGAGTCGCTGGGGTTGGCTGCTTCTCTGGGGGAGGTTGACTCAGAGTCGCTGCGCTCGGCTGATGCTCTAACAGCAGCCAACCTCAAGGGCTCTGAGTCAACCTCCGCCGGAAGGGCAGCCAACCCCAGCGACTCAGAGTCGACCCCCTGTCCCGGGCGACCCCAGCGGAGGAGCGGCCCGACGAGCCGAGCCGGTCACGTCCGCCGGGCCGGCTCGACGGATCAGGCCCTTCCGCCTTCGGGAGTGCATCGTGACCCTTGAGCGTCATACCGCCGCATGTGGGCGGCAGCGGGTCCGTCGTTGGCCCAGCCGGGTCTTGCTCAACTTCATCCATCGAACCTCACCCTGCTGCCGAACTGACCGGTCGATCACTCCGGAACCGGGCCGGCCCACACCTCGACCAGCTCGTGGATGAGCCCGTCGCCGTCGACGCGGGCGAAGGAGGCCACCCAGAAGGTCTGGGTGCCGCCGGTCACCCGGGTGCGCGCGACCGCCCGGTCACCCTCGACGAGCAGCTCGACGACCTGTAGGGACCACCGGCCGGGGTAGTCCTGGTTGTAGGCCACCAGGCCGTCGGCGTCGAAGTGCCGGCCGTCGTGGGGGTAGTGCCCGCGGAAGTCGTCGGCGAGCACCGCCCGCACCTTGTCCCAGTCCTGGGCGTCGAGCGAGTCGAGGAAGCTGCGGAGGACGTGAGCGCTGGTCATGGGGCCAGCATCGCCTCCGCCACCCTCCACCACTGACAAGGCCACGCCAGACAGCGGTGTCACCCGGGGCCGTTAGGCTGCGGCGGGTGACCACAGCCCTCTACCGCCGCTACCGGCCCGAGAGCTTCGCCGAGGTCATCGGTCAGGAGCACGTCACCGGGCCACTCATGCAGGCCCTGCGCAGCGGGCGGATCAACCACGCCTACCTCTTCAGCGGGCCGCGCGGGTGCGGCAAGACGACGAGCGCGCGGATCCTCGCCCGCTGCCTCAACTGCGAGCAGGGCCCGACGCCCACCCCGTGCGGGGTCTGCGACTCGTGCGTCGCCCTCGCCCGGGGCGGGCCCGGGTCGGTCGACGTCATCGAGATCGACGCGGCGAGCCATGGCGGGGTCGACGACGCACGCGACCTGCGCGAGCGGGCTTCGTACGGGCCGGCGAGCAGCCGCTACAAGGTCTACATCATCGACGAGGCGCACATGGTGACGCCGCAGGGCTTCAACGCGCTGCTGAAGATCGTCGAGGAGCCGCCCGAGCACGTGAAGTTCGTCTTCGCGACCACCGAGCCCGAGAAGGTCATCGGCACCATCCGCTCGCGCACCCACCACTACCCCTTCCGGCTGGTGCCGCCGGCCGCGCTGACGACGTACATGCAGCACCTCTGCGACGAGGAAGGGGTCTCGGTCGCCCCGGGGGTGCTCGGCTTCGTCGTGCGCGCCGGTGGGGGGTCGGTGCGCGACTCGCTATCGGTGCTCGACCAGCTGATCGCGGGCTCGACCGACGAGCGCCTGACCTACGAGATGGCGGCGTCGCTGCTCGGCTTCACCGACGGCGAGCTCATCGACGCCACGATCGACTCCTTCGCGGCCGGTGACGGGGCCGCCGTCTTCGCGCAGGTCGACAAGGTGGTCGAGTCGGGGCACGACCCCCGCCGCTTCGTCGAGGACCTGCTCGAGCGGCTGCGTGACCTCATCGTCGTCGCCGCCGTCCCCGACGGGGCCGGGGCGGTGCTGCGCGGCGTGCCCGACGACCAGCTCGACCGGATGCGCGGGCAGGCGGCCCGCTTCGGCAGCGGCGGCCTCTCCCGCGCCGCCGACATCGTCAACACCGGGCTCACCGAGATGACCGGCGCCACGGCGCCGCGCCTCCAGCTCGAGCTGATCTGCGCACGTATCCTCCTGCCCGCGGCGTCCGGCGAGCAGGGGTATGGAGCGCGCCTCGACCGCATCGAGCGTCGCCTCGAGGTCGGGGGAGTCGCGGGGGCGACAGCCGGTGGACCGGCGGTGGCGGCGACGTCGTACGTGCACGGTGAGGCGCAGCGGCCCCAGCAGGGGGCGGCGCAGCATGGGGCACCGCGGGAGGGGGCTCCGCGGGAGGGGGCTCCGCGGGAGGGGGCTCCGCGGGAGGGGGCGTCGCAGCGACCGGAGGAGGCGGCACGGCAGCGCCCGCAGG
Source organism: Actinomycetales bacterium (assembly GCA_038230235.1). Lineage (GTDB taxonomy): Bacteria > Actinomycetota > Actinomycetes > Actinomycetales > Dermatophilaceae > Lapillicoccus. The sequence continues at coordinate 2,198 of JBBRNQ010000163.1, forward strand.
AGTCCGCCACCGGCGACCGCACCGCGCCGACTCGCGGGCACCCCGGGGACCGACCGTCGGAGCAGGGTCCCGGAGCGGAGCGGGGCGAGGGTGGTCACGGGAGGCGCGAGACGCACGACAGCCGTGGTGCGACGTCCGCATCCGCCGCCTCGTCGTCGACCGGCCCGCTGCCCGGGGCCGTCGAACCCACCGCCGCCTCTTCGCCACGCGAGACGAGTCTCCACGTGGAGGAGGGCACCAGGTTTCCCGCTCCCGGACCCGCTTCGGCCGCGCGCGGTCTCGACGTCGCCGCGATCCGTCGGGTCTGGCCCGACGTGCTCGCCCGCATCTTCTCGATGCGCCGCGCCACGTGGACCTTCGTCTCACAGCACGCGCAGGTGCAGGAGTACGACGGGCGGCGCCTCGTGCTCGGTATCGCCACCGTGGGCCTGGCCAACACCTTCCGCCAGGGCAACCACGCCGAGCTCGTCCGGCAGGCGCTGATCGACGAGATCGGGCTCGACGTCGTCGTGGAGGGGGTGCCGGCGACCGACGTACCGCCGCCCAAGGAGTTCCCCCTCCCCGCCGACGACGGTGGGCCTGTGACCCGCGGTGATGGTGGGTCTGGATCCCGGGGTGACGGCGGCCGCGAGTCGTCGGAAGTCGGTCCTTCCCCCGCTCCGCCGGGCGGGTCGCAGCCGCGCCCTTTTGACCGCTCCCCAGGCGGGGAGGCACCCGCCGGTCCGTCTGCGGTCGCGATGTCCTCGGCCGGGACGTCGTTGGGGGCGACCTCCCCGACCACGTCAGCGGCCGGGACACCGGCTGCGGTGTCCCCCGCCTCGTCACCGGTCACGTCAACGGCTGCCAGGTCCCCGGTCGCGACGTCCTCCGGCTCCGCCCGTCCAGACTGGGGCGGTGCCCCTTCCAGCCCGGGCCCGGACTGGGCCTCGGCCCCCGGAACCGCCCAGCCGACCGGTGCATCCGCGCCCGGGTCGGCACCGACGCCTGTGGCGACTCCGTACGATGCGGCCGCGGTGACCGTCGTCCCGTCGGCTCCCGTCCCGGCTTCGGCGCCGTCGCCGGCTCGCCGGCCGACCCCACCGCCCGTCACCGCGGCGCCCGAGGTGTCGGGTCCCGTCGGTCTGACGTCTGGAGAGGCGTCGTTCCAGGCGGCGGGCGTGCGCGAGGAGCTGGCCCGCGTGCGTAGGGAGGCCGCTGAGCGAGGGCCCGGCGCTCCGCGTGGGGTGGGAGAGGGCGCCACCCAGGTGGCGACCCGTGACGAGGACGCCAGCCGCGACGACGAGGACTTCGCCGAGTCGGGGCGCGTCGGACGCGAGGTCATCGAGCGCGTGCTCGGCGGACACTTCCTCGGGGACTTCGAGGACTGATCCCGCCAGCCACCGAACCGGGGGGTGGTGCAGGGTCCGGGGCACAACCGGGCACGTGCCCCCGTATGCAGACTGGCCCCGCACGCGGCCCGCGGATTTGCGGGCACGTGCCCCCGGATCCGACCGCGCCGCCCGGGGCTTCTCCCCTCAGCTCCGCGCGGGATCGCGCTCGGAGGTCGCGACCGGCCCTGTCACCCCGCTCGAGCCGAAGCCCTGCAGCAGACCGGAGTAGGGCTTGGGTGGGGGAGCGGCGTACTCGGCCGCGGTGCTCGTGCGCAGCCCCATCCGCACCAGCCCCTCGACGGCGACGACCGCCGCCGCCACCCCGTCGACGACGGGCACCCCCACCGCGCGCGAGACCTCCCGGCAGAGGTCGGCCATGCCGGCGCAGCCGAGCACGACGACGTCGGAACCGTCGACCGCGACGGCCTCGCGGCACGCCTCGACGACCCGTTCACGGGCACGGGGGTCGGCCTCGAGGTCGAGCACCGGGATCTCCACGGCGTGCACACCGCGGCAGGCGTGGGCGACACCGTACGCCTGGGCGAGGTCCCACCCCCGGCCGCAGGTGCGGCCGAGCGTGGTCACCACGCTGAAGGACCGGCCGAGGTACGTCGCGGTACGCATCGCCGCCTCGGCGATGCCCACCACCGGGCCCGAGGCGAGCTCGCGAGTGGCCTCGAGCCCGGGGTCACCGAAGCACGCGATGACGTACCCGTCGACCCCCTCGGCCTCGCCGCGCGCGATCTCGGCGAGGAGTCCGGGCACCGCGAGGGCCTCGTCGTAGTGGCTCTCGATGGACGACGGTCCCATCGCCGGCGAGACCGCCCTGACCACCGTCCCCGGCCCGGCCACCGACGCCGCAGCGGCGCCGATGAGCCGGGTCATCGACCACGTGGTGTTGGGGTTGATGACGCGGATCTCCATGGCGGCCCCCCTCCCTGCTGCCGGGCTCAACCGACCACCACGTCCTCGCCGGTGCGGGTCGCGATGACGTCGGCGACCCCGGAGCGCTTGGCCAGCAGCCAGTAGAGGCCCAGGCCGATGCCGCAGCCGATGAACCAGCTGTAGTCGGTCGCCGCGTTGATGCCGGGGACGAAGACGCAGGCGATCGCGGCCAGCGCAGCCACCGCGGTCGCGACGACGGCCGAGACGTTCCACCCGCGGGTGTAGTGGTAGACCCCGCTCTCGTCCATGGTGAAGAGGTCGTCGACGGCGACCTTCTGCTTGTGCACGAGGTAGTAGTGGGCGATGAGCACGCCGAAGAGCGGGCCGATGAAGGCGCCGAGGGTGTCGAGCGTGTAGTGGATCGTCTCGGGGCTCTTGTAGAGGTTCCACGGGGTGATGAGCACCGAGCCGACGGCGGCGATCATGCCGCCGGTGCGCCAGCTGATCTTCTGCGGGTTGACGTGCGAGAAGTCGAAGGCGGGGGCCACGAAGTTCGCGACGATGTTGATGCCGACGGTGGCCGTGGTGAAGGTCAGGGCGGCCAGGACGATCGCGAAGGTGTTGTCGATGTGCCCCACGGTCGCCACCGGGTCGGTGATCAGCTCACCGTAGACCGGCACCGTGGCCGCCGCCGTGAGCACGGTGAGGACCGAGAACATCGTGAAGTTCACCGGCAGGCCCCAGAAGTTGCCCTTTTTGACCTCCTCGAAGCTCTTCGCGTAGCGCGAGAAGTCACCGAAGTTGAGCATCGGCCCCGAGAAGTAGGAGACGACGAGGGCCGTGGCCGCGCACATGGTCGAGATGACCGCGCCACCCGACAGGTGCTTGGTGCTGAGGTCGAGCCCGACGTTGCCGTGCGCCTTGACGAGCAGGTACCCGCACAGCAGGAACATCACGACGTAGACGGCTGGGCCGCAGAAGTCGATGAACCGCCGGATGGTCTCCATACCCCGCCAGAAGACGGCTGCCTGCAGCACCCACAGCACGGCGAAGGTGCCGTAGCCGAGGGTCGACAGACCGAGGAAGCCGTGCTGGGCGACGTCGCCGTACGGCGCCATGCCCGGCCAGACGCGCACGACGAGGATGTCGAGCGCGGCCGAGGCGAGGTAGGTCTGGATGCCGTACCACGCGACCGCGATGAGGCCGCGGATGATCGCGGGCACGTTGGCCCCGACGACACCGAAGACCGAGCGGCAGATGACCGGGAAGGGCACGCCGGTCCGCTGGCTCGGCTTGGCCACGAGGTTGCAGAAGAACAGGACGATGGAGATGCCGACGATGAGGCAGATGAAGACCTGCCAGCTCGTGAGGCCGAGGGCGAAGAGCGACCCGGCGGTGACGTAGCCGCCGACGCTGTGCACGTCGGACATCCAGAAGGCGAAGATGTTGTACCAGGACCAGTTCTGGTCCTTCAGCGGGGCGAGGTCGTCGTTGGTCAGCCGCGGGTGGTAGCCCGGTTTGATGGCCCCCATCCCCGCCGGGTGCTCGCTCGTCGGGGGAGCGTGGGGCGCGGTGCTCGGCGGTACGGTGCTCTGCGGGTTCGTGCTTTGCGGGTTCGTGCTCAGCGGTGTGGTCTCGGTCGTCACGAGATGCTCCTGCGGCTGGGGCGGGTGTCGACCGGGCGAGTCGACTGCCTGGAACCTATGACCGCAACGGTTTCCCCCAGGTTTCCGTACGGATATATCCGGGTGAGAGGCTAGATATATCGCGACAGCGCCCGCCCGGAGTGCTCCGGACGGGCGCTCATGTGGGTTCCTGTCCAGGTGGGTCTCGGGTGCACCGCCCGTCGACACCCGTCGACGCCAGCGAGGCCGGACCCCTTTCGGGCCCGGCCTCGCTGCTGTTCTGAGCCGCCTGCTGGCGGGCTACTTGACGGTGACCGTGAACCCGGCCGCCGTCGAGGTCGCCGGTACGTACACCCGGTAGCGGGTGGTCCCGGCAGTGCTGGCCGACCACAGGGTCATGGTGAAGGCCCCGCTGACGTTCGTGCTGACCGAGCCGATCGCCACCCAGGTGCCCAGGCGGCCCAGGACCTGCAGCGACAGGGTGCCGTTGGAGATTTGCTGCACGGTCCCGCGAACGGTCACCACGGCGTGCTTCCCGGTGGTGACGGCGGAGCCGGTCGTCAGGGCGACCACGCCCCGCGTGGCCAGCAGGCGGTCCAGCGTGGCCTGCGACGTCGTGACGAGCGTGCGGGCCGGGGTGACCGCGGCGACCGCGGCCGCCGCGGCTGCTGTGACCGTGGTCAGGCTCGTCCGCGCGACCGCCACCGCGGCGGTCGTGGCCGTGACCAGGTCACGGGCACGGTCCCGGGCGGCGGTGGCGGTGACCAGTGCGGCGGCGTCACCGTCGCGCGTGGCGGACGCCTCATCCGCGGACGACTGGGCACCCGCCATGTCGGACTGGGCTCCGGCGGCGGTGGCGTCGGCGTCGTCGACGTCTCCGAAGGCGGCCTGCTCGGCCGTCTCGGAGGCGATCAGCTCGTCGTGGACGCCGTCGATGCCGTCGGTCGCGAGGAGGTCGGCCTGCGCGGTGTCCAGCTGCTCCCGCGCAGCGCTCTGCGAGGTGGTCCCCTCGTCGAGCTGCTGCTGCAGAGCCTCCACGCGGGCCTGGGCAGTGACCAGGGTGGCCGCGCCGGTCTCGGCTGCGGAGCTGGCCTCGGTCAGGTCCAGCTGGCGCCCCTCGTAGTCGTTCAGGGCGGACGTGTGCGCCACCTCAGCCTCGTCGAGGGCGGCCAGGGCGGTGCCCTCGTCGGTGCGACGGTCGTCCAGCAGGGTCATCGCGGTGTCGCGGGCAGCGGCGGCGGTGCCGACCTGGGCCGAGAGGGCAGTCACCTGTGAGCTGGCGGCGCTCAGGGCCTGCGTCGCCGCGGACACCGAGACCTGGGCTGCGGTGCGGGCCTCGGCGATCGCGTCGTACGCCCGCTGCGCGTTGTCCAGGATGGTTGCGGCGGTGGTGAGGACGGCGTTCGCGGTGGCCAGGACGGCGTTGGGGGCCGTCGCGGCGGTGGTGGCGGTGTCCAGGGCGGTGGTGTCCCTCTGGACCACGGCGTCCGCGGCGGTCATCGCCGCCTGGGCCGCATACAGGGCGGGCCGGGTCGCTCCAGCAGCCGCGGCAGCGGTGACGATGGCGCCAGAGGCGGACCGCTCTGCCGCCTTGGCGTTGATCCACCCGTAGTAGAGCCCGTCGGTCGAGTAGAAGGTGGTCTGGTCGGCGTCCAGCTGTCCCTGCGCGGTGCCCTGCGTGGTCGTCGCCGAGTCGAGCTGGATCTGCAGGGCGTCCAGCTGGCCCTGGGCGTCGTCCGCGACGGTCTGCGCGGCCGCGGCGACGGTGCTGGCCCCGGTCAGGTCGCTCTGGAGCGCCTGGTGGGCACTCGTGGCAGACGTGAGCGCCGTGGAGGCCGCGTCGGCCGCGTCCTGGGCGGTGGCCTCCTCGGCGAGACGGGTGACCAACCCGGCGCTGGCGGCGTCTCGGTCGGTGGAGGCGGCGTCGACCTGGGTCGAGAGGGTGGCCACCACGCCGGTGGCTGTGACGAGGGCCTGCGTCAAGGACACCACCGACGACTCGGCGGCGGCGCGGCCGACGGCGATCGCGTTGAACGCCCGCTGCGCGTTCTCCCGGCCGGTCTCGGCGGTGGCCTGGGCGGTCTCGGCGGTGGCCAGGGCGGCGTCGGCGTCCGTCGAGGCGGCGGTGGCGGTGGACAGGTCGGCGGTGTACGTCGCGACGGCCGCGGTCGCGGTGGTCAGCGCGGTCTGCGCCCCCCTCACGGCC
>JBBRNQ010000164.1:0-8243 GCA_038230235.1 Actinomycetales bacterium
CGCCCTTCGCGATCGCGGCCAAGCTCGCGCCGGACGACGTCCGACGCCTCTATGAAGCCATGCGCGACACCCTCACCGGCGCCGTCGTCGCCGCGTCGGGGAAGCCCGCGAAGGAGCTCAAGGACGCCAAGCGCGAGGGCATGCGGGTGCACGGCCGCACCGGCGAGATCTGCCAGGTGTGCGGCGACACCGTCCGCGAGGTGTCGTGCGCGGACAGTTCGCTGCAGTACTGCGCGACGTGCCAGACCGGGGGCAAACCGCTCGCCGACCGCCGGATGAGCCGCCTGCTCAAGTAGCCCGCGCGCCCCGCACGCGCACGCTTAGGTGGCCAAAGAATCACCCCCCGCGGCCGCTGAGGGGTGATTCTTCGACTACCTAGAGGCCGCTGGGGGGTGATTCTTCGACTACCCAGAGGGCCTCGGCGCCGCTCAGGTCACCGCCGGCGTCAGCCACGCGTGCACCAGCGGCACGACTCCCGCCCCCTCGCCCGATGCGGCGGCGACGCGCTTCATCGAGGTCACCCGGATGTCGCCCGCGGCGAAGATGCCGGGCACGGTCGTCTCGAGCGAGTCCGGTGGTCGCCCGTCCTGCCACAGCTGCGCCGGCACGTCGCGCCCGGTCAGCACGAAGCCCTTGTCGTCGCGTGCCACGCTGTCGGGCAGGAAGTCGGCGCACGGGTCGGCCCCCAGCAGCAGCACCAGCCCCGACGCGTCGACCCGCTCCGAGGTCCCGTCGCGACGGTCGCGCAGCGTCAGCCACTGCACCCACCCGTCGCCGCCACCGTCGACGACCTCGGTGAACGGCCGCACCTCGATGATCGGGTTCGCCGTGACCTCGCGCACGAGGTAGTCGGACATCGTCGCGGCGAGCCCCTCGCGTCGTACGACGATCGTCACCTGCTTCGCGAAGCGGGCCAGGTGCACGGCCGCCTGCCCCGCCGAGTTGCCGCCACCCACCACGACCACGTGTCGCCCGGTCATCGCCGGCGCCATCGTCGTCGCCGCGCCGTAGGTGACGCCGAGGCCCACCATGGCCTCGATCGGCTCGACCCCGAGACGCCGGTATGCAGCGCCGCTGGCGACCACGATCGCGCGGGCCCGCACGACGCTCCCGTCCTCGAGGACCACGTGGTGGGGGTCGTCGCGCGAGCCGGAGGCCACCAGCGACGTCACCGGCGTGCCGACGAAGAAGCGGGCCCCGAAGCGCAGGGCCTGCATCCGGGCGCGCTGCGCCAGCCGCATCCCCGAGATGCCCCGGGGGAAGCCGAGGTAGTTGCGGATCATCGAGCTGGTGCCGGCCTGCCCGCCCACGGCCTCCGACTCGAGCACGACGGTACGCAGGCCCTCCGACGCGCCGTACACCGCGGCCGCGAGGCCCGCCGGTCCGGAGCCGATGACGACCAGGTCGGCCACGTGGTCGGGGCCGAGGTCGGCGGGGGTGCCGTACATCTCGGCACCGAGCTGGGCGATGGTCGGCGCGCTGCGCACGTCCTCCGGTCGCACGACGGCCGGGTCGATGCCCTCCGGACGGCGCAGCAGGTTGTGCACCAGGGGGAACTGCGCCCCCTCGCCCGCGGCTGCGACCACGGCCCGGCCCACCACGGAGTCGGCGTGGTACTTGCGGTGCGGCAGGCCCATGCGCTGGAAGTAGTCGAGCAGCCGGGCCACCTGCGCCGACTTGGCGTCGAAGACGACCTGCACCCCGTCGACCTCGACGGCACCGGTCGACCACGTCCAGTCGGAGAGCAGCTCGCCGACGGCGGTGTGGAACTCCTCGTCGCGGGGGGCGGTGGGGATCGCGAGCCAGGTGTCGAGCCGGCCCTCGGCCATGGCTTCGCGCAGGCGGGGCAGGTTGGGAGAGTAGCGAGTCGGCGAGAGCAGCGCGATCCGTCGGGCCGTCGCCGTGATGGTGTGCACGTCGTCGAGCGCCGCGAGACCGTCGCCGTCGGGCAGCTCCGACTGCGCGCAGACCATCGCGATCGAGCGCTGGTCGATGGTCAGGTCGGCGGCCCGCTCCAGGAGGGCGGCCGAGCTCTCGACGATCTGCACGTCGTAGTCGTGCGCGTAGCGGGAGGTGAAGACCTGCTCGACCGTCGCCCGCCGCTCGGCGTCGGCGGCCAGCAGGATGACCGGTCGACCGGTCGGGGTGGCGATATCGGGCATGTGACAACCTAACCGCACTGTCGACCCCCCTGTTCCCGCTCCTGAGGGTCAGCCGGCGATGGCTCGGGCCACCTCGACGCCGGAGCGCCAGGCGCTCTCGACCCGCGGGGGCCCGTCCGGGCTCCACTGGTCGCCCGCCAGTCCGAGTCGACCGTCCCAGTGGTGGGTGGCGTCGTGGGCCGAGCTGGGCTTGGCCAGGCTCCACCGGTGCGCGTGCGTCCACTGCGGCGACCCCGTACGGAGCAGCCGGTCGAGGGCGGCCGCCACCACCGGGGCGACTCCGTCCGGGGCCTCGAGGTGCCGCGCCGCCAGCGCGGGGGTCGTGTGCGCGACCAGGACGGGCGCCCCGTCTCCGCGCCGCGAGCCGTCGTCGGCGACGAACGTGAGGTCGTCGTCGTCGTTGACGAAGGCGGCGTCACCGAGGGTCGCCTGCCAGGTGCGCTCGGCGAAGCCGCAGGCCACGGCGATGACGGGGTCGGACCCCAGCCAGGTCACCCCCTCGACGCTGCCCCCCGTCAGCCGGGAGGCCTGCGTGTCGGGCATCGCCAGCACCACCGGCCCGGATGAAGACCCGCCCACCCCGGCCAGGTCGGTCAGGTCCGCCACCTCGCCCAGGTCGACCACCTCGCGCTCGAGCTCGACGTCGACCCCGGTCAGCAGGTCACGCACGAGGCTGCGCAACCCACCGGGCGTGGCCCACCGCACGGGCCCGCTCTTGCTGGTCGGCTCCCCCGGCTGGTCGTGGGGTGACAGGACGGCGAACGTGTCCGTCCACCGCCGCGCCAGCCCCCGCTGCTCCCAGTCGTCCACGACGGCGGCGAAACCCTTGTCGCGCACGGTGAAGTAGCCCGCGCCGAGGTCCACCCGCCGGTCGTGGACCAGCGGTGAGGCCAGTCGACCGCCGGGCGCCCGGCCGCGGTCGAGGACGCGGCACGCCACCCCGAGCCGCCCCAGCTCGACGGCACAGGCGGCGCCGGCGATGCCGGCGCCGACGACGGTCACGGTGTCTGTCATGGTGACAGAATCGTCCCATGACGATGACCCAGGTGTCCCCCGCCGACCTCGCCGACGACGCGGTCGTCCTCGACGTGCGCGAGCAGGACGAGTGGGAGCAGGGCCACGCCCCCCACGCCGTGCACATCCCCCTCTCCCAGCTCGCCGAGCGGGTGGGCGACCTGCCGCAGGTCGACGGCACCCTCCCGGTCACCTGCAAGGCCGGGGGCCGCTCCGCCCAGGCGGTGCAGTGGCTGGCCCAGCAGGGGTACGACGTCGCCAACGTCGACGGCGGCATGATGGCGTGGGCCGTGGCGAGCAAGCCCATGGTGGCCGAGAACGGCGCCGACCCGAGGGTGAAGTAGCCATGCAGATCCTCTCCATCCAGTCGCACGTCGCCTACGGGCACGCCGGCAACTCCGCGGCGGTCTTCCCGCTGCAGCGCCTCGGCCACGAGGTCTACCCGGTCCTCACCGTCAACTTCTCCAACCACACCGGCTACGGCACCACCCGCGGCCCCCTCATCGCCCCCGACGACGTGCGCGAGGTCATCCAGGGCGTCGAGGACCGAGGTGCCTTCCCCGGGATCGATGCCGTGCTCTCGGGTTACCAGGGCGCGGAGGCGGTGGGCGAGGTCGTCCTCGACGCGGTGGCCCGGGTGAAGTCCGCGAACCCGGCCGCGGTCTACGCCTGCGACCCGGTGCTGGGCGACGTCGGCCGCGGCTTCTACGTGCGCGAGGGCATCCCGGCGTTCATGCGCGACCACGTCGTGCCGGTTGCCGACATCGTCACCCCCAACCAGTTCGAGCTCGAGTTCCTCGCCGGCAGCGAGATCGCCACGCAGGCCGACCTGCTGGCCGCCATCGACGTCGTGCGGGCCAGCGGCCCACGGACCGTGCTCGTGACGAGCGTGATCACCTCCGACACCCCCGAGGGCGAGATCCAGATGGTCTGCGTCAGCGACGAGGGCGCGTTCGCCATCTCGACCCCCCTGCTCGACATGACGGTCCGCGGCGGCGGCGACGCCACGGCCGCGATCTTCCTGGCCCACACCCTCACCGACGGTCCCCGGGTCGCCCTCTCCCGCACCGCCGCGACGATGTATGCAGTGCTCGAGGCCACCCACGCCGCCCACCGCGAGGAGATGATGCTCATCGGGGGGCAGGACGCGATCGCCCACCCCGACGAGCGCTTCGTGGTCGTGACCCTGTGACGGAGCGAGAGCAGTGACCCTGGCCGTCACCGGCTCCACCGGCCAGCTCGGCGCCCGCGTCGTCACCCTGCTCGGTGACGCCGTCGACCGCCTCGTCGTGCGCGACCCCAGTCGCGCGCCGCACCTGCGGTGGGCGCCTCAGGTGACCGTGGCAGCTTACGGTGACAGGGAGGCCGCCCGCACGGCGCTGGCGGGGGTCGACGTGCTCTTCATGGTCTCGGGTGCCGAGTCCCCGACCCGGCGTGAGGAGCACCGCACCTTCGTCGCGGCGGCTGCTGACGCCGGGGTGGGACACGTGGTCTACACGTCGTTCGCGGGCGCTTCCCCGGACGCGCTCTTCACCCTCGGGCGTGACCACGCCGACACCGAGGCGGCGGTCCGCGACAGCGGCATGCGGTTCACCTTCCTGCGCGACAACTTCTACGCCGACGCCCTCACCCTCTTCACGCGAGACGACGGCGTCATCCACGGACCGGCCGGGGAGGGTCGGGTCGCACTCGTCACCCGCGACGACGTCGCCGACGCGGCCGCCGCGGTGCTGCGCGACCCGGGTGCGCACGACGGCGCGACGTACACCCTCACCGGGCCCGAGGCGGTGACGCTCACCGAGGCGACCGCGCGGCTGAGCGCTGTGCTCGAGGACAGGGCCGGCCTCAGGGACGGAGCCCCTGTCAAGGCCAGTGGGGTCGGCGAAGGTAGTGCTGTCCTCGGAAGCAGTGTCCTCAGAAGAATCATCCGCTTCGAGGACCAGACCATCGAGGAGGCCTACGCGTCAAGGCGCCAGTGGTCGCAGGAGCAGTGGCAGCTCGATGCCTGGGTCAGCACCTACACCGCGATCCGCGACGGTGAGGTCGCGGAGGTCACCGCTGACGTCGAGCGGCTGGCGAGCCACGCCGCCAGCCCGCTCGAGGACGCGTTTCGACCCTAGAGCCGCGTGCTGCACGTCCTCTGGTGCGTGAACGGAGTTCGTCAACCCGCTCTACCCGCGTGGCGCCATCCCCCAGGGGCGAGCCAGGTGGCGTCCACGGTCCCGTCATTGGCCAGCCAAGGGTCCGCTATGGTCGGGATTGCGCCTCGATGTCCGTCGGGACGGTAGTGGCGGGCGGTCCGGTTGTGAATGGTAGATCTCCAGAGCAACCCGAGAGCACGGAGTCTGGCGTCGCGACGCCGGGCGGGACGAGTGACGTCGCTGCCGACGAGGTCCTGGATGCGGTGGGCGGCACCCGTGCAGGGGGCATCCGTCGGGCTGCTGTCGCGCAGGCTCGGGACAGTGTCGCCAACGAGCGCGACAGCGTGGCTCAAGGGCGTGACGTCGATGGTCAACAACGCGATGTCGATGCCGGGCACACCGATGACCTGGCCGAGCGGAGAGATGATGTCGCGGACGAGCGCGACACCGGTGGTGGTCAGCGCGACACTGAGGCCGATCAGCGCGATGTGAGCGCCGCGCAGCGCGACGTGACGGGTGATCGACGAGATGACTCCGCAGTCACGAGGGACCTGGCTGCGCAGGTCCGCGACGAGGTCGCGGACGCTCGCGACGAGCGTGCTGACGAGCGTGACCGGGCCGCCGAGCAGCGTGATCGGGGCCTCGAGGACACCGGGGGGGGCGCGGGTGGCGCGGGTACTGGGGGGCACAGCGCTGCCTTCCGCGCGGGACTGGAGGCGTTGGAGCTGTGGATGGAGCTTGCTGCATCGGATCGTGGCTCGGCGCGCGAGGACCGGTTGGCCGCGGCCGGTCAGAGGGTCAGGGCGGCGTCGGATCGGGCGATGGGTGTGGCTGACCGGATGGCAGGCGTCGAACAACGCAACGGGTCGCGGAGGGATCGTGGGACTGCGGTCATGGACCGCGGTACGGCGCTCGCCGACCGGGTGGCGGGGGCGGGTGACCGTGACTTCTCGGGTATGGCCCGCCACACTGCGCCTGCCGACCGAGTCGCGGGGGCGAGCGATCGCGACTTCTCGGGTCTGGACCGTGGCACGTCCCTGGTCGACCGCGCAGCGTCGGCGGCGGACCGACGATGGGCGGCGGCCTACGCAGAACTCGAGCTGAACCTGGCCGAGAGTGAGGCGCGGGCGTGGCGGCTGCTCCAGTCACTTCCCGAGTCGGTGGTCGTCGTCGATACGGACGGCATCATCGAGCTGGTCAACGCTCCTGCCGTCACGATGTTCGGCTACCAGTCTGACGAGCTGGTCGGGCAGCCGGTGGAGGGCCTGGTCAGTGGCCTGCACGAGGCGTATCGCGCTCACGCGAGCCTCCATGGCGCGGCTGACCGCGCCGGGCCCATGAGCATGGGCCCGAACGTGCTCGCGTCCCGCAAGGACGGCTCCTCCGTGCCGGTGGAGGTCGACCTCAGCTCCATCATCCTGTCGACGGGTCGGGCGGTGCTAGCCAGCATCCGGGATGTGAGTGACCGCAAGCTCGCCGAAGCCGAGCTGCGGAGCAGCGACGAGCGGTTCCGAGTAGCGTTCGACCACGCACCCACCGGTATGGCCCTGATCGACCTGCGGCACGGGGACGAAGGTCCTCTGCTTCAGGTCAACGCCGCCCTGTGCGACCTGACCGGGTACAGCGAGGTGCAGCTGTTGGCGATGACGACGGCCGCGATCACCCATCCTGACGACCGCCGTAACACCATGGCGAACCTGGCCCGCCTGGCCGAGGGTGCCGCGATCCAGTGGGCCACCGACAAGCGGTACCTCAAGGCCTCGGGCGAGGAGGTCTGGGTCCACGTCGTTGTGTCGGTCATCCATGACACCGATGGCAACCCGTCCTATGGTGTCTCACAGGTGGAGGACATCAGCGCCCGTAGGTCCGCTGAAGCCCAGCTGGCCGAACGGTTCAACGAGTTCGCCGCGAACGTCGATATCGGGTTCCTGCTGAACGACCGATCCCACAGCGTGTACGAGTACCTCAACCCGGCCTTCTACTCGATCTTCGCGTTGTCCCCCGGCACCATCGTCGATCCTGAGATGGTGACGGCGATGGTCCATCCCGACGACGAGGGGCTTGCCCGAGCGCGCGACCTCGTGCAGGCCGGCGGCGTCGTCGAGGACGAGAGCCGCATCGTGTTGCCCGGAGGCGAGGTGCGCTGGGTCAGGACCAAGGTGTTCGGTCTGACCGATGATCACAGCCCGGACGGTCGTATCGCCAGTACCGTCGAGGACATCACCCTCCGAAAGGCGGCCGAAGCGGAGCTGATCGACGCCCGCCACGAGGCGGAGCGAGCCAACGCCGCCAAGAACGAGTTCCTCTCGCGCCTCAGCCACGAGCTCCGTACCCCGCTGAACGCGATCCTCGGGTTCGCTCAGCTGCTCGAGCTCGACGCGCTCGACGAGCAGCAGGGTGGTTTCGTCGCACACATCCTGCGCGGTGGACGGCACCTACTCGCGATGATCAATGACATCCTCGACGTCACGGCCATCGACGCTGGCCGTCTGGACCTGAAACCCGAGAACATCGGGATCGGCGAGCTGCTCCACGACCTCCTCGGGCTGATGCAGCCCATGGCGACGGCCAACCACATCGCGCTTCACGTCGACCCGAAGCCGGCCGGCGCCATCCGCGTCACCGCCGATCCGCACCGTCTGCGGCAGGTCCTGCTCAATCTGCTGTCCAACGCCATCAAGTACAACCGACCCGAGGGCAGCGTCACTGTGGCTGTCCGCAGGGACGTTGCCGCAGACACGGTCAGCATCGCAGTTGTTGACACCGGACTAGGTATCCCTGCCGCCGACCTCCCCCGGCTGTTCACAGCGTTCGACCGACTCGGGCGCCAGTCAACGGGGATCGAGGGCACCGGCATCGGGCTGACGTTGTCCAGGCGGCTGGTCATCCTGATGGGCGGGCACCTCGAGGTCGAGACTGCGGCCGA
>JBBRNQ010000165.1:0-8051 GCA_038230235.1 Actinomycetales bacterium
GGGCGCGTCGCGGTCGGGCATCCCGAGATGGCTCAGGTGCGCAGGATGCAGAGCTTCAGCAAGGACGGACACCGGTACGCCGGTGGAGCCCGATCGCCTCGGACCATCGCCGACGCCGTAAGAAGACGCGCCGTCCGACCCAGATCGCGGATGCGGAAGCCCCGCATCCGGGCACTCAGGAGGACGAGGAGCGGGAGGACGGCCAAACACATTGCGGCCATCCCGTAGGCGGGATCAACCCCAGCCGCCCCCTCCACCCGGGCCACCACCGACGTCGTCGCGTCAGTCGCGGGGGCCGCGCCCATCCCCGCCATCTGCATGGTCCCCGGCGACGGTGAGTGCCCCGCCGTCATCGGCCCGTGGCCGAGGCCGAGCGAGTGCATGGCCAAGACCCCCGCGATCAATCCCACGACAGCGAGGATCCGCAGATGGGTGCGGCCCCGAACCGGAAGCAGCCCGTTTGACGCGCGGCCAACGCGGCGGGCGTGGGCGGGGCTCATGGACAAAGTCTGCCATGCGTCGAGGCGGTGGGCATCCAACCCCGGGGCCCGAGAGCAGCCGGGAGCAGACCGGACTTCGACAACGGGCCTACAGAAGCCAAGCCCTCCTTCGACCCCCCACCACGATCGCCCGCTGCTCGAGGAATCGCCCTGGGCGGCCCCCGACATCGCGGCGTGGAAGTTCCTTGGCGTCCCGGCCGGAGGGTCCTCCGTGATGGTCACAGGAGCAGCTTTCGCACAGCTGCGGGGACCTGAGCGAGCGGCCCGTCTGGATCTCTGCTGGTGCCCTCTCCCTCTGGCTCCATGCCGCGCTCTTCGCAGCTGCCTGCGGGCCTCGGCACCCTGGGTCGCCACCGTGCCGATGATACCCCTACTAGGTAGTGGTATTGTCGGAGTTTCGATGAAAGGACAACCCCCATGAGCACCCAGAGCTGGACCGTGACAGGCATGACCTGCGACCACTGCGTTCGTGCGGTGACGCAGGAGGTCAACGCGATCGACACCGTGCAGGCGGTGCAGGTCGACCTTGAAGGCGGGCGTCTGACGGTCGACAGCACCGCACCCCTGGACGAGGAGACCGTGGCCGCGGCCGTCGACGAGGCCGGTTACGTGCTCGTCCGGTCATGACCACCCCGACAGCGACCGCATCGAGTGAGGGTCCCGTCCTTCGGGACGTCACCCTCGAGATCACCGGGATGACGTGTGCCTCGTGCGCGATGCGGATCGAGAAGAAGCTCAACAAGATCGAGGGCGTGACTGCGAGCGTCAACTACGCGACCGAGAGGGCTGCCGTCTCGTCTCCGGCGGGCGTCGGCACCGACCGGCTCCTCGAGGTCGTGGCGGCCGCCGGGTACCACGCCAGCGTGCCGCGACCCCCCGAGCAGGCCTCGAGCGACGAGACGTCGCCCGGTGGGCCACGGGAGGTCAGCGCGAGCGACACGGCCGCGCACGAGACCCGGGCGCTGCGGCAGCGGCTGCTCATCTCCTTCGCCCTCACCCTGCCGGTGGTCGTGCTCGCGATGGTGCCGGCGTGGCAGTTCACCTCGTGGCAGTGGCTCTCGCTCACCCTCGCGGCACCGGTCGCGGTCTGGGGGGCCTGGCCGTTCCACCGTGCCGCGTGGGTCAACCTGCGCCATGGCGCGACCACGATGGACACCCTCATCTCGATGGGTGTGAGCGCGGCCTTCCTCTGGTCGCTGTGGGCGCTCTTCCTCGGAGACGCGGGCCGGCCCGGGATGCGGCACGCCTTCGAGCTGACCCTGCACCGCGGTGAGGGCAGCAGCTCGATCTACCTCGAGGCCGCGGCCGGCGTGACGACCTTCCTGCTCGCCGGCCGTTACGCCGAGGCCCGGGCCAAGCGTCAGGCCGGAGCCGCCCTGCGCTCCCTGCTCGAGCTCGGCGTCAAGGACGTCGCGCTCGTGCGGGACGGCGTCGAGACGCGGGTGCCCGTCGGGCGTCTCGCGGTCGGCGACGTCTTCGTCGTCCGCCCGGGCGAGAAGGTCGCCACCGACGGGGTCGTCGAGCACGGCAGCTCGGCCCTTGACGTCTCCTTGCTGACCGGGGAGTCCGTGCCGGTCGAGGTCAGCCCGGGCGACGACGTCGTCGGGGCCAGTGTCAACGCCGGGGGTCGCCTGCTCGTGCGGGCCACGCACGTCGGTACCGACACGCAGCTGGCGCAGCTCGGGCGGCTCGTGGAGCAGGCCCAGACCGGGAAGGCCGCCGTGCAGCGGCTGGCCGACCGGGTCTCGGCCGTCTTCGTGCCCGTCGTCATCCTCATCTCGCTCGCCACCCTCGCCGGCTGGCTCGTCGCCGGTGCCGGCGCCCAGGCCGCCTTCACCGCCGCGGTCGCGGTGCTGGTCATCGCCTGCCCGTGCGCCCTCGGCCTGGCGACCCCCGTCGCCCTCATGGTGGGCACCGGTCGCGGCGCCCAGCTCGGCATCGTCATCAAGGGCCCGGAGGTGCTCGAGTCGACCCGCCGGGTCGACACCGTGCTGCTCGACAAGACCGGCACGGTCACGACCGGCCGGATGGCCCTGGTCAGCACTCACGTCAGCGACGGAGACGACCCCGCACTGGCCCTGCGTCTCGCCGGGGCCCTCGAGACCGCCTCGGAGCACCCCGTTGCGCAGGCCGTCGCGGCCGGGGCCCGCGCCGAGGTGGGCCCGCTACCGCCCGTCGACGACTTCGAGAACATGCCCGGCCTCGGTGTGCGCGGCAATGTCGAGGGTCGGGCAGTGACGGTCGGCCGCCCCAGCCTCGCGCCCGGCGACCTCAACCCGGCCCTGAGCGATGCGCTCACCGACGCCGCGGCGGCGGGCCGCACCGCCGTCGTCGTCACCGTGGACCAAACGCCGTACGCCGTCCTCGTCGTCGCCGACACCATCAAGGACTCCAGCGCCCTCGCCGTGCGCGAGCTGCGCGACCTCGGACTCACCCCCGTGCTGCTCACCGGAGACCACGAGGCCGTGGCCCGCACCGTCGCCGCGCAGGTCGGCATCGACGAGGTCATCGCCGACGTGCTGCCCCAGGGCAAGGTCGACGTGGTCCGCGCCCTCCAGAAGCAGGGGCGGGTCGTGGCCATGGTCGGAGACGGAGTCAACGACGCCGCCGCGCTCGCGCAGGCCGACCTCGGCCTGGCCATGGGCACCGGCTCCGACGTCGCCATCGAAGCCTCCGACCTGACCCTCGTACGCGGCGACCTGCGCTCGGCGGGCGACGCGATCCGTCTCTCCCGACGCACGCTCGGGGTGATCCGGGGCAACCTCTTCTGGGCGTTCGCCTACAACGTTGCCGGACTGCCCCTGGCCGCTGCCGGTCTGCTCAACCCCATGATCGCCGGCGCCGCCATGGCCCTGTCGTCCCTCTTCGTCGTCGGCAACAGCCTGCGGCTTCGCGGCTTCACCGGGCACTCCATCACCTCCGAGAGGGAGAAGGGCTGAACCATGACCGACCTCCCGAGCAACCCCACCGGGCAGACCGACACCCCCGTGACCGTCCCCGTCGACCTCGCCGGTGGGCACGACGGCCCGCACGGCTACATCGGCAACAAGGACGCCTACCTCGCCCGGCTCAAGCGCATCGAGGGGCAGGCCCGTGGGCTCCAGCGGATGGTCGAGCAGGACACCTACTGCATCGACATCCTCACCCAGGTCTCGGCCATGACCAAGGCCCTGCAGGCGGTCTCGCTCGGCCTGCTCGAGGACCACCTGCGCCACTGCGTCGTCGACGCCGTCGCCCAGGGTGGGCCCGCCGCCGACGCGAAGCTCGCCGAGGCCTCCGCCGCCATCGCCCGCCTAGTCAGGTCCTGAGCGCGCATGGCCTACCTCCCGCTGCTCCTGCTGCTCGGCGCCGGTCTGCTCGGCGTTGCCACGCTGTACGGCGGCCACCGCCTCACCCACCAGGCCCTGCCCGCGCCGGCGCTGCCGTTCTTGTCGGGGGCGCTACCCACCGAACACGCCCTGTCGCGCTTCCACGCCCGGTGGTACGTCGCGACCCTGCTCTTCCTCGCCTTCGACGTCGAGATGCTCTTCATGTATCCCTGGGCGGTCGTCGTCGCCAGTGAAGGCCTCGGGTCGGTCGTCGAGATGTTCGCCTTCCTCGGTGTCCTGCTCGTCGGGGTGCTGTGGGCCTGGCGCGAGGGAGCACTGCGATGGGTCTGAGCGGCGCCCTCGCCCGGCTCGCCTCGCGGCGCTTGCACGTGCTCGTCGTCGAGCACCCGGGCGGGTTCGTGACGCGAGCCCGGGCCGAACGCGCAGTCACCGCGCGAGGCTGGGTCCTCGCCACGTCTCCCGCCGACACCGACGCCCTCCTGGAGTGCGGCAACGCCAGTGGCCCGCCACAGACCGCGGGCGTCGAGCACGTCTGGACACAGGTCCCCGGGCCGCGGAGCCGAGGCAGGCTCGTCACGGTCGCCGGCGTCGAGCCGACGCTCGACGCCCTCGCCGCCGGCTACCGCGGGTGGTCGGCGCAGGAGGCCCGACCGGAGCCCGATCCGCAGCGTGAGGACGACCAGCAGGAGCAGCCCAACGAGCACGACGAAGGCCACGGCATGGACGGCATGGACGGCATGGACGGTGACATGGACATGTCCGGGCCGGGCGGGATCGCCCTGGCGTCGGGGTGGGACGCCGACCGGGACGGTCTCGAGATGGACGTGCTGCACCTGCCGCTCGGGCCGGTCCTCGCCTCGTGGCCGGCCGGGCTCGTCGTCACCGCCACCCTGTCCGGGGACGTGATCGCTGGCGTCGAGGTCGACGTCGCCCCGCACCCCACACACACCGACGCGCACACCGCAGCGGATCTCGCCACGGGGGCCTACCGGCTCGATGCCGCCGCCCGGGTGCTGGATCTCGCCGGAGCGCAGGGACTGGCGGCCCGAGCTCGGTCCGCCCGTGACCAGGTCCTCGACGGAGAGAGCCCCGACCTTGACGACCTGCGCCGTCGCGTGGGGCGGTCACGGACCCTGCGTCGCTCACTGCGACGCGTCGGCCCGGTCAGCCCCGAGCAGGCTGCCGACCACGGATGGCCCGGTGCGTGGGTCGGTGACGCCTACGACCGGCTCCTGCGGCTGACCGCGTTCAGCAGCGAGACGCCATCTGTCGCAACGGGTCTCGACACCGTTGCCACTGCCCTTCCGGACCTCCTCGTGGGCTGTGAGCTCGCGTCCGCCCGCCTGACCGTCGCCAGCCTCGTGGGGCACCCGTCATGACCCTGATCCCGGTGTGGTGGACAGTGGCCACCCTCCTGGTCCTCGCCACCCTCGCTGCGTCCGCGCACGGCGCCCTTGCCGCGCGCGCCGTCGGTGCGTCCCCGGGCGTGGGCGCCCTGCTCCCGGCGACCGAGACGGCCCGTCTGCTGCGCCAGGAGCGGCGCACCCTGCTGGCGGCCGACTCTCCGCTGTGGCGCATCGGCGGCGCCGGGCTTGCCCTCATCCCGTTGCTCATGGCCGCAGTCGTCCCCCTCGGGCCTCCTGCCGTGCTGGACTCACCCATCGGGATCGTCTGGTTCAACGCTGCCGACGTCGTGGTCTGGGCCCTGGTGTGGCTGCTCGGGTGGGGCGCCAACTCGACCTACGCCCTGGTCGGGGCCTTCCGCTTCCTCGCCACGGCGCTGGCCTACGAGCTGCCGCTGATGTTCGCGCTCACGACACCGGCGGTCGCCGCTGGCAGCCTGCGCGTGAGCGACGTCGTCGCCGCCCAGTCGGGGCTGTGGTACGTCGTGTGGATGCCGGTCGCCTTCGCCATCACCCTGCTCGGTGTCGTCGGCTTCTCGGTCTGGGGCCCCCTGTCGCCGGCCGCCGCACCCGACCTCGCCGGTGGGGTGCTGGCCGAGCTCTCCGGCCCCGACCGGCTGCTCGCGAGCGCCGGCCGCTACCTGCTGCTCACGGCCGGATCCGCCTTCGCCACCGCCCTGTTCCTCGGCGGCACCCAGGGCCCGCTCCTGCCGGGGTGGGCCTGGATGAGTCTGAAGACCCTCGTGGTCGTGCTGGCCCTGGTCGCTGTCCGCGGCCGCCTCGCCCTGCTGCGGCCGGACCGCTTCCTCGAGGTCGGCTGGCTGGTCCTGCTCCCGCTCGCACTGGCCCAGCTGCTCGTCGTCTCGCTGGTGGTCGCGTCATGAGCACCGACCGTCCCCGACGCCGGTTCGAGAAGGGAAACCAGCCGTGATCGTGGTCTTCCTGCTCCTCGCCGCGGTCTCGGTGCTCACCGGGGCACTGGTCTTCGTGGTCGACTCGATGGCCCGCGCGACCTACGCCCTGGCGGTGTCGTTCGTCGCGGTCGCGGTCGCCCTGCTGACCTTCGGCCTGACCTACCTCGGGGTCATCACCATCCTCATGATGGTGATGGAGATGGCCATCATGGCCGTCTACATGATCATGTTCATGGGGATGAACCCGGCCCTCATGCCGATGGACATGGTCCACGGGAAGCGGCCCGCCCTCGCCGTCTCGATCGCACTCTTCGCCCTGCTCGTCGTCGGCATCGTCGTGGCCCCGTGGCCGGGCGCGGCCGGGTCAGCCCCCACCGCCTCCGACATCGCAGCCCTCGGCCACACCCTCATGGGCAGCAAGATGCTCGTGATGATGTCGGTGAGCCCGATCATGTTCGCCACCATCGTCGGTGGCGTGGTGCTCGCCTCGGGACGCACCCGCTACGACCGCTTCGGCGACGACCTCGACCACCCCGCCTCGGACCCGACACCCGGTGGGGTGGGGCGATGACCCTCCAGCTCGTCCTCGTCGTCGCCGCCGCCCTCTTCTGCGTCGGGCTCTACGGGGCCCTGTCCCAGCAGGTCGTCGTCATGGTGATGATGGGGCTCGAGCTCATGCTCAACGGCGTCGTCCTCGCCGCCGGAGCGATGTGGGCCTTCCTGGCCCCGCATCCCACCGGGGAGGTGCTGCTGCTCGTCATCCTCGCCGTCATGACCCTCGAGATGGCCATGGGCTTCGCCGTCGCCGTCCTGGTCCACCGGCGACGAGGCAGCGACATGACCGACATGGCAGGAGACCTCGCCCGATGACGCCCGCATGAGCCCCCACCTGAGCCTGCTCGCCTGGGCGCTGCCCGTCGTGCCCGCCCTCGCCGGGGCGACGCTGGCCCTGACCCGACCCACGTCTCGGCGGGTCGCGCACGGCGCCACCCTGAGCGCCGCCGCGGCCACCCTGGCCCTCACGTTCGTCGCCGCGACGGTGCGCCCCAGCGCCAGCACCCCGTTTCTGCTCGGCACCGACCTGGGGCTGCGGGTGGACGGGCTCGCTGCCGTCGTGTCCGTCACCGTCGCGGCCGTCGCCCTCCTCGCGCTGACCTTCGCGGCCGGCGGTGAACGAGACGTCGAGCAGGCCCCGGGCCGCTTCGGCGGGCTCATGCTGCTGTTCACCGCCGCCGTCCTGCTCACCGTGACCGCCACGACCCTGCCGACGCTGCTGCTGGCCTGGGAGGTCATGGGCGCGACGTCGTACGCCCTCATCGGCTTCTCCTGGCGCGACCCGGAGCGGGTGTCGTCCGGTCTCGTGGCCTTCGCCACCACGCGCTGCGCCGACCTCGGGCTCTACGTCGCCGCCGCGGCAGCGCTCGCCGGCGGCCACGGGCTCGCCCTGGCCGACCTCGCGCACGCCGACCCCGGCCCCCGCACCGTCGTCGCCGCGGGCATCGCCGTCGCCGGGCTGGGGAAGGCGGCCCAGCTGCCCTTCTCCTTCTGGCTGTCGCGGGCCATGGTCGGCCCGAGCCCGGTCAGCGCCCTTCTCCACTCCGCTGCCATGGTCGCCATGGGCGGCTACCTGCTGCTGCGCGTGCCCGACCTGCTCACCGCCACCTGGGTCGGCACCGCCGTCGCCTGGGTCGGCGCCGTCACCGCCGTCGTCCTCGGCGTCGTCGCGATCGCCCAGCGCGACCTCAAGCAGGTCCTCGCCGCCTCGACCGCGTCACAGCTCGGGTTCGTCGTGCTCGCCGCCGGGGTCGGTGGCGTGACCGCCGGCACCACCCAGCTCGTGGCCCACGCCGCCACCAAGGCGCTGCTGTTCCTCGTCGCCGGCGCCTGGCTGTCCGCCCTCGGCAC
>JBBRNQ010000166.1:0-8045 GCA_038230235.1 Actinomycetales bacterium
CCGGGGGGGGCGGGCGGCCCGGGGCCCGCCCGCCCCCCCCCGCCCCCCCCGCCCCCCGGGGCGCGCCGGCCCCCGCCCCCGACAGAGGAGGGTGCGGATGGCGGCGATGGCGCCGGTGAGGTAGCGGTCGACGGCGGCCCGTTCGTCGTTGGTGAGGCTGCCGTCGAGAGCGGCCAGGGCGGTGAACATGGGGGCCATCCGCGCAATGGCCTCGGCCCGCCCGGTGGTGGTGAGGTGGACCTCCGTACGACGCCCGTCGCGGGCGTGGGGGTGGCGCTCGACGTGCCCGTGGCCCGCGAGCCGGTCGACGACGCCGGAGGCGGCTGCCGTCGTGATGCCGAGGCGGTGGGCCAGCTCGGCCGGCCCGAGCGGCTCGACGGAGAGGTGACGCAGCGCGTGGAGCTCTGAGGTGCTGAGGTCGGCTCGGCGGGCCACGGCCGCGGGGACCGACCCGGCGACGTCGATGAGCGTCTGCAGGGTGCTGAGGGTCTGGCTCGGACGCCAGCCCGGAATGGCATCGGCCACTCCCGAGACTGGCTGCGCGCCGCGCTGCGTGCTAGAAATAGGTCACCAACTTAGGTATCTGTTGATCAAGGTGCTGAGCCATCGTAACTCCCTCACGGTGACCGCGCCCAGAGAGGACCCACCGTGGCTGCCCGCCGCACCGACACCGACCCCGACCGCAGCACCGGTACCGCCGCCCGTCCGCCCCGCCCCCGGATCGGCCGCCGGGTCGTCCTCGGGGCGGTCGCCGTCCTGCTCGCGTGGCTCGCCATCGGGAGCATCGGCGGTCAGTCGATCGGACAGCTCTCGTCGCTGCAGAAGAACGACAACGCCTCCTTCCTGCCGCCGGATGCAGAGTCGACCAAGGTCGACGAGGCGGCCAAGGCCTTCTCCGACCAGGGCACCCTCCCGCTGATCATCGTGGCCGAGCGCGGAGCGGCCCTCACCCCGGCCGACCTCACCGCCGCCTCGTCCTTCGCTGCCAGGCTGGCAGCCCTCCCGCTCGAGCTCGGGGGGACGGCGGCCACGGTCGGTGACTACCTCGTCGCCCCACAGGTCGCCGCGGTCCCGAGCAAGGACGGCAAGGCCTTCATCGTGGTGCTGCCCCTCTCCACCACCAAGACGGCGCAGACGGTCGGCGACGTCTCCCCGCTCACGGTCATCACGAGCGCCGTCAAGGCCGCGGTCGAGACCGACCTGCAGAAGGCCGGCTACACGGCCTACGTCACCGGGCCCGCCGGCTTCATCGGCGACCTCGTCTCGGCCTTCGCGGGCATCGACGGCATCCTGCTGCTCGTCGCCCTCGGTGTCGTGCTCGTCATCCTCCTCGTGGTCTACCGCAGCCCGGTGCTGCCCTTCGCGGTGCTGCTGACCGCCGGCTTCGGCCTCTCGGCCGCGGGGTTCGTCATCTACAAGCTGGCTGATGCCGGTCACATCACGGTCACCGGTCAGAGCCAGGGCATCCTGTCCATCCTCGTCGTCGGCGCGGCGACCGACTACTCGCTGCTCCTCGTGGCGCGCTACAAGGAGGAGCTGCACGACCAGGAGTCGACCTGGGCCGCCCTGCGCACCGCCTGGCGGGCGACCGTCGAGCCGATCGCGGCCAGTGCCGCGACCGTCGTGCTCGGCCTGCTGGCGCTCACCCTCGCCGAGCTGAAGGGCACCTCGGGTCTGGGGCCCGTTGGCGCCCTCGGCATCCTCGGTGCGCTGGTGTCCGCCCTCACGCTGCTCCCCGCCCTGCTCCTGCTGGGCCGCCGGTGGATCTTCTGGCCGGCGATCCCCCGCGTGGACCACACCCACCGCTCCGACTCGCTCGATGCGGGTCGCGGCTGGGGTCGGATCGCCCGCTTCGTCGGCCACCGCCCCCGGGCGACCTGGGTCGTCACCGCGCTGGTGCTGCTGGCGGCCGCCTCGTTCCTGCCCACGCTCAAGGCCGACGGCATCTCGCAGTCCGACACCTTCCTCACCAAGGTCGACGCCGTCAAGGGCCAGGAGGTGCTCGCCCGCCACTTCGACGCCGGCTCGGGGTCACCGGTGCTCGTCATCGCGCCGCAGGCGGCGGCCGATGGTGTGCTCACGGCCCTGGGTACGGAGCAGGGGGTGTCGAACCCGTACGCCGGTGCGGCTCCCGGGGCGCCGGCCAAGGTCGTGGGCGGCCGGGTGCTGGTGCAGGCGACGCTCGCCGACGCGGCCGACTCACCGGCGGCGGTGGACACCGTACGGCGAGTGCGAGCCGACCTCGCGAAGGTCAGTCCCGACGTGCTCGTCGGTGGCGAGACAGCCCAGACCCTCGACGTGCGCACCGCGGCCGCCCGCGACCTCCGGGTCGTCATCCCGACGATCATCGCGGTCGTCTTCGTCGTGCTGATGCTGCTGCTGCGCTCGCTCGTGGCGCCCGTCCTGCTGGTCCTCGCCAACATCCTGTCCTTCGGAGCGACGATGGGGATCTCGGCGCTCGTCTTCAACCACGTCTTCCACTTCCCCGGGGGAGATCCGACCACCGTGCTCTACGGTTTCGTCTTTCTGGTGGCGCTCGGTGTCGACTACTCGATCTTCCTCATGACGCGGGCGCGGGAGGAGACCGCGACGTCGGGGCCGACCCGAGGAGTCCTCACGGCGCTCGCCGTCACCGGGGGCGTCATCACCAGCGCCGGCATCGTGCTGGCGGCGACCTTCGGTGCCCTGGCGGTGCTGCCCCTGCTCTTCCTCGCCGAGATCGCCTTCATCGTCGCCTTCGGGGTGCTTCTCGACACCCTCGTCGTCCGCTCGCTGCTGGTGCCGGCGCTCGCGGTGGACCTCGGTCAGTGGACCTGGTGGCCGGGCAAGGTCGGTCGGCGTGACGCCGGTGGGGGCCGTGACGCCGGGGCGGGTGAGAGCGGGTCCGGAGACGTCAGTGCAGGACGCGAGACGAGGATGACCGCGAAAAGGCTTGCCTGACAAGCCTATCCGTACCGGGGCGAAGCGGGTCGACTCGGCTGCGACTCTGATGACGTCTCTCTCCAAGTAGCCCCTCGACGGGCTCGGATGGCCCATACTCGGGGCCGACCCCACCCCCGAGGAGTCCTCCCCGATGCCCCCAGAGCGTCCTCACCTCCGGGACACCGAGTCGCCCGTGTCGCCGCTACCACGGGTGATCCGGCTGCCACCCGTGTCGCGCATGTCACCCGCGTCATCACGACCGCCACTGCCATCCCTTTTGCCGCTGCCCCCCGCGTCGCCGCTGGCCTCCGTGGCGCCGGTGCCACCCCGGTCAGCGGTGGAGTCGGCCTCAGGGTCGCGCAGTGACCGGCGTCGGCCGGTCGAGACGTCGGGGGGCAGCCGCGGGGGTCGCCACCGCCCGCCCGAACCGCCGCTTCGGGTGGTCGTGGGCGGCGGCCGGCGGCGTCGCGGCGGGGGCCGGCACGAGGCTCCCGCGGGAGGTCGGCTGACGGGCCGGCGACCCCCATCAGAGACCAGCCCCGTCACGACCAGCCCAGGCACCACCAGCCCAGACACCACCCGCTCGGCTACCACCCGCCGAGCTGTCACCCGCCCCTCTACCAGCCGCCCAGCCCCCACGCGTCTCGTCGAGCTCAGCCCCGGCGAGGCCACCCTCACCACCGTCCCGCGCTCGCGGGCGGAGGCCAAGCAGCTGGCGGCCACCCGCGCCGCACGAGCCCAGCAGCGCCAGCCCGCCCGGTCCCGCGCGGCTCGTCATCCCGCGGTCCTCGTGCTGGCCGCCGTGCTGGCCGTCGTCGGCCTCGTCGGGGGGATGCAGGAGCTGAGCTCGCTGCGCACCCAGGAGCTGGCCCAGACCGTGTCCGGATACCTGGCCCACGTCGGTCGCAACTTCGACGACCCGTCGTACGCGCTGCCCACCGGTGGCGGCGTCGCCACCAGCGGCGTGCTGCTCCCCTCGGGGACGGCCACGCGTCCAGGGGGTCCCTTCGCCCGAGACGCCACCGGCCAGCCGACCACCGCCCGGAGCGCAGCGCGCAGACCTGCGGGTGCGAGCCAGGCTGGACCAGCCTCGGGCAGCTCGTCGGCTGGTCAACCCGGGTCGACGTCGCCATCCGGTGCGAGCAGGCCTGCCTCCTCAGCCCCGCCATCCCCCTCCTCGCCGCCGTCCTCCTCCTCCTCCTCCTCGCCCGCCTCCCCTGGGCCCTCGCAGCCGCCGTGGACGCCCCCGGCGGCGTCGTCGGTCAACCTGCTGGCCGGCGGCACGGTCTACGGCGACCCCACGAGCCAGGCAGCGCGCGTCGCGGCATCCGGTGGCCCGTCGGCGGCGGCGGCCGCGGTGCTCGCCGACGTGCCCCAGGCGCGCTGGATCGCCCCGACCGACGGCCTCTCGAACCTCAACGACTACCTGAGCGGCGCCAGGCTGGTCGGACGGGTCCCCGTCCTCGTCGTCTACGGCGTCCCCGGACGCGACTGCGGAGGCTTCTCCGCGGGAGGCGCTGCCAACGCCGCTGCCTACCTCGCCTGGGTGACCCAGGTGCGGTCGGTCATCTCCGGTCGCGACGTGGTGGTGGTCGTCGAACCGGATGCGCTCGCCCACGGGGGGTGCACCACCGGGTCGGCGGCCCTCGGCGAGCTGCTCGGCACCATCGGGTCGGCGGTCGACGTGCTCACCAGCGACGCCACCACGTCGGTCTACATCGACGCCGGCCACGAGGACTGGCTGACCGCCGCGGACGCGGCGAGCCGGCTGCGGGCGGCCCACGTCGACCGGGCGCGCGGCTTCAGCCTCAACGTCTCGAACTTCTACGCCACCAGCACGGAGGTCGCCTTCGGCCAGCAGGTGTCAGCGCAGCTCGGCGGCAGCCACTTCGTCGTCGACACCTCGCGCAACGGCGCCGGTCCCACGGCCGGGCTCGAGTGGTGTAACCCCGCCGGGCGCCTCGCCGGGGCGGCTCCGGGAGGCGTCACCGGCACCGACGGCCTCGACGGGTACCTGTGGGTGAAGAACCCCGGTGAGTCCGACGGCAGCTGCCTGGGCGGTCCGTCGTCCGGGCAGTGGTTCGACAGCTGGGCGGCCGACTTCGTCAGCCGCTCACAGGCGGCCGGACGGCTCTGACTCCGACGCCGCGTCGCCGTACGGCGCGCATCTGCTGTCCGTGCTGGTGTGGGTTGCCGGCGGCGGTGGTCGGCACCCTCGTGGGGCAGCTGCTCGACTCGCTGCCGGCGACCGACGTGGCGACCGTCGATGCCCCTGTCGGGTTACCGAAACGTCAAAGAGGTCAAAGCGCGACAACCGGGGGCACCCCCGGCCCGGGTCGCAGACCGGTGGCGGGCATCAGCCACCATCCAGTTCGTCGCCAGGGGAGGTGGTGACCGACACTCGTGGCTGGCCCCACGACGAGGAGACCCCCGATGCCCCGACGGCGACACCCCCGCCCGGACACCGCCCCCCCGACCGAATCCACCCCGACCGACGCCACCCCCCCGACCGAAACCACCCCGACCGACACCACCACCCAGACCCGCACCAGCCGGCAGACCGACCCCCACCGCACCTGCCTATCCCCCCGGGTCCGCGGACGACGAGCCCGCCCGCTCGCCAGCGCCCTGGCGGCCGCCCTCGCCCTGGGTGCGTTCCTCGGGACCACGCAGGCCCTGCCGGCCCGGGCCACCCTGCCCGTCGAGGGCGGGGCCGCTGCGTCCTCCGGTGCCGTGGCGGGTGCGCCCCTGGTCGTCGCAGGAGCCAACCCGCTGGCGCCGGCCCGGATCTACGCCGACCCGATCAGTCTGGCCTCGGCGGTCGGCAAGGTGACGAGCGGCACGACCCAGCAGGCGGCGGCCAATATCGCGAGTGTCCCCCAGGCCCGGTGGATCGCCCCCACCGACGGCGCCGCCCAGATCTCCGACTACCTCCGGGGGGCGGCGGCCGCGGGTCGCACCCCCCTCCTGGCCTTCTACGGGATGCCCGACCGGGACTGTGGCGGCTACTCCGCCGGCGGCACGCAGACGCCGGCCCAGCACACGGCCTGGGTGAGCTCGATCCGCACGCTGATCGCCGGGCGCCGTGTCATCGTGATCCTCGAGCCCGACGCCCTGCCCGCCGGTGGTTGCACGGACGGGTCGGCGGCGCTGGCGACCCGGCTCCGCACCCTCGCATCCGCCGTCGACGTCCTCACCCGTGACGCGACGACGGCGGTCTACATCGACGCCGGTCACGAGGACTGGTTGACGCCTGCGCAGGCGGCCAGCCGACTGCGCGACGCCCACGTCGCGAAGACGAGGGGCTTCAGCCTCAACGTCTCGAACTTCTACACCACCAGGAACGAGGTGGCCTACGGCCAGCAGATCTCGTCACTGCTGGGCGGGAAGCACTTCGTCGTCGACACCTCGCGCAACGGCGCCGGGCCGACGGCGACCTTCCTGTGGTGCAACCCGTCGGGGCGACTGGCCGGGAGCAAGCCCCACGCCGTCACCGGTACCCCGGGCCTCGACGGCTACCTGTGGATCAAGCACCCGGGCGAGTCAGACGGCACCTGCAACGGCGGCCCGCCGTCGGGGCAGTGGTTCGCCAGCTGGGCGAACGACTTCGCCATCAGGTCACGGGCCGCAGGCAAGCTCTAGAGGTGGCCAGAGGCAGGGGACTGGTCCGCCGAGGTAGCGTCGCGAGGTGGACCAGGCCGATTTCGAGTGCGCCGTCGGTGACCTGGTCACCCGCGACACCGACCTCGCCGCGCTCGTCGACCGGTACGGCACACCGGCGGTGTGGGTCCGCCCGCCCGGGTTCCCCGCGCTGGTGCTGCTCGTGCTGGAGCAGCAGGTGTCGTTGGCGTCGGGTGCCGCGGCCTACCGCCGGGTGGGCGCACGGATCGGCACCATGACCCCGGCAGGCGTCCTGGCCACGACCGCTGCGGAGCTGCGCGAGGACGGTGTCTCGCGGCAGAAGGACCGCTACCTGCGGGCCCTCGCCGAGGCCGTGGTCTCGGGGGGGCTCGACCTCGCGTCGCTGGAGGCGGCCGACGACGACACCGTACGGCGCCGCCTCACCGCCCTGCCCGGCATCGGGCAGTGGACCGCCGACTCGTACCTGCTCGCCTGTCTGGGGAGACCAGACGTCTGGCCCGTGGGCGACCGGGCGCTCCAGGTGGCGGTGGGCGAGGCCCTGCTCCTCGATTCGACACCCGGCCCCGTGGACCTCGAGAGGATCGGCGAGCGCTGGAGACCTCTGCGGGCCAGTGCCGCCCGCCTCCTGTGGCATGCCTACCTGCGCAGGCGCGGGCGCACGGAGACCGCCACCGACGTCCTCGGCTGAAGGGCGAATCGAGGGGCCAGCGTGGCACGCTGCTGCCGCAGTCGTGTGGTTCGCCACCAGCGTGTGCCCTCGCCGTGGTTCCATCGTCATGTGGCACTTTTCGGACGACGCGCGTCCCCCTCTGCCGAGCCGGTCCTCGTCGACCCCGTCTTCCCCTTCCTGGGCGCCAGCCAGGCGGACCGCGTGCGGATGCTCGTGCACCGCTCCTTCGTCGAGGGTGGGGTCGACATGCTCGTGCACCCGGGGGTTGCGGTCGACGCCTGGGGGCGGACCTTCGACCTCGCTCCGGTGATGGCCGCCTGTCATGCCGACGAGCGCGGGCCGGCCGCGTGGGCGCACGTCGTGGGCTCGCACGTCGACGCCGCCCTGGCGTCGCCCGCAGACCCCGGAGCGAGCAGTCTGCCCGACCTGCCCCACGACGACCTGCTGGCGGCCGTCCATCCCCTGCTCGTGCACGTCCACGACGTGCCCCGCGACGCGGCTGCCCCGCTCGAGGTCGCCCCCCAGCTGGTCGAGGTGCTCCAGCTGGTGCTTCCCAAGCGCACCCGCGTGGAGGACGAGCAGGAGGACCCCGATGACCTCGATCGGGACAACGGCCCCCAGCCGGCGAGTCCCGTCGAGGCGCCGGCGCAGGCCGGTCGCGCGAGGGTCCTGCGCACCGTCGACGTCGAGCGGCTCGGCCCGCCCGACGAGGTCCGGAGCAGGGCCCTGCGCAACCTCGCCGAGGTGACACCCGAGTGGAGTGTCATCGAGAGGGACGGTGGGCGCATCGACGTCATCACCACCCCGCAGC
>JBBRNQ010000167.1:0-7993 GCA_038230235.1 Actinomycetales bacterium
GCCGTGGCCGAGCTGCTCGACAGCGCCGGCGTCACCTTCGCCGTGCTCGGGGAGGGCGAGTCGTGCACCGGTGACTCCGCCCGCCGGGCCGGCAACGAGTTCCTCTTCCAGATGCTGGCCACGCAGAACGTCGAGGTGCTCAACGAGGCGAAGGCCACGAAGATCGTCGTCACCTGCGCGCACTGCTTCAACACGCTGAAGAACGAGTACCCGCAGAACGGCGGGCAGTACGAGGTCGTGCACCACACCCAGCTGCTCAACCGGCTGGTGCGCGACAAGAAGCTCGTGCCCGTCGCCCGTCCCGGTGACGCGTCCTCGACCGGCGCGGCCTCGACCGCTCCCGTCGTCACCTACCACGACCCGTGCTACCTGGGTCGGCACAACAAGGTGTACGCCCCACCGCGCGAGCTGCTCGGCGCCCTGCCGGGGGTCGAGCTGCGCGAGATGCCGCGCAGCGGCGAGCGGTCCTTCTGCTGCGGCGCCGGTGGTGCCCGCATGTGGATGGAGGAGAAGCTCGGCACGCGGATCAACATCAACCGCACCGAGGAGGCCCTCGCCACGGGGGCCGACCGGATCGCCGTCGGCTGCCCCTTCTGCAAGGTCATGATCAGCGACGGCCTCACCGGCAAGCAGGCCGACGGCTCGGCGCGCGAAGACGTCGAGGTCGTCGACGTCGCGCAGATGCTCCTGGCCGCCGTCCGCCGCGCCGACTAGCGCGCGTGGAGGCCCGGGGTCGACGCAGAGTCGGTGCGCTCGACTGCCGTTATTACCTCAGCCAACTGCAGCGGCTCTGAGTCGACCTCGGGGGGTGAGTGCCGGGCCCGGGCCCTTCGGCCCTGCCGGGACGGTCTGCTCCCGCCTAGCGTCGGAGCATGACCTCCCCCGGGCTGCCGACCGTCCCTGCTGCCGCGCCTTCGGGGGCTCCGTACGAACGGCACCCGCAGGAGCCGCATGGTACGGGGCTGGCTGCCCGGCTCAACTGGCTGCGCGCCGGGGTGCTCGGGGCCAACGACGGCATCGTCTCGACGGCCGGTCTCGTCGTCGGCGTCGCGGCCGCGACGACCGACCGCACGACCATCCTCACCGCAGGCGTCGCCGGGCTGGCTGCCGGTGCCGTGGCGATGGCTCTGGGTGAGTACGTCTCCGTGAGCAGCCAGCGCGACACCGAGCGCGCCCTCCTGGCCAAGGAGCGAGCCGAGCTGGAGGACGACCCCGAGGGCGAGCTCGCCGAGCTGGCCGGTCTCTACCGCGCCCAGGGTCTGAGCGTCGCAACCGCCCAGCAGGTCGCTCTGGAGCTCACCGCTCACGACGCCTTCGCGGCCCACGTCCACACCGAGCTGGGGATCGATCCCGACGCGCTGACCAACCCGTGGCACGCGGCTGGCGCCTCCGCGGCGTCCTTCACCCTCGGGGCCCTGCTACCGCTGCTGGCCATCCTGCTCCCCGCCGGTCTGCGCATCCCCGTCACCTTCGTGGTGGTGCTCCTTGCCCTGGCCGCGACGGGCACCCTCAGCGCCCGCATCGGGGGGGCACCGGCCCACCGGGCTGTCGGCCGGGTCGTGCTCGGAGGGGCCCTGGCCATGCTGGTGACCTTCGGGATCGGCCAGCTCTTCGGCGCAGTGGTCTGACCCCGGTCAGGACACGACGGCGGGACGAGGCGCCGTACGAGCCAGCGTGAAGGTCACGACTCCGAGCGCCAGCGGGGCGATCCCCCAGAGCAGGGGACTACGGGCCCAGGTGTCGCCGACCAGCACCGCCCGGGCGAGGGCCAGGAGCATCCCCACCCCGACCACCACGTCGACGACCGCGAGACCGAGGGTCTGGCCCACCCCGCCTCGCCCCCGGCGAGCGAGGGCGACGAGGGCCAGCACGGCCACCACGAGGTAGGGCAGCGTCACGGCGCCAGCCGTCAGCCCGAGCGGCACCAGCAGTCCTGCGAGCTCGGCGTCAGGACGGCTGCCCTGCACGACCATGGCCGTCTCGAGCGCCACCGCCGCCGTCGCGAGCACCACGCGTACGGCATCCGTGGCCATCAGCGCGGCCCCCGCGCGCACGTCAGGCCGTCACGGTGCGGTCCGACGTCATGGGGGCCAGTCGCGCGACCCCGAAGAGCACCTCGAGGGCCAGCCGCAGCGATATCGCGGGGTCGATGGCGCCCTTGGTCTGGTCGATCGCCGAGGTGAGGGCGCTGGCCGTGACGATGTGACGATCGGAGACTGCGGCGACGAAGAGTCGCTCGGTCTCGAGCACGGAGGGCCGCAGCAGGAGGGCCTGGTGCAGGGGCGCCCGCGCAGGGGCGTGGTCGTCACCCACCGTCGTCACCAGCCCCCAGGGGCCGGCCCGGCCAAGGTTGCGCTCGGTCTGGTCGTAGAGCTCCTGCGGGTGGGGGAGGGCCGACGGCGGCACGGCCCGCCCGACGAGCGGCTCGAGGATCGACCACACGGTGCCGGACGGCGCCGGGCTGGTCACGGGGTCTCCGGTCAGCCGGCTCCTGGCGGCGTCGTCGTGAAGGACGGAACCCGGAGCCAGGTCGTGGTGCTCGACGTCGAAGCCTGACGCGGCCAGGGCCGCCTCACCGGCGGCCGCGGCCAAAGTGGCGATGTAGTCCTCGACCCGCACTCCCCCACCCGGCTCCTGCACGAGCTGGATCGCCGCCTCGCGGATGCGCGTCTCGGCGTCAGCCAAGGTGCCCATGCAGGGTCACTCCTTCGATCGTCGTCCTGGTCGGGTCGGTGGCGTCCCGTGCCCACCGACCGCCCAGCGTATGCCCCGCCAGCCCTCGTGCGGGGTCCGGAGCCGCCGCGGGGGCCCGACATCCGGGCCCCCACCCACGTCAGCCGAGAGCGTTCTTCGTGAGGAACTCCTTGGCGACGTCGGAGGCGTCCTTCTTGTCGATGACGACCTCCTTGACCAGCGCGGCGAGGGTCGGCGTGTCGAGCTTGGCCGAGACGGCGTTGAGGGCGGCGTTGACGGTGTCGCTCGACTTGCTCTTGGTGATGAGCGGCACGATGTTCTGGGCCGCGAAGAGCGACTTCGGGTCGTCGAGGACGACGAAGCCGTTGGCCGGGATGTTGGGGTCTGTGCTGAAGAGGTCAGCCGCCTGCACCTGGCCGTTCTTCAGCGCCTGGACGGTGAGCGGTCCGCCCGCGTCGAGCGCCTTGAAGTCCTTGAAGGTCAGGCCGTAGAGCGACTTCAGGCCGGGCACGCCGGTGGGGCGGGTCTTCCACTCCGGCGGGCCGCCGAGCACGAGGTCCTTGGCCGCGGGGGCGAGGTCCGCGATCGACTTGAGGCTGTACTTCGCTGCGGTCTCCTTCGTGACGACCACGCTGTCCTTGTCCTCGGCGGCCGACTTCTCGAGCACCATCAACGTCGCCGGCAGCGCCGCCTTGAGCTCGGCGTAGACCTCGTCGGAGGTCGTCGCCTTGGCGCTCTTGTTGAAGTAGTTGTCGAGCACCCCGGTGTACTCCGGCACGAGGTCGATCGAGCCGTCCTTGAGCGCAGGGATGTAGGTCTCGCGGCTGCCGATGTTGGGCTTGGTCGACGTCTTGACGCCCTTGGCCGTCAGGGCGCCGGCGTAGATGTCCATGATCAGCTCGGACTCGGGGAAGTTGGCCGAGCCGACGACGATGGTGTCGGTGGGGGCCTTCGACGCCGAGGCGCCCCCGCCGAGCGGGTCACTGGCGGTGCTCGACCCGCAGGCGGCCAGACCCAGCACGGAGACGAGGGTGAGGCCCACGAGGGCGGTGGGAGTGGTCTTCATGTGATGGGTTCTCTCTTCTGGCGGGACCACGTCACGCGTCGCGCGTGAGCATGGGGTGGTAGGACGGCTCTGGTGCCGGTCGGGACTCAGGCCGCGGTGGATGCTGCAGGACTGGTGGTGGCGAGCTCACGGTCGAGCTCGGAGTCGGACCCGGAAGCGGACCCGGAGGCGGACCCGGACGCGGCGGAGCCGGCGTTGCGGCCCGCGCGGCGGTTCACCCGGCCGCTGACTCCCGGCGAGACGACGATCCGCTGCACGGCGGCGAGCAGGAGGTCGACCACGATGGCCAGGAGCGCGACGAGCACGGCGCCCGAGGCCATCTGGGTGTAGTCGCGCACGGAGAGGCCGTCGATGAGGAAGCGCCCGAGGCCTCCGAGGCCGGCGGTCGCCGCGATGGTCGCGGTGGCGATGACCTGCAGCAGGGCCGACCGCAGCCCCGAGAACATCAGCGGCAGCGCGTTGGGCACCTCGACCTTGCGCAGCACCTCGAGCCCGCGCATGCCCATCCCCTTCGCGGCGTCCCGCGCGGCCGGGTCGACCTCGTCGATGCCGGCGTAGACCCCCGACAGAATGGGCGGGATGGCCAGGATCACGAGCACGAGCTCGTTGGGCAGGTAGAACGCGAGGTCGCCGCCGAGGCGGGGCCCGAGGACGAGCACGACGAAGTACAGCAGCCCCAGCGTGGGGATGGCGCGGGCCGCGCCCGCCAGCGTGACCACGGCGACCTTGCCCCGGCCCGTGTGCCCGATCCACAGACCCAGCGGGACGGCGACCAGCGCCGCGACCACGACCGCCACGAGGGTGTACTCGAGGTGCTCGAGCAGTCGACGACCGATGTCGGAGGCGTGCGTCGGGTCGGTCAGCCACGCGAGGATGCCGGCGATCACGACGCCACCCGCAGCCGCTGCCAGGGCGTGAGCACACGGGTGATCCCGACGATGACGAGGTCGAGCACGAGCGCCAGCACGACGCAGGCGATGATCCCGATGACGATGGGGTCGACGAAGTTGCGGTTGAAGCCGTCGGTGAAGAGCGAGCCCAGCTGCGAGACCCCGATGATCGCGCCGACGCTGACGATGCTCACGTTGCTGACCACGGCCACCCGCAGGCCGGCGGCGATGACGGGCACGGCCAGTGGCAGCTCGACCCGCACCAGGCGTGCGAGCGGCTTGTAGCCCATGGCGGTCGCGGCCATCTGCACCTCGAGCGGCACCGCCCCCAACCCGTCGGCGACGGTCCGCACCAGCAGCGCCACGGTGTAGACGGTCATGGCGATGAGCACGTTGACGGGGTCGAGGATCTGCGTGCCGAGCAGCCCCGGGAGCAGGATGAACAGGGCCAGCGACGGCAGGGTGTAGAGCAGGCCGGTCCCCACGATCAGGGGCGGGTAGAGCCAGGAGTACCGCCGGGCGGCCCAGCCGAGGGGGAGAGCGATCACGAGCCCGATCACGAGGGGGATGACCGCGAGGTAGAAGTGGCGCCCGAGCAGGGTCGCGATGTCACTCAGGTGCGAGGTGAGGTAGCTCATGGCCCGTCCTGCGGCGCACTCTCGTTGCCGCCGGGCGCGCCGTACGACGCGCCGGTGGGTGACTCGGCGATCGCGGCCACGACCTCCTGCGGCCGTACGGTGCCGAGGAGTGCGCCGTCGGCGTCGACGACGACCCCGCGACCGGAGGGTGACGACAGCGCGGCGTCGAGGGCGGCGCGCAGCGACCCGTCGACGACCGCCACCGTGCCGCCGCGGTGGATCGACTCCTGCCGGACGACGTCGGTGACCTTCACCGGCTCGACCCAGCCGACCGGCTTGCCGTGGTCGTCGACGACGAGCACCCAGGGGGCGTCGGTCGAGGCCCGCAGCTGCTCACCCGACGTCCCGAGCGGGACGCTCGGCTCGGGACCGAGGGGGAGCGTCCCGGTGCGGAAACCGAGCGAGCGGTACCCCCGGTCACGACCGACGAAGTCGGCGACGAAGTCGTCCTGCGGCTCCTTGAGCAGGTCGCGGGGAGAGGCGATCTGGGCCAGCCGGCCCCCCACCCGCAGCACGGCCACCTGGTCGCCGAGCTTGATCGCCTCGTCGATGTCGTGGGTGACGAACACGATGGTCTTGCCGAGGTCGCCCTGCAGGCGCAGGAACTCGTCCTGCAGCTGCTCCCTCACGACCGGGTCGACCGCCGAGAAGGGCTCGTCCATGAGCATGACGGGCGGGTCGGCGGCGAGCGCGCGGGCCACGCCGACCCGCTGCTGCTGCCCACCGGACAGCTGGGAGGGATAGCGCTTCGCCATCGACCGGTCGAGACCGACGCGCTCCATCAGCTCGTGCGCGCGGTCGCGGGCCTTGCGTCGGTCCCATCCGAGCAGCAGGGGGACGGTGGCGATGTTGTCGACGATGGTGCGGTGCGGGAAGAGGCCGGCGTGCTGGATGACGTAGCCGATGCCGCGCCGCAGCACGGCAGGGTCGACGGACGTGGTGTCCTGACCGTCGATCAGGATGCGACCGCCGGTCTGGTCGATCATCCGGTTGATCATGCGCAGCGACGTCGTCTTGCCGCAGCCCGAGGGACCGACGAGCACGGTGATCTGGCCGGACGGGGCGGTGAGGGAGAGGTCACCGACCGCGACGGTGCCGTCGGGGTAGGTCTTGGTCACGGACTCGAACTCGATCATCCGTCTCATCCTTGCGGTCGGGTGCAGTGGGTTCTGACTGCAGTGGGTGAGATCCTACGAGGAGCGTCCGACAGGGGGTGGGCGCTGCGGTGGCGGGCCCCTGGACCGCGCCCCCACCTTGACGCGAGCCATGAGCGTGTCACATGCTCCTGCTGGCCTCAACCGCGCCGGTTCCTCCCCCGCGGGCCCGACAGCGCCATACCCGTCCAGCCCAGGAGGAAACGCGTCGTGGTCGTCCTCGATGGTGCGGGCCTGAGCCTCGAGGACGTGGCGGCCGTGGCGGACGGCGCCGGGGTCGAGGTGACCGCCACCGGCCGCGCCCGGGTCGAGCGGGCCGCGGCCGCCGTGGCCCAGGTCGCGCTGACCCGCGACGTCTACGGGCGTACCACCGGGGTCGGCGCCAACCGCGACCGGGCGGTCGGCCCCACCGGTCCCTCCCCCGGGCTGTCGCTCCTGCGCAGCCACGCCGGCGGATGGGGCACGCCGTACGACGACCGCATCGTGCGGGCAGCGCTCGCGGTGCGGGTCAACCAGCTGCTCGTCGGCGCCTCCGGCGCCTCGACCGGCCTGGTCGACGCCTTGGTCGACCTGCTCGACGAGGCGCCCGGCGGCCAGGCCGTCGTGCACTCCGTGGGGGCGGTCGGCACGGGCGACCTCACCGCCCTGGCCGAGGTGGGGCTCACCCTGCTCGGGGAGCGGCCGCGCGCCGACGGGCGGGCCCGCGCGACGCGCAGCAACGCCGGCCTGGGCGACCACGACGCGCTCCCCCTGATGTCGAGCAACGCCTTCACCCTCGGTCAGGCCGCGCTCGGCTGCCTCGAGCTCGAGCGGCTCTCGCGCCGGGCGATGACGGTCTACTCCCTCTCGCACGTCGCGCTGGCGGGCAACATCGAGGCCCTCGGCGCTGTCGTGGCGCACGTCACGCCCTTCCCCGGAGCGGCCCTGACCGCGCGCACGGTCACCGACCTGCTCGGCACCGACCCGGTGGTGCCCGCGACCCAGCTGCAGGACTTCTTCGGGCTGCGGACCTACCCCCAGGTGCACGGGCCGCTGCTGGACCAGCTCGCGGTGCTGCGCGGCGTCGTCGAGGGCCTCGCGAACTCCGGGTCGGAGAACCCTGCGGTCGACGCGACGACGCACCCGCCGACCGTGGCGCACCACGGGGGCTTCCACACGGCCTACCTCGCGCTCGCCGTCGACGCGACGCTGCTGGCGCTGGCCGTGTCGGCGGCCTCGGGGCTGCCGCGGATCTCGCACCTGCTGACCGACCCCGGCGCCGGGCTGCCGCGGTTTCTCGCCGGGGTCGACGCCGGGTCCTCGGGGCTGCTCATCGCCGAGTACGCCGCCGCCGCCGGCGTCGAGCGCCTGCGAGGTGTCGCCGCCGGCCCCAACAGCCTCGGCACCGCCTACCTCTCGGCCGCGGTCGAGGACGACGCGAGCCACTCCAGCGCCGCCGCGGCACGAATCACCGCCGTGGCCGACGACTACCGGCACTTGCTGGCCTGGGAGCTGCTCACCGCCGTGCACGCGATCCGTCTGCGGCGGGTCGCCCTGCGGGGACCACTGCGC
>JBBRNQ010000168.1:0-7912 GCA_038230235.1 Actinomycetales bacterium
CTTCGACGACGTGATGGAGGCCAACCGCGCCTTCGGAGCCGACTTCCACCTCTCCGGCTTCGACGGGATCGCCCGCGCAGGCATCGGCATGCTCACGTGCATGGACTCGCGGATCGACCCGCTGGGGATGATCGGACTGAAACCCGGTGACGCCAAGATCATCCGCAACCCGGGTGCGCGCCTGACGCCGATCGCCCTGGAGGCCATGGTGCTCGGGGTCAACCTCCTGCAGGTGCGGCGCATCCTCGTCGTTCCCCACACCCGATGCGCCGTCGCGAGCAGCACCGCTGCCGAGATCTCCGCCCGGGTGGCCGCCTCCGCCGGCGTCTCCGACCCCGGTATGGAGTTCCACGTCGTCGAGGACCAGATCGACGCCCTGACCGACGACGTGCGGACGCTGTCGGAGCACCCGCTCATCGCCGGGCAGGCCCAGGTCGCGGGCTTCGTCTACGACGTCGACACGGGGCTGCTCGAGCGCCGAGCCTGACGACGTCGGGCGTCAGACCGAGATGCTCAGGTGGGAGCGCACCGACTCGGCCAGACGCTCGGCCACGGCGTGGGCCTGGGCCTCGTCAGCGGCCTCGACCATGACGCGCACCAGCGGCTCGGTGCCCGACTTGCGCAGCAGCACCCGACCCGACGAGCCCAGCTCCGCGACGGCGGCCGCGACGGCGGCCTGCACGGCCGGGTCGCCGTCGACCGCGTCCTTGTCGACACCCGGCACGTTGACCAGGACCTGCGGCAGGCGGCGCATCACCCCGGCGAGGTCGGCCAGGGTCCGCCCGGTCTGGGCCATCCGCGCAGCCAGCAGGAGCCCGGTCAGCACCCCGTCACCCGTCGTGCCGTGCTCGAGCAGGATGACGTGCCCGGACTGCTCGCCCCCGAGCGAGTAGCCCCCGGCACGCATGTCCTCGAGCACGTAGCGGTCGCCGACCGCCGTCTGACGCACGGTGACACCCTCGCGGGCCATCGCCTGGAGCATGCCGAGGTTGCTCATGACCGTGGCCACGAGGGTGTTGTCTCGCAGCGCCCCCCGCTCGAGCAGAGCCAGGGCGATGACGGCCATGATCTGGTCACCGTCGACCACCTCACCGGTCGCGTCGATCGCGAGACAGCGGTCGGCGTCGCCGTCGTGCGCGATGCCGAGGTCGGCTCCGGAGGCGAGAACGGCGTCCCGCAGCGGCTGCAGGTGGGTCGAGCCGTAGCCGTCGTTGATGTTGAGCCCGTCGGGCTCGGCGCCGATGACCTCGACCCGCGCCCCGGCCCGCCGGAACACCTCGGGCGAGGCGATCGAGGCGGCGCCGTGGGCGGCGTCGATGACGACGTGCAGACCGTCGAGCCGGTTCGGCAGCACGGTGAGCAGGTGGGTGACATACCGTTCGGCGCCGTCGTCGAGACGCCGTACCCGGCCGACTGCGGCGCCCGTCGGCCGCTCCCAGGGCTCGCGCAGGCGGGCCTCGATGGCGTCCTCGAGGTCGTCGGGCAGCTTGTGACCACCCCTGGTGAAGAACTTGATCCCGTTGTCGGGCATGGGGTTGTGGGAGGCCGACAGCACTACGCCCAGATCTGCGTCGAGCGCGGCCGTGAGGTAGGCGATGGCCGGCGTGGGCAGCACGCCGACGTCGAGGACGTCGACTCCCGCGGACGCCAGGCCAGCGAGGACGGCCGCGGACAGGAACTCCCCCGACGCCCTCCCGTCGGTGCCCACGACGGCGCACGGCCGGTGGCCGGCAAACTCGCCCTTCTCCGCGAGGACATGGGCCGCCGCGACCGAGAGATCGAGGGCCAGCTCCGCCGTGATGTGGGTGTTGGCCTGGCCGCGGACACCGTCCGTGCCGAAGAGTCGAGCCACGAGGTCGCCTTTCGTCGAGCATCCCGGGGGATGCAGCGGGTACGACGACGGCGGCCCGGAGGGTGCCCGAGCCGCCGTCGTGGTGCTGCTGGTGAGCAGCCAAGCCGAGTGGGGCCTGCTGACGCAGGCGCCCGGTCAGCGCTTGCTGTACTGCGGTGCCTTGCGGGCCTTCTTGAGACCGGCCTTCTTGCGCTCGGGCACCCGCGCGTCACGGGTGAGGAAGCCGGCCAGCTTGAGCGCCGGGCGGTTGAGCTCGCGGTCCACCCCGTTGAGCGACCGGGCGATACCGAGGCGCACGGCGCCGGCCTGGCCGGAGGGGCCACCGCCGTGGACGCGCACGAGCACGTCGTACGCGCCGGTCAGCTCGAGCACGGTGAACGGCTCGGCGACGATCTGCTGGTGGACCTTGTTGGGGAAGTACCCCTCGAGGGTGCGGCCGTTGATCGTCCACTGGCCGGTGCCGGGGACGATGCGCACGCGGGCGATGGCCTGCTTGCGGCGGCCCGTGGCCGCGCCGGGGGCCGAGGCGGACGGGCGGCGGGCAGGCTCGCCACCGGCGACCGGACCCTCCGACTGCGAGGTGTACTCCGAGATCTCGGGCTCGTCGGTGTCGAGGACGTCGACGTTGTTGGTGTCAGACACGATGTGCTGTTCCTTGTCTAGGTGTCTAATGCGTCGGGGCAGCCGACCGGGGGCCTACTGCGCCACCTGCGTGAGCTCGAACGGGACGGGCTTCTGGGCCTCGTGCGGGTGGCTCGGGCCGGCGTAGACCTTGAGCTTGCTGATCTGGTGGCTGGCGAGCGAGTTCTTGGGGAGCATGCCGCGGATGGCCTTCTCCACCGCCCGGGTGGGGTGCTTCTCGAGCATCTCGACGTAGGACGTGGCCCGCAGACCGCCCGGGAAGCCCGAGTGGGTGTAGGACAGCTTCTTCTCGAGCTTCGCGCCGGTGAGGGCGACCTTCTCGGCGTTGATGATGATGACGAAGTCGCCCATGTCGACGTGGGGGGCGTAGGTCGCCTTGTGCTTGCCACGCAGCAGGATCGCCGTCTGGCTCGCCAGGCGACCGAGCACGATGTCGGTGGCGTCGATGATGTGCCAGGCGCGAACGGCCTCGCCGGGCTTGGGGGTGTAGGTGCGCACGATGTCCAGCTTTCGTGTGGATGATGGTCTCGTAGGCCGTGAGCCCGCTCCCCGATGGGGTCCGGCTCGGCGACGCCAGCCCTGGGGGGCTCCGGCACAACAGATCCCAGTCTACGGAGGGGCAGCCGATGAGCCCAAATCCTGGGGGCGGCGACTGCATACGGCGGCTGACCTGCGGGGATGCCGTGTAGTGACGCCCGTCAGGTCAGTGCCGACAGCCTTGTGCAAACCTTCTGTGCACAGGTATTGTGCACAGATGACGTCCGTTCCCCCAGCCGACGGCCCGTCTCCCGAGGCGGCCGCCAAGGTCCTGGCCCACCCGCTGCGGTCGCGGTTGCTGGCCCAGCTGCGGCGCTCCGGTGACGCCACCGCCACCACCTTGGCGAGCCTGCTCGCCACGAACTCGGGCGCCACGAGCTACCACCTGCGACGGCTCGCCTCGGTCGGGCTGGTCGTCGATGCAGGCACAGGCCGAGGCAAGGAGCGCGTATGGCGCGCCACCAGCGAGACGCGCTCGTGGCGCACGGTGGGTGGGGACGACGACGACGCGGCCGCGTCCCTCGACTGGATCGAGCGCGACTACGTGAGGCACTTCGCCGGCAAGGCCGAGCAGTGGCTCGACGTGGCCGCCTCCTGGCCTCCCGGCTGGGCCGACCACCTCGGGCTCGACGACCACGTGACCCTCGTGACCCAGGAGCAGCTGGTGGCCATGCGGGCCGAGGTGGAGGAGGTGCTGGGTCGCTACCGCCGCGTCGGCCAGGGGAACCCGCGCGCCAAACGGGTCGCGGTCTACACCTACGCCTACCCGGTCGACCTCGACAACCTGCCGCTGGGCGGTGGGTGAGGAAGCGCTGGGGAGAGCGGCGCTCGGCGCGCCGACCTCAGAGCGGGCGGATCTCGCTGATCTTCCAGACGCCGTCACGCTTGACGGCGGCCACGTCGAGCTGGGCGGCCGCGGTCGAGCTGGAGGAGTCGGACGCGCGGGTCGAGCTCTGGTCGAGGAAGACCAGGAGCCGGGCCGAGTCGGGCGTCAGGGTGGTGACACCGCCCAGCACGGTGGTCGTCTTCAAGGTCAGCTGCTGCCCGCTCGCCTTGCTCTGCAGGGCGTCGAAGAGCGTCTTGTACTGGCTGGACGCATCACCGACCAGCAGCTCGGACGCCGCCTGCTGGGTGGCCTCGGGGCTGGCGTAGTCGTAGGTGAAGACCCGGTTGAGGCTAGCGCTGACCGACGAGATGGCCTCGTTGGTGAGCGAGGTGTCGACCAGCGCGAGGTTCGAGGCGCTGTCGGTCGACCGCAGCTGGTGCGCCTGGACGGCGAAGACCCCCGCCAGGGCGAGGGTGAGCACGCCCACCAGGCCCAGGACGACGGACAGGCGACCGACCTTGCGGAACACGGGTGCCCGGTCGGGGGACGTCGGCTCCCGCTCGGGCGCCTTCTCGCGCTCCACCGATGGTTCCGCGGCCGGGGCGGGGATCGGCAGCTCGGCCACCGGGGCGGCGACCGTGGGGGCGTCGTGGGTCGCCGTACCGGCCGACGCCGACACCCGAGACGGGTCGGTGACCGGGGCGACGGCACGACGCGAACGCCGTGGGGCAGGAGGGGTCATGACGCGTTCACCGCCACCTGCTGCAGCTGGGCGAGCTTCCACCGGTCGCCGTCGCGCTGGACGTCCGCCTTGTAGCGGTTGCGCTTGACGGACGGATTCCCGTCCTTGCCGACAACGGTCAGCTCGACGGCGGCGAGCACGAGCGCGGTGCCGGCACGGTCGTCGAGCTCGCTGACGACGGCGTCGATGACCTTCCCCGTCGTGGTCGCACCGGAGTCGGTCAACAGCTTCTTCTGGGTGTCGGGCATGGTCGCCAGCTGGTCGTGCAGCACCCCGGTCGACACCGACTGCCACGCTTCCAGGCCCCGCTGGAGGTCCTTCGTGTCGAGACTGGTCAGCACGACGATGTCCTGCCGCGCCTGCACCGTCACGGTGTCGCGCAACCGGCCGTAGGCCAGGCCGCTGTCGGT
The DNA here is from genome assembly GCA_038230235.1 of Actinomycetales bacterium. Taxonomy (GTDB): domain Bacteria; phylum Actinomycetota; class Actinomycetes; order Actinomycetales; family Dermatophilaceae; genus Lapillicoccus. Next base: position 5,010 of record JBBRNQ010000168.1, read on the forward strand.
CGTCGACGTCTGCCACCAGACCACTCCGGCCACCAGGGCGGCCACCCCGAGAGCCGCGAGGGCTGCCGTGGCTCGGACCGTCCACGACGACTGGCCCTGCCCGACTCCGTCGTCACGCTTCATCAGCACCTCGTCAGCCCTGCCCACCCAAGAGGTCTCCCAGCGTACTGACCGTCGTCAGGGTCACGGCGGGGGGTCGGGCGGCGGCGGCCGCCCGGACGGCCGCCGCCGATCCGCGCACGTCACTACCTGCTGACGTGGGCACACAGCTCGCCGAGGTGTTGAGGCCCTTGCCCGGGCTGACATCCGTGGGCAGGCGCACCGCTGTGCCGGCGTACCCGTTGGTGCAGGGCAGGGGGTCGAAGAACGTGGTGGCCAGACCCACCTTGAGCCCGTCGGGGCCGACGATGTTCTGGGCGGCACTGACCGCGGCCGGGAGCCGCACGTAGATCCCTTGCAGACCGGCGGCATTGGCGCTGAAGACCTGGGAGGTGGTCACGAGGTTGCCCATGAGGACCCCGAGTGGGCCACCCACCTCGTCGATGAGGGCCTTGACCTCGGTGGCGGCACCCGGAGTGGCCCCGATGAGGGTGCGCAGGTCGCCGTCCGAGCTCTGCAGCTGGTTAGCGACCTGCGAGAGGTTGGTGCTGAACGACGTGATGTCTCCGCTGGAGCGCTGCTGGGTGGCCAGCACCGTGGCTGAGCTGTCGATCAGACCCTTGGTGACACCGTAGTTGTCGGACGCGGCGCGGGTGAACTTGCGCCCTGCGTCGATCAGCGTCTGCAGGTCCTGGCCGCTGCCGATCGTCGCGTTGTTGAGCTCGTCGACGGTCGTCGACAGGTCCTTCTGCGGGACCGAGCTCACGAAGCGGTCGATGTCACCGAGCAGCGAGGCGACCGGGATGGGCAGCGTGGAGCCGGCGATGCTGATTCGCGACCCGGACCGCAGATAGGGGGCCGAGTCGTTCCTGGGCTGCAGGTCGACGTACTGCTCACCGATGGCCGACCGGTTCGCCACCACGGCCACCAGGTCGGCCGGGATCTGCGGGGCGTCGCCGTTGATGTCGAGGTCGGCCTCGACGCCGTCCTTCGTGAGCCGGATGTCGCCGACGCGTCCGACCGAGACCCCCCGGTAGGACACGGCCGCATCGCTGTAGGCGCCTCCGGTGTCGGGCAGGTCGAGAACGACGGTGTACCCGCAGATGCCGAGAAGGCGAGGAATGTGCACGTAGCGGACGGCGATCACCGAGATGCCCACGAGCGCGACGACGAGGAAGAGCCCGATCTGCGTGACGATCTTGCGGCCGAGCATCATGGCCTCCTGGTCGAGGGCGAGGAGGGCGTCGCCCCGGGAGGGGTGGTCTTTGTCTTCGGGCGCGTGGATGACGGCGTCGTCGGCGTCGTCGGCGTGGACGGCGGAGTGGTCGACGCGATCGTCGGCGACGACACCCCGGGCGCGGCCGACGTCGTCGACGGCAGGATCATCGGCGGCGGACCGATCTGTTGGGTGGCTGACCCCGTCCCGGCCTTGGCCTTCGCCCCCGGCGGTGCGCATGGAGCGCCGATGAAGCCGTCGGACGGTGAGCCGCAGGATCCCGGGTAGGCGTTCGGCCACCCCGCCGCCGAGTTGTCGTTGGAGATCGTGGTGCCTGGCGTCGCGAAGTTGGTGACCAGGAAGGCGTTGACGTAGTCGCCCTTGATCGCCCCGAGGACCGAGTCGGGGAAGGGGAAGGTCAGCAGGATCTGCAGCGACGCCGGCAGCGTCTTCCCGGAGGCGGCCAGCTGGGTGAGGATCGGGTCGAGCCGCTGCAGGTCGGCGACCATGTTGTCCTTGCTCTGCGACAGTGTCGACACCGTCACCTTCGACAGCGAGTCGAGCGAGCTGAGCATGGCAATGAGCTGCTGACGCTGGTCGGCCAGCACCTGGAGCCCCGGCGGGAGCTTCTCCAAAGCGGTGGTCAGCTTCGTCGTGTTGTCGTTCAGCGTGCGCCCGAGGCGGTCGAGGCTGTCGAGGGCGTCGGTGATCGACTCCTTGCGCGTGTTGAGGGTCTTGACGAACTGCGCGATGTTCTCGAGGAAGGCCCGGATCTCGGCCTCGCGCCCGGACGACACGGCCGTCAGCTCACGGGAGATCTCCTGGAACTGCGCGATGCCTCCTCCGTTGAGCAGCAACGACATCGCACCCAGCACCCGCTCGGCGTCAACGGCCTCGCTGGTGCCCTCCAACCCGATGACCCGGGTGGTCCGCAACGAACCGGTCGCCCCCTGGACGGGCCGCGACAGGGCGACGTACTTCTCACCCAACAGGCTGGTCTGGGTGAGCCGCGCGACGGCGTTCGCCGGGAGGGCCACGTCGCCCCGCAGCAGCATGGTGACCAGGGCGGCGCGACCGTCAGGACGCAGCGCGATCTTCGTCACCCGTCCCACGGCGACGTTGTCGACCTTCACCGACGACTGGGGCACCAGGTCGAGGGCGTCGGCGAACTCCGCCGTGACCTCGTAGCCGTCGCGGCCGATGGTGACCCCGCCGGGCAGGGGCGCGTCGTAGATGCCCTGGCTCGGGATGCTGCAACCGGTGAGCGACAGCACGACGGCTGCGGCGGTCATCACCACACCCAGGGGGCGACGGGAGGTCACTTCGTGCCTCCGCTCGTCGACGACACCGACGGGAGGAACATCGGCAGGCTCGAGTTGGCCGACGAGCTCGGCGAGGACGAGGCGCTCCCAGGCGAGCCCGCCCAGGCACCCAGCTCGTTGAGGTTGCCCCGCGAGGTCAGCGTCCCGGTGGCCGGGTCGTAGGCGTCGATGAAGTTCTGCAGGTCGGCGGGCACGACGGCCGAGATCTTCTCCAGGGCCGCCTTCTGCTTGGCCAGGGTGGCCGCGGTGGCCTGCAGCCCGTTGAC
>JBBRNQ010000169.1:0-7858 GCA_038230235.1 Actinomycetales bacterium
CGACGGTGCTGCTCGTCGACGAGACCGACAAGGCCGACGTCGAGATCGAGGGGCTGCTGCTCGAGGTGCTCGGCGACTTCCAGGTGACGGTGCCCGAGCTCGGCACCATCAAGGCGACCCGTCGGCCCTTCGTCGTGCTCACCTCCAACGCGACCCGCGAGCTGTCGGAGGCGTTGCGTCGCCGCTGCCTCTTCCTGCACCTCGACTTCCCCGAGCCCGAGCTGGAGGAGCAGATCGTGCGGCTCAAGGTGCCCGGGCTCGACGCGGCGCTGGCCGCCTCGGTGGTGCGCGTCGTCGGCGCCCTGCGGGGGATGCCGTTGCGGAAGGCGCCGTCGGTTTCGGAGTCGATCGACTGGGCCCGCACCCTGCTCGCGCTCGGGGCCAGCCGCCTCGACGCCGCCGTCGTCGAGGCCACCCTCGGGGCGGTGCTCAAGCACCAGGACGACCTGGTCAAGGCCCGAGCCGGGCTCGACCTCGACGCAGCGCTGCGGCACTGAGCCGGCTCACCATGGGTGCGGTCGACGTGGGCGGCGGGGCCGGGACGTGGTGAACGACGGCGTCGGTGCGCGCCTGGTCGAGATGGTCGGCGCACTGCGCAGCAAGGGCCTGCCGTGCGGCACCAGCGAGACGGTCGACGCCGGACGGGTGATGGAGGTGCTCGGTCTCGACGACCGGGAGCGGCTGCGCGAGGGTCTGGCCGCGGCCCTCGTGCGCCGTGGTGGCCAGCGCGACGTCTTCGACGCGGTTTTCGACCTCTACTTCCCGGCCGGGGTGGGCGCGCGGGCGGCGTCGCGCCACCACGAGGACCCGGACGACGACCCGACCGCCCGGACCCGCCCGACAGGGGAGGCCCCCGACCGCCTCGGCGTCGACGAGCTGCGCGAGCTGCTGGCCCGCGCCCTCGCCGAGCAGGACCGGCAGACCCTGGCCGAGCTCGCCGAGCGCGCGGTCGACGCCCTCGGACGGGTCGGGTCGGGCGGGGCCGGCACGCTCTCGTGGTCGGCCCTGCAGACGATGGAGCGCCTGCGCCCTCAGACGCTCGTGGCTGCCGCAGTTGCCGCTCGGCTGGCGGCGGGACGCGGCGGGGGTGGAGAGGGTGGCGACCATGGCGGCGCTGGCGGCGATGGCTCTGGCGGCGGTCAGGGTGCTGGTGCTGGGGGGTCGGGCGGTGATGGCGGCCGGGGCAGCCCGGTGGCCGAGGAGGCTTCATACGAGACGGAGTTCACTGACCGGCTGGTGCGCGACGAGGTGCGACGTGACCTCGAGCGGCTGCGGCAGCTGGTCGCCTCGGCGGCCCGGCGGCGGGCGGCGGAGACGCGCGGACGCGATCGGATGACGCGCTACGCCGTGCCCGACAGCGCCGAGCGCACCGACTTCCTGGCGGCCAACCTCCAGCAGTTCGCCGCCCTTCGCGGCGCCGTACGGCCGTTGTCGCGCAAGCTCGCGACGCGGCTCGCGGCCAAGCGCCGTCGGGCCCGGCGGGGCGTCATCGACGTGCGCCGCACGATGCGCAGCTCGATGTCGACCGGCGGTGTGCCGGTGCGGCCCGTCTACCGCAGGCCCCGCCCCTCGCGGCCCGAGCTCGTCCTGCTGTGCGACGTCTCCGGGAGCGTCGCTGGCTTCTCGGGCTTCACCATGCTGCTGGTGCGGGCGCTGGCCGACCAGTTCAGCCGGGTGCGGGTCTTCGCCTTCGTCAACGCGATGGACGAGGTGACCGACCTCGTGCAGCAGGGCCGCCCCGACCTCACGACGGCCATCCTGCGCGAGGCGAGGGTGACGACCTGGCACGGCAGCAGCGACTACGGCGAGGCCCTCGGCGACTTCGCCGAGCTCTACCTCGACGTCGTCGGTCCGCGCACCTCGGTGCTGGTGCTCGGTGACGGTCGCAACAACTTCGGGGACGCCAACCTCGTTGCCCTGCAACGAATTCGCGACCAGTCTCGTCGCACCTTCTGGCTGAACCCCGAGTCTCGGGGCAGGTGGGGGAGCGGCGACTCCTGTGCCGACGACTACGCGACGGTCGTCGACATGCACGAGTGCCGCACCATCGAGCAGCTGTCGACCTTCATCACCCGGCTGCTGCCGGTCTGAGCGGATCACCCGGTCCGAGGTTGACTCAGAGTCGGTGAGCTCGGCTGCGGCTAGAACAGCAGCCATCCTCACCGACTCTGAGTCGACCCCACCCTGGCGCGACCCGGGCGGGTGTGATGGACCCACCCCGCACTAGCGTCACGCGAGCGGGGCCGGGCGCAGCAGGCTGATCTTCTGCCAGATCTTGCGGCTCATGCCGTTGGTGAGGTTCTCGATCTCGCTGACCGTCTCGAGGACGACGGCGTCGGTGGAGGCCTCGGCGCAGAGGGCGGCCACCTTCGCCACGAGGCTGAGCAGCTCGGAGCAGTAGTCGTAGTAGCGACCCAGCTCGACCCGGTTCATCTGCTCACCCCCGGGGTTGCTCCCACCCTCGCCGAGCGACAGCAGCGACTCGGGGTCCTTGCTCATCTGGTGCATGTCGACGATGTGGGCCAGCGAGCGCAGGCGGTGGAGCAGGCCGAGGGTGCGGCGGCGCACGATCCGGTCGGGCACCGAGCGCAGGAAGAAGACGGCCAGTCCGGCGAAGACGACGTCGTTGACACCGGCCTCGACGATCTGGAGCCAGTCGAGTGCCCGTACGTCGCCGACCTGCGTGGCGCCGGTGCGCACGGCCGACCCGACGGCGACGACGATGAGCGCGACGAGCAGCCCGATGGCCACCCGGGAGCCGACCCGCACCACCCGGTGCCAGGGGGCCGCGGCGCCCGGCTCGCGAGCCACCTGAACGACCACCGCCCTCACCTCGAGCACGACGTCGGCCAGGTGTCGGGGCTCGTCGAAGTTGAGCGTGATCCGCTCGCGGAGCCGGTCGAGGGTCGCGGTGACCTTGTCGGGGTCGAGCCGGTCGTAGTGACGCCGGGGGGCTGGAGGTGGGGCGGACCCCCCGGGTGCGGACATGGCCCACAGGCTAGGGGACGCCGGGCCGGTGAGGACCTCCGGTCGCCACCGCCAGGGTCGGCCGGGAACAGGGGCAGGTGCCCGCGAATGCGCGAGGCCGAAGGGGGGCGGTGCTGCATACGGGGGCAGGTGCCCGCGAATGCGCGGGGCCGAAGGGGGTGGGGCTACATACGGGGGCACGTGCCCGCGAATGCGGTGCGAGCGCGGCGCGACAGGGCGCGCGCCGGCCGCGCCGCCTCCTGCCCGGTCGGCGCGGTGAGCCGACGGCGCTCCCGCCGGTAACCTTGGGCGGGTGAGCCTTCGCCTTTACGACACTGCCGCGCGCGAGCTGCGCGACTTCGTGCCCCTGCAGGACGGCAAGGTCGGCATCTACCTCTGTGGTCTGACGACCCAGGGCCCGCCGCACATCGGGCACGTGCGCTTCGCCGTCGCCTTCGACGTGCTGAGACGGTGGCTCGAGGTCGGCCACGGCTACGACGTGACCCTCGTGCGCAACGTCACCGACATCGACGACAAGATCCTGCGCAAGGCCGCCGAGGCCGGGGAGGACTGGTTCGCCCTGTCCTACCGCAACGAGCGCGCCACCTCCGAGGCCCTCGAGCTGCTCGGCGTGCTGCCGGCCACCTACGAGCCGCGGGCCACCGGGCACGTGCCCGAGATGGTCGAGCTGATGGAGGCGCTCGTCGAGCGCGGCCACGCGTATGCAGCGCCCGACGCCACCGGCGACGTCTACTTCGACGTGGGGTCCTGGAAGGACTACGGGTCCCTCAGCAACCAGTCGCCCGACGACATGGCCGCCGACGAGGACGCCGACCCCCGTGGCAAGAAGGACCCCCGCGACTTCGCGCTGTGGAAGGGTCGCAAGGACGACGAGCCGCAGACCGCGTCGTGGCCCACCCCCTTCGGCCGGGGCCGTCCCGGCTGGCACCTCGAGTGCTCGGCGATGGCCCGCAAGTACCTCGGTGACGCGTTCGACATCCACGGCGGCGGCATCGACCTGCGCTTCCCGCACCACGAGAACGAGCAGGCCCAGAGCCACGCCGCCGGCCTCGGCTTCACCCGCTACTGGCTGCACAACGCCTGGGTCACCGTGCGCGGGCAGAAGATGGGCAAGTCGCTCGGCAACGCGCTCGAGGTGGCCAAGGTGGTCACCATCGAAGGGCCGCTCGCGGTGCGCTACTACCTGACCGCTGCGCACTACCGCTCGATGATCGAGTACCACGAGGGCTCGCTGCACGAGGCGGCCGCCACGGTCGACCGGCTCACCGGCTTCCTCGAGCGCGTAGACCGGATGCACAGCCTCGAGGGGGTCGACGGCGTGCTGCCCGCCGAGTTCCGCGAGGCCATGGACGACGACCTCAACGTCTCGGGCGCGCTCGCGGTGGTGCACGACACCGTACGGGCGGGCAACACCGCCCTCGACGAGGGCGAGGACGACGTCGCCCACGCCGCCGCCGCCGCCGTGGTCGCCATGACCGAGGTGCTCGGCGTCAACCCGCTCTCGCCCCAGTGGCACACCGACTCCGGGGCGGGGGGTGGCGAGACCCAGGAGGCGCTCGACGCCCTCGTGGCCGACCGGCTCGAGGCCCGCCAGGCCGCCCGGGCCGCCCGTGACTTCGCCGCCGCCGACGCCATCCGCGACCAGCTCGCCGGGGTCGGCATCTCCATCGACGACACCCCCTCGGGCCCGCGCTGGTCGCTCACCCGACGCACCGACGACGCGTCCACCGGCGCATCCGACCCCACCGCCTGAGAGGCGATCACATGCCAGGCAACTCCCAACGGCGCGGCGCCATCCGCAAGAGCGGAAAGGGTCCCACCGTCGGCTCCGGCGGACAGCGTCGCCGTGGGCTCGAGGGCAAGGGCCCGACCCCGAAGGCCGTCGAGCGCGAGTACCACCCCGCCGCCAAGCGAGCCAAGCGAGCAGGCAAGGCTGACGGCGGGCGTACGACGTCCGGTGGCGCTGGTGGCGCCGGCCGCTCGACCACCCGCCGCTCCAAGGCGTCGTCCGAGATCGTCGCCGGACGCAACTCGGTCGTCGAGGCCCTGCGGGCCGACATCCCGGCCACCACGCTCTACCTCGCCAGCCGCATCGACTCCGACGACCGGGTGCGCGAGGCGTTGAAGCTGGCGACGGGGCGCGGCCTGCCCATCCTCGAGACCCCCCGCGGCGAGCTCGACCGCCTCACCGACGGCGCGAGCCACCAGGGTCTCGCGTTGCAGGTGCCGGCCTACGAGTACGCGGAGGTCCGCGACCTGGTCAACCCGCAGGCACCGGGCATCCCGCTCATCGTGGCGCTCGACGGCGTGACCGACCCGCGCAACCTCGGGGCCGTCGTCCGCTCCGTCGCGGCCTTCGGTGGGCACGGGGTGCTGGTGCCCGAGCGTCGGTCGGCCGGGATGACCGCGAGCGCCTGGAAGGTCTCGGCGGGGGCCGCGGCCAGGCTGCCCGTGGCCCGGGCCACCAACCTCACCCGCGCCCTCGAAGAGCTGCAGAAGGCGGGCTTCTTCGTGCTGGGGCTCGACATGGAGGGCGACGTCGAGCTGCCCGGTCTGGCGCTCGCGACCGAGCCGGTCGTGATCGTCGTCGGCTCCGAGGGCAAGGGCCTGTCACGGCTGGTGCGCGAGACGTGCGACCAGATCGTGTCGATCCCCATGAGCTCGGCCGTCGAGTCGCTCAACGCGGGGGTCGCGGTCGGCGTCACCCTCTACGAGATCGCGCGGCAGCGCGCCGCCCACCGCTGAGCGACGTCTCCCCCGGCCCCCGGCCGGGCAGCGGTGGCACCGAGCGCGTCACAGACACTCACCATCCGCGCACAGGGCCCGTACAGGGTCGATGGACTAGCGTTTCCCACGGCCCTCCCCGGCCCGTGGAACCGAAGGACTGAAGGAGAAGGACAAGGTGGCGAAGAGCGGACGTGAGGACAACGAGCGGGTCAGGCAGCTCAAGGCGGCCCAGGCCGCGGCGGAGCGCAGGCGCCGGCTCGCCATCGCCGGCTCGGCGACGGCGGTCATCGTCGTCGTCATCGCGGTGGTGATCTTCGCGGCGCTCAGGGCACCCAAGGCGACGCAGACCAGCGCGAAGAGCTCCGGCACCGTCTCCGATGTCCTGGCCAAGGACCTCTCCGGCGTCCCGGCCAGCGCGTACGACGCCGTGGGCGTCGGCACCGCCCAGGGGAACGTCATCAAGGCCAAGGCGGGTGACGTCGTCCTCAAGGACGGGAAGCCCCGCATCGTCTACGTGGGCGCGGAGTTCTGCCCCTTCTGTGCGAGCGAGCGGTGGTCGCTCGTCACGGCGCTGAGCCGCTTCGGCACCTTCACCGGCCTCGACTACGCGCTCTCCTCGGCGAGCGACACCCCGGCGAGTGTTCCGACGGTCAGCTTCAAGGACGCGAAGTTCACCAGCGACTACCTCAGCTTCGAGTCGTACGAGGTCTCCGACCGCGACCAGAAGCCGCTGCAGACGCTGCCCGACGACGTGGCGGCCCTGCAGAAGGCAGACGACCCGCAGGGGAGCATCCCCTACATCTTCTTCGCCGGCAAGGCCTTCCAGTCGGGCTCGATCTACGACGGTTCGGTGCTCGGCGACAACCCGCAGGACACCATCGCCGCGCAGGTCACCGACCCGACGACCGCGATCGCCAAGGGCGTGCTCGGCGGGGCCAACCTCACCACCGCCCGGTTGTGCACGCTGACGGACAACAAGCCGGCCGACGTGTGCACGTCGGCCGGGGTCAAGGCCGCGGCGGCCGCTGCCGGCACGGGTCAGTGAGGCGGCGATGAGCCAGCAGCGCGAACGCCGGGTGGCGCAGGGCCACCTGGTCCGAGCCCGGGTGCTGCCCGTCTGGCTGGCTCCGGCGTCCCTCGGCCTGTCGGTGCTCGGTCTGGCCCTGTCGGCCTACCTGACGTTCGAGCACTTCACCCAGAACGCCACCCTGGCCTGCAGCTCGACGGCCACGGTCAACTGCCAGAAGGTCACCGAGAGCCAGTGGTCTTACTTCCTCGGGGTCCCTGTGGCCGTGCTGGGTCTGCTGTTCTTCGCCTCGATGGTCGCGCTGTGCCTGCCGGCCACCTACCGCCGTGGAGGGAAGGCGCTCGACGTCGTGCGGGTCGCGTGGTGCGCCATCGGTCTGGCCTTCGCGCTCTACCTCGTCTTCGCCGAGCTCTACCACATCCACGCGATCTGCCTGTGGTGCACCGGAGTTCACGCCGTCACGTTCGTGCTGCTGGTGACCTTGATCTTCGGGCACCTGCTGGCCGAGCCCGCCGTCGACTGAGGCCGCCGACGACCCGGCCCGCCGGTCAGCGCTGCTGGACGACGACCGTCGAGACGAGCTTGTCGGCGAAGGTCTGGCGCTTGTCGTCCCAGAGCGGCCAGAGGTAGTCGAGGTAGAGGATGCCGTCCAGGTAGTGGCACAGGTCGCGACCGAAGGCCAGACCGACGCCGATGGGCTGGCCGGTCTGCTCGCCGACGAGGCGGATGTGCATGACCTTCTTGCCCCACGACTGGCCGGTGCGCCCCATCCGGACCCAGCGGTTCCAGATGCTGAGGCCGAAGGCGAGGGCATAGCCGAGGACGACGATGATCAGCCCGGCCGCAGCGCCGGCGCCGGAGCCACCGTCGGTCGAGGAGCCGCTCGACTCGAAGGTCGTCCCCGCCGAGCTGCCGATCAGGGCGAACCCGATGAGGACGACGACGATGGCCGGCAGCGAGATCAGGGAGTCGAGGAGCGTGGCGGCCACGCGGGTCCCCCAGCCCGCCAGCTCACCGGGCGCGGCCGCGTAGCCGTAGCCGCCGTAGGGAGACTGACCATAGGGGTTCGCGCCGTACGGCGACCCTCCGGCGACGGGTTGCCCGTACGCAGAAGCC
>JBBRNQ010000170.1:0-7845 GCA_038230235.1 Actinomycetales bacterium
AGCCACTCGTCGGCGAACTTCACGTTGTCGGCGTAGTCGGGGGCGACGGCGATGACCTTCTGCCCGCGGTAGCGGGCCTCGGTCATCCAGTGCGCGTCAGGGGTGCGGGTGACGGGCAGGTTGGAGCCCCACATGATGAGGTAGCCGGCGTTCCACCAGTCGCCCGACTCGGGCACGTCGGTCTGGTCGCCGAAGACCTGCGGGGAGGCGACGGGCAGGTCGGCGTACCAGTCGTAGAAGCTGAGCATCGAGCCGCCGATGAGGTTGACGAACCGCGCGCCCGAGGCGTGCGAGACCATCGACATCGCGGGGATCGGGGAGAACCCCGCGACCCGGTCGGGGCCGTACTTCTTGATCGTGTGGACGTGCGCGGCCGCGATGATCTCGGTGGCCTCCTCCCAGGTGGCGCGTACGAGCCCGCCCTTCCCACGGGCGGACTTATAGGCCTTGGCGCGCAGGGGGTTCTCAACGATGTGCTCCCATGCGCGCACGGGGTCGCCGTCGTGCTGGGCCTTGGCCTCGCGGAACATCTGGAGCAGGACGCCTCGCACGTAGGGGTAGCGGACCCGGGTGGGCGAGTAGGTGTACCAGGAGAACGCCGCCCCCCGGGGGCATCCGCGGGGTTCGTACTCCGGGGAGTCCGGGCCGACCGAGGGGTAGTCGGTCTGCTGGGTCTCCCAGGTGATGATCCCGTCCTTGACGTAGACCTTCCACGAGCAGGACCCGGTGCAGTTGACCCCGTGGGTGGACCGCACGACCTTGTCGTGGCTCCAGCGGTCGCGGTAGAAGTCGTCTGCTTCCCGGCCGCCGGTGTGGGACAGGGTCCGCAGATCGGCCGAGACCCTCCCCCGCGTGAAGAACCGCCTGCTGCGCACGAGCGCGTCCACGAGAGCGCCGTCCATGCCGATGTCGGTCGTGGTCTTCCTTGAGGAAGGGGTCAACGCGCTTCCTGTCCTGAGGCGGTGCGACGCACCATGGTCACGGTGAGCAACAAGGCGAGGGCGGCGGTGACGCAGAGCAACCACAGCCCGATCGCGTAGGACGCGGTGCGTCCGTAGACGAAGCCCATGATCAGCGGCGGTACGAAGCCGCCGAGCCCGCCGGCCGCCCCCACGAGGCCGGTGACGCCACCGACCCTGGACAGGTCGGTGACCTTGGCGATGAGGGCGAAGGTCGCGCCGCTCCCGGAGCCGAGGGCTGCGGCCATCGCGAGGAACGCCGCCGTGCCGAGGCCCTGCAGGGGCGGGGTGCCCGCGGAGATCGCGGCGCCGACGACGACGACGCCGAACCCGGCAGCGAGGACCGGGATCGCGCCGAGCCGGTCGGCGAGCCACCCGCCGACCGGGCGCATGACGACGGCGACGAGCACGAACCCGGCCATCCGGTTGGCCGCATCGGCCGGGGTGAGCTGGTGGGCGGTCTTGAGGTAGGCCGGGAGGTAGACCGAGAAGGCCACGTAGCCACCGAAGGCGACCGCGTAGAGGAGCGAGGCCTGCCAGGTGATCGGCAGCCGGGCGTTGGCCGAGATTCGCGAGACCAGCGACGTGGTGGGCACGACCCGGCCCGGTGCGTCCCGCATGACGATCCATGCGGTCGCGGCGTAGACGGCCAGCACGCCAGCCGTGATGAGGAACGGGGCCCTGGCCCCGAGGTTGTCGGTGAGCTTGACCGTGGTCAGGGCGCTGATCGCCGTACCGCCCATGCCGGCACCGAAGATGCCGATCGCGAGTCCGCGCCGCTCGGGCGGGAACCACGCGTTGACGAACGGGACGCCAACGGCGAACGCCGTGCCGGCGATGCCGAGGAAGAAGCCGCCGAGCAGCAGCAGGTTGTAGGAGTTGAGCGCGACGAAGGCGATGAAGAGGACCGGGAGGATCGTCACGCCCGAGACGATCGGGAACATCGCGCGACCGCCGTAGGTGTCGGTCAGCCCGCCCACGACGATCCGGCCGAGCGAGCCGACCACCACCGGGACGGCCACGAGCAGGGCGACGTCCGACTCGCTGAGGGTGCCGATGCTCCCGGTGGCCCGGAAGAGCGGGCCGAGCGGGCTGATCAGCGCCCAGGCCCAGAAGTTGACCGCGAACCCCAGAGTGGCCATCACGAGCATCAGCCACGGCGACCGGGTGAGCCCGGCGGACGTGGTATCGGTCGTAGCGGGGGAGGTGCGACCGACCTCAGGGCGGGCAGCCTGGGTGTCCATCTTCATGTCTCCTGACTGGTTGGTCCCCTAGTGGACCTCCTACCGTGCAGAAATAACTACACCGGAGACCGTGAAAATTGACCCGGGCCGAAGGTCCCGGGTCTCGCCGCTCCCACTCTCGAGACCGTGGCAGCCGCCGCGAGGTCCAGTCACACCCAGCCGCCGTACCTACACTCGATGCTGTGGAGACGGCCAAGGGGGCCCAGACGCGGGACTGGCAGGATGCCGGCCCCTCCCCCAGCATGGCCACCCACCAGCTCTCCGTGTCGGCGAGCCAGACGCTCGAGCTCCTGCGTGGGGAGTCGACGCCCGTGAACCTCGCCACCCTCTCGCTCCTCTCCGGCCTGCACCCCAACACCGTCCGCGATCACCTCGACACCCTGGGCGACGCCGGCCTCCTTAGGAGGACCCGCGCCCGCGCCCAGGGCCGGGGGCGGCCGGCCTGGCTCTACCAGGCGCGGGCGGTCGTGCCCGTGGACACCGGATACGCCGGGCTCGCCGTCGCTTTGGCCGAGGTGATCCAGGGCACCAGCCAGGACCCCGGCAAGGCTGCAGAGATGGCCGGCGAGACATGGGGTCGCGACCTGGCACGCCAACGCGGAGCGGGTCACACCACGCCGGAGGCCGCCCGCGAACACGCCGTCGAGCTGCTCGACGACCTCGGCTTCGCGCCCCAACCCGACGAGACGGATAGCCAGATCGTGCGGCTCACCCGCTGTCCCCTGCTCGACGCCGCACGGGCGAACCCCCGGGTCATCTGCTCGGTGCACCTGGGGATGGTCCGCGGCGTGCTCACGGAGTACGGCGCCGACCCCACCGGCAGCCACCTCGTCCCCTTCGCCGAGCCCGGCTCGTGCCTCCTGGTCGTCCCTCCCCCTGCCACCACGCCGTAGGGTCACCACCGCCCACTACACGGCTCTTCACGCCGGCGCCCGTGGGCGCGGTTCGGACCGGCGGTGCCCGACGCTTCTACGAGCCGCACTATTCGTCGTCAACCTCACTGGTGAGCCTGATCGTTCTTGTGGTTCGTCCTGGGGTCGACCCGGCCGTGGCGCGCCGGTCCGTCAAGCCCCTCTCCGTGCCACCCTCAACTCGTTCCTCCACGAGGGCGGATCGCCCAGGTCGACCTGGCTTGACGGGCCGGAGGTCAGGGCGGATGGGCGCTCCGCCCACGTCAATGCGCACGAAGACGGGCATCCGCGCATCTGTCCCGCGCCGTTGCGAACGACGAACGGCGGGCTCTGAAAGACCGTCTGACCTGCGGTGATGTCGGTGGGCCCGGCCGGGATCGAACCGACGACAGCCGCGGTGTAAACGCGGTGCTCTACCAGCTGAGCTACAGGCCCCTGTGCCCGGGAGGTCGGGCGCGACCAGTGTGGCAGATCAGGTCGTCTGGGCCCGGAGGTCGGCGAGGGCGGCGCGGAACTCGTCGAAGTCGCGGGCCTGGCCGGTCTCGCTCACGGCCGACCACTGCAGGATGCCGTCACGGTCGATGAGGAAGGTGCCGCGCAGCGCGAAGCCGTTGGCCTCGGAGAAGACACCGTAGGCGCGGGCCACCTCGCCGTGGGGCCAGAAGTCGGACAGCAGCGGGAAGAAGTAACCCTCGATGTCGGCCCAGACCCGCATGGAGTAGAGCGAGTCGCACGAGATGACCAGCACGGTGACGTCGTCACCTTCGAAGTCCTCGAGCCGGTCGCGGATCTCCCGCAGCTCACCCGTGCAGATCCCCGAGAACGCGAACGGCACGAACACCAGCACGACGTGGCGCGAGCCGAGCTGCTCGTCGAGGGAGATGGGGGTGCCGTGCTGGTCGGTGAGGGTGAACGAGGGAGCCCTCCCGCCGACGGCGAGCGCGGCGCAGGCGGGCGCGCTGGTGGTCGCGGTCGTCATCCCTCCATCCTGCCAGCCCCACGAGGGCCTGTCAGGCCAAGGGAAGGTGACGTGATGCTCACACCACTGCCGCAGCCCCGTACGGCGAGATCTCAGCGCGACCTCAGCGCGACCTCAGCGACGCTGACCCTTGGGGCTGACCAGCCGCACAGCCGACCAGGAGCTCGACACGTTGGCCACCCCGGCCGTGTGCAGACCGGCCGTCACGGCCGACTCCTCGATGTCGCTGGGCTGGACGAAGCCGACGCGACCCGCCCGTGGGCTCAGCAGCACGACGAAGCCGTCGTCGCCGAGGTTGGTCAGGCAGTCGACGAGCTCGTCGACGAGGTCTCCGTCACCCTCGCGAAACCACATCAGCACGGCGTCGGCGACGTCGGCGTAGTCCTCGTCCTCGAGGTCGGTGGTCGTCACGTCCTCCACAGCGAACCGCAGGTCGTTGTCGACGTCGTCGTCCCAGCCGACCTCCTGCACCACCTGGCCCGCGGCGAAGCCGAGCCGCCTCAGCACAGGATCCTGCGAGGCCGCCTCGGCGGTCGTGGTCACGGGTATCTCCTCCTCGGGTGGTGCGACACCTCCTGCACGGGTGCCGCTCCCACCCACGGTAGAGGACCGCAGCCCCGCAGGTCACCGTCCTCGGCCGCCTTTTGCCACCTGCCGCGGTCGGGTCCTCCCTGCAGGTCACCTGCTGGTCGCCGAAGGTGACCTGCGGGGCCCGCCTGGCCTGACCCCGGTCGTCGACGTCTGACCTAGAGTGCGCGTATGGGTCGCGTGACGAGCAGGGTCCGGGCGACGAGGGTCGACCTCGCCGGGGAAGGCCGCGTCAGCGACCGGGTCGAGACGCTCGTCGTCGAGGCGCCCATGGAGGTCCGGGTCGAGGGCCAGTCGTTCTCGGTGACCATGCGCACCCCCGGTGACGACTTCGACCTCACCATCGGCTTCCTGCTCTCGGAGGGCGTCATCACCTCCGCCGCCGACGTGCGGGCCCTCATGCACTGCCAGGACGAAGACGAGTCCGGCTCTCCCACCTACAACGTCGTCGACGTGGCGCTCGCCGAGGGCGTGCCCCGCCCCGCCCCCGAGGACGGGCGCCGGGTGCTCACGACGAGCGCCTGCGGCGTCTGCGGTACGGCGAGCATCGACGCCGTCCGCACGAACGGCCGCTACGACGTCGCGGCCGACGAGACGTCGTACGAGCCCGACGTGCTCGTGAGCCTGCCCGAGCGCATGCGCGAGCACCAGAAGGTCTTCGACCGCACCGGGGGCGTGCACGCCGCCGGGCTCTTCACCGCCGACGGCGAGCTCGTCGTGCTGCGGGAGGACATCGGGCGGCACAACGCCGTCGACAAGGTCGTCGGCTGGGCCGCCCGCGAGGGGCTGCTGCCGCTCACCGGCCACGTGCTCGTCGTGAGCAGCCGCGCGAGCTTCGAGCTGACCCAGAAGGCGTACCTCGCCGGCATCCCGGCCCTGGTCGCCGTTTCCGCCCCCAGCTCGCTTGCCGTCGACCTCGCCCGCGAGGTGGGGCTGACCCTCGTCGCCTTCGTCCGCGCCTCCCGCCTGACCGCCTACGCGGGAGCCCAGCGGCTCCGGCTCGAGGCGGACCAGCCAGCGTCCGCTGACGTCTCGGCGACCGACACCGCAGTCTCGAAGACTGGGTAGTAACAAACCCGGGTGTGACCTGCACCGCACTGGGGGTAGAGGATGGAACGGATCCCCGCGCACCCTGCGGCGGTCGCACGCGCCACGAGAAAGGACTTCACCGTGGCAGGACACGAAGCCGCCGGACCCATCCTCAACGGCATCCCCACCCAGCTGCCCGACATCGACCCCGACGAGACGCAGGAGTGGCTCGAGTCGCTCGACGCCGTCCTCGACGAGTCGGGCCGCACGCGCGCTCGCTACATCATGCTCAAGCTGCTGGAGCGCGCCCGGGAGATGCAGGTCGGCGTCCCGTCGCTGACCTCGACCGACTACGTCAACACGATCGGTCCCGAGCAGGAGCCGTGGTTCCCCGGTGACGAGGACGTCGAGCGCGAGTACCGGCGCTACCTGCGCTGGAACGCCGCGATGCTCGTGCACCGCGCGCAGCGCCCGGGAGTCGGCGTCGGCGGTCACATCTCGACGTACGCCTCGGCGTCGACCCTCTACGAGGTCGGCCTCAACCACTTCTTCCGCGGCCAGGACCACCCGGGTGGTGGCGACCAGGTCTTCTTCCAGGGCCACGCCTCCCCCGGCATGTACGCCCGGGCCTTCCTCGAGGGGCGCCTCTCCGAGGCCGACCTCGACGGCTTCCGCCAGGAGAAGAGCCACATCGTCGACGGCGAGATCCGGGCCCTGCCGTCCTACCCGCACCCGCGGCTCATGCCGGACTTCTGGCAGTTCCCGACGGTGTCGATGGGCATCGGCCCGATGAACGCGATCTACCAGGCGCAGTTCAACAAGTACCTCCAGGGCCGCGGCATCAAGGACACCTCGCAGCAGCACGTGTGGGCCTTCCTCGGTGACGGCGAGATGGACGAGCCGGAGTCGCGCGGGCTGCTGCAGCTCGCCGCCGGCGAAGAGCTCGACAACCTCACGTTCGTCGTCAACTGCAACCTGCAGCGGCTCGACGGGCCGGTGCGCGGCAACGGCAAGATCGTGCAGGAACTCGAGGCGTTCTTCCGCGGCGCGGGCTGGAACGTCATCAAGGTCGTCTGGGGCCGCGGGTGGGACCCCCTGCTCGCCGGCGACCGCGACGGCGCCCTCGTGCACGTGATGAACTCCACCAGCGACGGCGACTACCAGACGATGAAGGCCAACGACGGTGGCTACGTGCGCGAGCACTTCTTCGGTCAGGACCCCCGCACCCGCAAGATGGTCGAGAAGATGTCGGACGCCGACATCTGGAACCTCAAGCGCGGCGGCCACGACTACCGCAAGGTGTATGCCGCCTACAAGGCCGCCATGGAGCACACCGGTCAGCCGACGGTCATCCTCGCGAAGACCATCAAGGGCTACGGCCTGGGCAAGCACTTCGCCGGCCGCAACGCCACGCACCAGATGAAGAAGCTGACCCTGGAGGACCTCAAGGCCTTCCGCGACGAGCTGCGCATCCCCATCACCGACGAGCAGCTCGAGGCCGACCCCTACCAGCCGCCGTACTACCACCCCGGCAAGGACGACCCGGCGGTGCAGTACATGCTGGAGCGCAGGGCCAAGCTCGGGGGCGGGGTGCCGTCGCGCCGCGTGCAGCACGAGTCGCTCAAGCTGCCCGGTGAGGACGCCTACGCCCAGCTGAAGAAGGGGTCCGGCAAGCAGGAGATCGCCACCACGATGGCGTTCGTCCGGCTGCTGAAGGACCTCATGCGCGACAAGGAGTTCGGTGCGCGCGTGGTGCCGATCATCCCCGACGAGGCGCGCACCTTCGGGATGGACTCGTTCTTCCCGACGATCAAGATCTACAACCCGCACGGGCAGAACTACACCCCGGTCGACAACGAGCTGATGCTCGCCTACCGCGAGGCGAAGAACGGCCAGATCCTGCACCTCGGCATCAACGAGGCCGGCTCGATGGCCGCCTTCACGGCCGCCGGGTCGTCGTACGCGACGCACGGCGAGCCGATGGTGCCGATCTACGTCTTCTACTCGATGTTCGGCTTCCAGCGCACGGGCGACTCCATCTGGGCGGCCACCGACCAGATGGCCCGCGGCTTCCTCGTGGGGGCGACAGCCGGTCGCACGACCCTCACCGGCGAGGGCCTGCAGCACGCCGACGG
>JBBRNQ010000171.1:0-7738 GCA_038230235.1 Actinomycetales bacterium
CGCCTCGCGCTTCCTCGACGAGATCCCCGACGGCCTGGTCGACTGGCAACGCACCGACACCGCGATCGACGCGGCACGGGCCCGTCGTCCCCTGCCGGGGTCGGCCATGTCGTCGCTCGCCGCCCGACGCGAGTCGACGCGGGCGGGCAGCAAGCCGGTCATCCTCGTCAGCTCCGGTGACCGCGTCTCGCACGACAGCTTCGGGCTGGGGACCGTGTTGCGGGTCGAGGGGCAGGATGACAAGGCGATGGCCCACGTCGACTTCGGCGACGAGACCGGGGTCAAGCGCCTGCTGCTGCGGTACGCCCCGCTCGAGAAGCTCTGACCGGCGGGCGCACGCCCGAGGACGAGGTGCCGGACGGGCTGGAGGGCTCCGTACGGGTTGGTGTGCGGGTTGGTGTACGGGGTGGTGTCAGGGGGAGGCAGACGGCGGCGGGGCCGCGCTCCGGCCCGGCATGTTGCCGTGCGTGGCCAGCCACGGGAGGGGAGGCACCGCGGACGCCGGGGTGTCGTTGCCGTTGAGGTGGATCTCGATGTGAGAGTGCGGGCCCGTCGAGTGGCCGGTGCTGCCCGAGAGGGCGACCAGCTCTCCCGGGGTCACGGGCTCGCCAGCCCTCACCTTGAGGCGCGAGTTGTGGCCGTACCAGCTGATCGTGCCGTCCCAGTAGCGGATCTCGACCTTGTAGCCGTAGCCGCCGGACCAGCCGGCGAAGAGAACGGTCCCGCTCGACATGGCCTTGATCGGGCTGCCCACCGGCACCGCGAAGTCCTGCCCGGGGTGCATGACGCCCCACCGCATCCCGAAGCCCGAGGTGAGGCGGTAGCCGACGTCGAGCGGGGTGACCCACCGGTGGGCCGACGCGAGGGCAGCGGCCCGCTTGGCGGCGATCGCGGCCGTGGCGTCAGCCGCGATCTGGGCGGCGCTGCGGGGGTTCGCGGTGGCCGTGCCACCCCTCGCCGCACTGCGCGAGCTCAGCTCGGGGGAGGTGCGCACATGCACGTACGTCAGGCGGCTCTTGGCCTCCATGGCGTCGGCCTGCCCAGACTGGGCCGACGCAGGAAGGGCGACCACGGCCGCTGGGGACGGGGCGGCTCCGAGGTGCGCGCCGGTCGTCGTCAGGACGATCGTCGCGGTGGCGGCGGTCGGCAGCAGGACGCCGGTGCCGACCAGTCGGGGGACCGTGTGCGTGCTGGGGCCCCGGTGCCGACCCGAACTGCCCAGCGCTGCGACGTCGTGACTCCCCGTCGTCGCCAGCCCGCGCGGCCTCGGGTCGTGACGGGTGCGCGGGTGGGGCGGGTGGGGCGGGTGGGGCTCAGACCGGGCGTGTCGCTGGGGCACCGACGAGAGGGGGGCGATCGGCGGGTCGTACGGGGCCGCGGCCTGGCTGCGATGACGGCCTTGGTACTGCTGCTTCGTCACGTTCGGGATGACCTCGACCTGGGGAGGGGTGACCTGGGTGTCTGCAGGCCATCGGGCTGCGTGCACCGTAGCGTGATCGAATCGTGACGCCCAGAGAACCTCGGAAAGTGGCCCGATTGGCGGAGAAAGTGAGGTGGGAGCCGGGTGCGGAGCCCTTTCAGGCCGTGACGGGGCTCGAGACCGCCGACCCGTCCTCGTCGAGGTGGGCCAGGGCCTGCGAGATGCCGTGGACGACCGACGACATGATGGGGATGCTCGTGTGCCCCACCCCGTGGAGCAGGATGTTGGTGGCCGCGAGGTCGGGGTGGTCGAGCGCTGCCGTCCGCTGCGGGAACATGATCTGGTCGAGGTCGGACCAGTAGCAGATGAACCGGGTGCGGCAGCCCGGCACCGGCAGCTCGAGCTCACGCATGAGCGGGCTCCCCGGCCGCAGCTGGCGGGTGAGGGCGCCGGGCCAGGCGTAGGCGGAGTAGGTGCCCGCGTGGGGACTCCCGAGGGTGACCAGGGTGTGCACCCGCTGGTCACCCCCCAGCCGCGTGACGTAGTAGCGCGCGATCAGCCCGCCCATGCTGTGCCCGATCACGTGGATCCGCTCGTAGCCGGTCTCGGCCACGATGGCCTCGACCTCCTCGGCCAGCCGGGCGGCCGCCACCCGCACGTCACCCGTGAGGATCGAGTAGTTCATCGTCGACACCTGGTCGAAGCCGCGGCGGCGCAAGCCGTGACGCAGGAGGGTGAAGATCGACTGGTTGTCGATGATGCCGTGCACGAGCAGGATCGGGGTGCCGGCCGCCTCGATGTCGTGCACGAGCCGACCCCGCTGCACGGGGGCCAGGTGCTCCATCCGGTAGCCCGTCCCCCGTTCCTCGTGCCGACCGCCGGCCAGACCGAACGGGTAGAGGGCGACGTGGGTCGACATCCAGAGCGCCTCGACCGCAGCCCCGGCGAGGCCCGTGGGGGTGCAGAGGGTGCGGGCCATGTCCTCCACGGCGTCGGCCGAGGCGGCCACGACGCTGCGCACCCGCTCCACCACGGAGCCCGCTCCCGACCCGACCGCGCTCACCGACCCGCCAGCGACCGCCCGCGTGCTGCCGACGGCGGCCTCGACCGCCGTCGCGGCACCCGTGGCGACGTCCCGCAGACGGCTCAGCAGTCCGTGCTCGTCGCCGGGCAGCGCTCGGTGGACGCCGTAGGCATCGTCACCTGAGGGTGTCAGCGGGAGGTTGTCGAGGGCGGACATGGTCTCTCGAGAATAACCGTGGCCGGGTAATCTACCCCCGAACCTGAATGCGCTTCGGCCGATCGACCGATTCCGGGCCGCCGATCACCATCCACCCGACTGGCGACGTCGTCGTCCGGCCACCTGGCCTCGGCCGGGAGCCGGTGTGCTCACCGGTCACGGAAGCGGCGTATCAGGCGTATCGAGGGGTCTCGAATGACAGCAAACGGAGCCAATGCACACCTAATTTGTTCGCGTATCGTAAAGTCTTGGCAAAGTCCGTTGGCTCCGGGGGTTGCAGGAGCGAGGATAGGGGAACACCGAGCGGCCCATCCCCCCAGTGGGCCGACGGTGATTGGATAGCTGGTCCGGTCCGCCGCCCGTCTTCCCCCCGACGGTGCGACGGCGCCGCACGTATGGCGTGCGGCGGTGGTGGCAGCCACCCGCAGCGTCCGAGTCACGAGGTGTGGGGCGGGCCGATAGCCCGCCCCACACCGAGGCGCAGCTCCCCGGTCGTCCCGGGGAGTCCGCCTGTCCAGAATGCCCAGACTCCGGGCCTAGTCTCGCGGCATGGCGTCTCGCCCCCTCCCGTCTCCCGTCCATCGCCCCTTCCAGCGCACCTGCCAGCGCCACCTCCTTCCCCCCGGCATCGGCTCCTCCCCACCCACCGGGCGGCGGGCGCGTGGCGTGAGGGCGCGCGGGCTCCTCGCTGTCATCGGTGTCCGAAGTATCCGAAGTGTCCTCGGTGTCCTTGGTGGCGTTGTGTTGGCTCTCGCCGCCTGCTCGGGCGGTGGGCAGGAAGGTCCCCAGCCGACCACGGCCCCCGGCCCCTCGTCGTCCCGCACCGGCACGACCCCGAGCCGTCCGGCGCCGCCGGCCTCCCCGTCGGCCTCAACACTGACCCGGATGGGTGGCGGGCCGGTGCTCGCGGCCAAGATCGACAACACCAGTGCGTCGCGTCCCCGCCTCGGGGTCGGGCGGGCCGACGTCGTCTACGTCGAGCCGGTCGAGGCCGGTCTGACCCGTCTGCTGGTGCTCTGGTCGTCGTCGATGCCGGCGCAGGTCGGGCCCGTCCGCAGCGGCCGGGAGACCGATGTCGACCTGCTCGCCAACTACGGCCGGGTCGCCTTCGCCTTCTCTGGCGCCTCGGCGGGCACGCTCGCCACCCTGGCCACGGGGAAGCAGGTCAACCTCTCGAACGACGCCTCGGGGGTCGGCTTCTTCCGGTCGGGCAACCGCCGGGCGCCGTACAACGTCATCGGTGACACACGCGCCCTGCTGGCCCGCGCGGGCGGCAGCGTGCGACCGGTCGACCCGGGCTTTCGGTATGGAGCCGCCCCGGCCGGCGGCACTCGGGGGGTCGTCGCCCGCACCGCGTGGGCCGCCTCGCGCATCGAGCTGAGCTACAGCCCCTCGACCCACCGCTACCTCGTGACCACCGACGGTCGGGCCGACATCGACGCCGACGGGTCGCAGCACGCGGCGGCCACCGTCGTGGTGCAGCACGTCTCGACGACGCTGTCGGCCAACACCGACGTCAACGGGGTGCACAGTCCCCTCGCCACCGTGGTCGGTCGCGGGGCGGTCGACGTGCTGCGCGACGGACGCGTGTGGCACGGCACGTGGAGCAGGCCCTCGCCCGCCGCGCCCACGAGCTTCGTCTCGGGCAGCGCGACCCTCACGATGGCGACCGGCCCCGTGTGGGTGCTGCTCGTGCCGGTCGGGCAGGCCGTGGCGATCGGCTGAGCGCGCCGGCGGGGCGTCGTACCGGTGGGGCTGGTCCGGCCGGGTGGGTCGGGCCAGGGGGGTGGGCTACCCGCCGGTAGCAGGCGCGGGGGCACCGATACCGGTGGGTACGGGTGAGATTGGTCCCACCGGCCCCGACGGTTCGTCAGTGCGGGGACGCTGCCCGATAGGGTCGAGAGGAAATGGGGGCGCGTCCCACGTCACGGGCCCTGCGCCCCACTCTCGCTGTACTGTCGATGATGGGACGTTGATCCGTGGATCTCTTTGAGTACCAAGCGCGCGACATGTTCGAGGCGCACGGGGTGCCCGTGCTGGCCGGCGTCGTCGCCGACACCGTCGAGGACGTCAGGAAGGCCGCCGAGGACATCGGCCCCCGCAGTGGCGGGGTCGTCGTCGTCAAGGCGCAGGTCAAGACCGGCGGGCGGGGCAAGGCCGGCGGCGTCAAGGTGGCCAAGAGCCCCGACGAGGCGGCCGCTGCCGGTGAGGCCATCCTGGGGATGGACATCAAGGGCCACACGGTCCACCGCGTGATGATCGCGCAGGGCGCGCAGATCGCCGAGGAGTACTACTTCTCCGTGCTGCTCGACCGCGCGAACCGCAGCTACCTCGCGATGTGCAGCGTCGAGGGCGGGATGGAGATCGAGCAGCTGGCGGTCGAGCGCCCCGAGGCCCTGGCCCGCGTCGCCGTCGACCCCAACACCGGGATCGACGAGGCCAAGGCTCAGGAGATCGTCGCGACCGCCGGCTTCGACGCCGAGACCGGCGCCAAGATCGTGCCCGTGCTCCAGCGCCTGTGGGACGTCTACAAGGAGGAGGACGCGACGCTGGTCGAGGTCAACCCGCTGGTGAAGACGTCTGACGGCGACATCATCGCCCTCGACGGCAAGGTGACCCTCGACGAGAACGCCGGCTTCCGCCACCCCGACCACGCGGCCCTCGAGGACGTTGCGGCGGCCGACCCGCTGGAGGCGGCGGCCAAGGCGAAGAACCTCAACTACGTCAAGCTCGACGGTGACGTCGGCATCATCGGCAACGGCGCCGGGCTGGTCATGTCGACCCTCGACGTCGTCGCCTACGCGGGCGAGTCGGTCGCGGCCGACCAGGGCCTGGCGGTCCCGCCGAAGCCCGCCAACTTCCTCGACATCGGTGGTGGCGCCTCGGCCCAGGTCATGACCGACGGCCTGCACATCATCCTCGGCGACGAGCAGGTGAAGTCGGTGTTCGTCAACGTCTTCGGCGGCATCACCTCGTGCGACGCGGTCGCCAACGGCATCGTCGGCGCGCTCGACGCGCTCGGAGACGAGGCCACCAAGCCGCTCGTGGTCCGTCTCGACGGCAACAACGTCGAGGAGGGCCGCCGGATCCTCAGCCAACGCAACCACCCGCTCGTCAGCATCGAAGAGACCATGGACGGCGCGGCCCGCAAGGCCGCCGAGCTCGCCGCAGCAGCGCCCACTACTCAGATTTAGGGAGGACACAGAAACCATGGCAATCTTCCTCACCAATGACTCCAAGGTCATCGTCCAGGGCATGACCGGCTCCGAGGGCATGAAGCACACCGCGCGCATGCTCGCGTCGGGCACCCAGGTCGTCGGCGGCGTCAACCCGCGCAAGGCCGGCGAGAAGGTCGACTTCGACGGCGGGGTGACCATCCCCGTCTTCGGCTCGGTCGCCGAGGCCATCGAGGCCACCGGCGCCGACGTCACCGTCGTGTTCGTGCCACCGGCCTTCGCCAAGGCGGCCGTCGTCGAGGCGATCGACGCGGCGATCCCGCTCTGCATCGTCATCACCGAGGGCATCGCGGTGCGCGACACGGCCGAGTTCTTCGCGTACTCGCAGGACAAGGGCACGACGCGGATCATCGGCCCGAACTGCCCCGGCCTGATCAGCCCCGGAGCCTCCAACGCCGGCATCATCCCGGCGTCGATCGCCGGTGCCGGACGGATCGGCCTGGTCTCGAAGTCGGGCACGCTGACCTACCAGATGATGTACGAGCTGCGCGACTTCGGCTTCTCGTCCGGCGTCGGCATCGGGGGCGACCCGATCATCGGGACCACCCACATCGACTGCCTCGAGGCCTTCCAGAACGACCCCGACACCGACGCGATCGTGATGATCGGCGAGATCGGTGGCGACGCCGAGGAGCGGGCCGCGGCCTACATCAAGGAGCACGTGACGAAGCCCGTCGTCGGCTACGTCGCCGGCTTCACCGCCCCCGAGGGAAAGACGATGGGCCACGCCGGCGCCATCGTCTCCGGCGGGTCCGGCACGGCCGCGGGCAAGAAGGAGGCCCTCGAGGCCGCCGGGGTCAAGGTCGGCAAGACGCCGTCCGAGACCGCCGACCTCATGCGCGAGATCATGAAGGGTCTCGGCGCGACCCCGTCCGCCTGATTCACGTGAAATGCACGCGCCTGCGTCCGCGTCCCCGGTGGTGAGAGCCTCGGAGACGCGGACGTAGGCGCTGGTACGGCGGCGCGTCGGCTCGGCTTCGTGCCCGGGAGCGGCGACGATGGACACCTCATGAGCCTCCTCGACCGCGCCCGACCCCTCCTGCCCGGCCGTGCTCCCGGTCGGCAACGCGGTGTGCCGCGGGGCCCGGACGGCGAGATGTCGTTCGAGCTGCTCCTGCCGGGAGCACGTACGGCGCTGGCCACCTGGCTGCTGCTCGCGCTCCCCGCACTGCTGGCCTGGGTGGTGGCACCGCTCTCGAGCGTCTCGTGGCTGCAGGCCGTCGGGGTCGCCTCGGCGGGGTGGTACCTCGGGCACGGGGTCCCGGTCTCGGTCGGCGAGACGTCCGTCGGCCTCGTACCCCTCGGGCTCACCGCGGTGCTCCTGCTCATGACGACCCGGTCGGTGCGGCGGCTGCTCGACGAGAGCGAGGCCGCCGCCCGGGGGACGACGTGGTCCCACCAGGTGGTCCGGCGCCTGCTGCCGGGCTATGCCCTCGGCTACCTCGCCGTCTCGACCGTCGCCTGGCTGTCGACGTTGGCCGGGTCGGCGCGACCGTCGCTTCTCGCCCTCCCCGCGACCCTGGGGGTGCCGCTGGTCGCGACCCTGGTGTGCCTGGTGCGCCGGCACGGACGCGACGAGCCGGCGCCGGTCGTCGGACCGCTGCTCGACCGCGCCCCACGGTGGCTCACCCGCGCGGTCGGGCCCGGGGTCTGGGGGGCCGCAGCCCTCGGAGCGTGTGGACTCGCGCTGGTCCTGGTCGCGATGGCCGTGCGGATCGGCACGGTGTGGGCGCTCCATACGTCGCTCGACGCTGGGGTCGTCGGTGGCGCCGTGCTCGTCGTCGGCCAGCTGCTCGTGGTCCCCGACCTCGCGGTGTGGGGGACGGCCTGGCTGGCCGGGCC
>JBBRNQ010000172.1:0-7556 GCA_038230235.1 Actinomycetales bacterium
CTTCGTCGACCCGGGCTTCAGCGGGCACGTGACGCTCGAGCTCTCCAACGTCGCGACCCTGCCGATCAAGCTGTGGCCGGGGATGAAGGTCGGGCAGCTGTGCTTCTTCCGCCTCTCCAGCCCGGTCGAGCACCTCTACGGGAGCGCCAAGCACGGATCGCACTACCAGGGCCAGCGCGGGCCGACGGCGAGCAGGTCGTACGAGAACTTTCACCGCACCCAGGTCTGACCGCAGGGCCAGGGCTGTCCCCACGCCGCCCCGTGGGGCAGACTGTCCGGAAAGGGAGCTCTGGTCCCCAGAGGCCAGGTGGGCACCGTCTCGTGCTCGTCCCACCCCAGCCTCGGGGGCTGTATGCGACTGCACACGACGAACGACGTCGGTCTCTACGTGCGCGACGCGCGTCGGCGGATGGGCCTGACCCAGGTCGAGCTCGCCCAGCAGGCCGGGGTGACCCGGCGCTGGGTCTCCTCTCTCGAACGCGGGAGGGACCGCGTCGACCTCAGCCTCGTGCTGCGGGTGCTGGACGTCCTCGACCTGTCGCTCGACGTGACGACGGAGGGGGAGCTCCCCGGCGCCCGGCCCCGGATCGACCTCGAGGGCCTCATCCAGGCTCACCTGCCGGTCGAGCCGTGGAGCCACCCGCCCCAGTAGCCGCACCAGTGGCAGCACCACTGCTGGGCTGTTGGTCGACCCGTCCCCGGTGCCGGTCGGTGAGCTCACGCATCGTGTCGAGCAGGTCGCGCATGGCGTCGAGCTGGGCAATGGTCGTCCCGTCGAAGAGGCTCTGCCCCTCGACGACCAGGGGGCCGTAGGCCTCCCACGTGAGGGCCTGGCCCTCCGGCGTCGTCTCGACGAGCACCTTGCGACGGTCGACCTGCGACGCCGTACGGCGCACGAGCCCCCGGGCCGAGAGCCGGTCGACCAGGGCGGTGGTCGCGGCCGGCCGCAGACCAGTGGCCGCCGCGAGCTCTCCGGCGCTCTTGGGCCCGTCGGCCAGCCAGTCGAGACACCGCAGGTCGGCCGGCCCGAGGCCCAGACGTCGCCCCACCGCGTCGTCGAAGGACTGCACGCTGCGCTGGTAGCGCTGCAGGGCGAGGCCCAGCTCTCCCACGGCTGCTTGACGTCGTCGCACCATGCGTGGCATCCTTTCGAAAATCGAAATATATGGTGATCGTAGGAAAGGATATCGTCATGAGGGCAGTCGTCGTCGGAGGTGGCGTCGCAGGGCCGGCCGTCGCCCTGGCCCTGCGGGAGGTCGGGGTCGACGCGGTCGTCCTGGAGGGGCGGCACGAGCACGACCCCGGCGCCGGCTCCTGGTTCACCGTCGCGCCCAACGGGATCGCCGCGCTCGCCGAGCTGGGAGCCCTCGAGACCGTCCGCCACCTCGGTGTGCCCACCCGACGGCACGTGATGAACGGCGCCACGGGTCGCCCGCTGGGGGTGCTCGGCACAGGCGCTCCCCTGCCCGACGGCACGCCCGCGCAGTCGTTCCGACGGTCCGATCTCTCGGCGTCTCTGCTGGGCGAGTGCGCCCGCCGGGGCATCACGGTCCGGTACGGGGCTCGGGTCGCCGACGTCGCGACCACGGCGGGCGTTGCCACAGCCCGACTCGAGAGCGGCGAGACCCTGGAGGCCGACATCGTCATCGGGGCCGACGGCATCCGGTCGCGCGTACGGCAGGCCATCGACCCCAGTGCCCCCGAGCCGCGCTACCTCGGCCTGACCAACTTCGGAGGCCTCACCCGCCGCCCCGCGCTCGCGCAGCGGTTGACGCCCGAGGCCTGGCACTTCGTCTTCGGACGCCGGGCCTTCTGGGGCGCGCTGCCCACGCCGGACGGCGACGTCGTGTGGTTCGCCAACGTCCGTCGCCGCCCCATCTCCCGCGAGGAGCGTGCGGGCACCAGCGAGCAGGAGTGGCGCCTGATGCTGCTGGAGCTGGCCCGGTACGACGACGGGCCGATGGCAGGGCTGGTCGAGGCAGGCGAGCTCGAGCTCTGGGGTGACAGCACCTACGACCTGCCACGCCTGCCTCGGTGGCACCACCAGCGTCTCGTGCTGGTCGGGGACGCAGCGCACGCGCCGTCACCCAGCTCGGGTCAGGGGGCCTCGCTGGCCCTCGAGGACGCTGTCGTCCTCGCGACGAGCCTGGCCGCAGCCGACACCCCGGAGGCGGCCTTCGCGTCCTATGAGGGTGCCCGTCGGTCCCGCACCGAGAAGGTCGTCGCGCAGGGCGCGCGCTCCAGCAGCGCGAAGAACCCCGGCATCGGACGGGTGCTGCAGGAGCAGGCCATGCGGCTGGTGTTCCGGTACGCCGTGACCGAGCGCTCGCAGTCGTGGCTCGTCGACCACCGGGTGCAGCTGGCGAGCCACAGCCCCGGCTGACCCGCACGGCTCAGTAGGCGCTGACCCCCCGCACCCGGTGCCCCACGGAGACCGACTCGCCCGACACCGCGCCGGCGGCGCGTGAGGCGAGGAAGACGACCACCGCCGCGACCTGCTCGGGCGTCGACTCGCCGGGCACCCCGGAGACCACCTCGGTCGCCGCGTCGTCCTTGACGATCCCCGGGTGCACGACGTTGACCGTCACCCCGCTGCCCGCGCACTCGTCGGCCAGCGCCTTGCTGAGGATGGCCACGGCGCCGTTGCGCACTGCCCCGGTGACCGACGCCGTGAGGAAGGCGTTCTGCCCGCTGATGTTGACGACCCGCCCGGAGCCCTCCTCCCGCATCCCCGGCAGCACCGCGTTGGCGCACCGCAGGTAGCCCATCGCCTTGGCCTCGAAGGCCTGCGTCACCTGCTCCGGGTCGCTGTTGCGGGCGGGGTCGAGGGTGCGCGCCGACGGCGCAGCGGTGTTGACCAGCACCCCGATCGCCCCGTGCCGGGCCACGACCGACTCGACGGCACGTCGTACGGAGTCGTCGTCCCCCGAGTCGACCACCACCGTCTCGACGCCCGCGCCGATCGCCTCCGCGGCCGCCGACAGCGTCTCCTGCGTGCGCCCGCCGAGCACCACCGTGGCGCCCTCCGCGTGCAGGGCACGGCCGACCGCGCTGCCGATGAGCCCGCCGCCCCCGACGACGAGGGCGACGACTCCGTCCAGTCCGAGATCCATGCCCCGACCGTACGACGCCCGGTGTCCTCAACACCCACCTGACCGTTTCGTCCCCTCCTGGGGCTACCTAAAGCGGACAGTGTGGAGTCCGGGAGACCGCCCGGGTCTCGCGTCAGAAGTGGTCGCGCGCCCACAGGGCCGCACTGGTGCGGTCGGCGACGCCGATCTCGCGGAAGACCCGACCGAGGTGGGCCTTGACGGTGCGTTCGCTGATGCCGAGCTTGCGTCCGATCTGCTTGTTGGCCAGACCTTCTGCCACGTGCTCGAGCACCTCGCGCTCACGGGTCGACAGTCCGTCGCCGGGCTTGGGAGCGCCCGAGGTCGGCAGCAGCACCCGGGCGATGCGCGGGTCGAGCGGCACGTTGCCTGCCGCTGCGGAACGGAGCGCCGCAAGGAGCTCGGCCGGCTCGCAGTCCTTGAGCAGGTAGCCGATCGCGCCGGCGGAGAGCGCGTCGGTGACGCGGTCGCGGTCGGAGAAGGAGGTGAGCACGACGACCCGCGTGTGCGGAGAGACCGCCAGCACCCCGCGGGTCGCCTCGACGCCGTCCATCACCGGCATCGACAGATCCATCAGCACCACGTCGGGAGCCAGCTGCCCGGCGAGCTCGATGGCGTCCTGGCCATTGGCCGCCTGACCCACGACATCCAGGTCGGCGGCGGCGTCGACGAGGGTGGCCAGACCGCTGCGCACCATCTGGTGGTCGTCGACGAGGAGCACGCTGGTGGAGCCGGTCATCGAGACCTTTCAGGCAGAACGAGGCGCCAGTGGGTGCCGGCGGCCGGGGCGGAGGCCACCTCGAGGTGGGCCCCCGCGTCGGTGGCGAGGTCGGAGAGCACCCTCAGGCCGAAGTGGCCGTGCTCGGGATCGGTGAGGAGCGAGGTGTCGAAGCCGGGCCCGTCGTCGACGACGTCGAGCACGACCCGGTCGTCGCGGTCCCGCCGCAGCCCCACCGTGGCCGTGCAGGGCGCCGCGTGCTTCATGATGTTGCGCAGGCACTCCTGGGCGACCCGGAAGACCAGACGCTCCTCGTCGGGGGTGAGGGAGGCGGCAGTCTGCGCGTCCACGTCGAGCAGGGCGTCGACGCCCTTCGCGGCCACGACCTGCGACAGGTCGGAGAAGGCGGCACCGACCCCCGCGTTGGTGAGGCTCGGGGGGTAGATGTCGACCAGCAGCGTGCGCAGGACCCGGATGGTGCCGCGCACCGTGCCGGCCAGCTGGGTCAGCTCGGCGTTGAGGGACCCGTGGCCCTCGCTGTGGGCGTGCAGCGCAGCGCCCGACACGGCGTAGGACGTGGCGACGAGGTCCTGTACGGGGCCGTCGTGCAGCGTCGCCGCGATGCGTCGCCGTTCGTCGGCGGACGCGTCGACCGCGTGCTGCAGCAGCTGCTCGCGCTGCTGCTGAGCGGCCGACAGGCGCTTGGCGAGACCCCATACGAGGGGGGTGAGGAGCGCGAGAACGAGGAGGAGGGCGGAGAGGATGACGCCGAGGAAGCCACGGTTGAGGTTGGAGGCGCGCTGCTCGACCTGGTCGTAGGGCGCGTAGATCTCGAACAGCACCTCACGGCCGCTGCTGGTCCACACCGGCCGGTAGACCTCGAGCAGCCTGCCCCCGGTCTCGAACTGGTTCTCCTGCTGGGTGAGGTCGGAGACCTCGGCCCGGGTCGCCGGGTGGGCGAGCACCTCGCGCTGCTCGTCGTCGAGCCCGAAGGTGAGACCCACGAGGCGGGGCTCGTCGGCGTAGAGAACGGTGCCGGTGGGGCTCCAGAGCTTGACCCGGGACACCATGACCCGGGACGCGCTGTCGCCGAGGATCCGCTCGCGGACCAGGGCGTCGAAGGCGGCGACCGCTGCCGGCTTCCCGTCGGCCAGGTCGTCGGTCAGCGCGGGCTGCACGACGGTCGTGGCGAAGAGATCGGCCATGACCGCAGCATCGTTGACCGACTCGCGCTCCGCCAGGCGCCCGGCGGCCAGACTGCCGAGGATGGCGACGACGGCGACGACGGCGACGACGCCCGCCACGAGCTGGAGCACGACCTTGCGCGGCGAGATGGTGGCGAGCTTGTCTCGTCGTACGGAGGGTCGCGAGACCGTCACCCACTGTGGTGCCCCGAACTCGTCCAGAGGCCGGGAGGGGGCCGCGTGGACCGCGATCGGGACGGTGGCGTCGCCCACCGTCAGGTCAGGTGGGGGATCCGGTGGCGCGGCCAGCCGTCGCGGGCTACTGCTCACAGGTGCCCGGACCCGTCGTGCCCCGAGCCGCCGGAGCCGCCGGAGCCACCGGAGCCACCGGAGACCGAGCCGCCGCCAGAGCCCCCGGTGCCGCCGTTGTCGTCGACTGCGCTTGACCTGGGGCTGGGGGCCGTCGCCGGCGTCTTGGAGCGCCCACGCTGGTTGTCGACCGAGGGGTTCGCCGAGGGACCGGACGACGAGGTGCCGGAGGAGGGCCGGAGGCCACCGTGGTCGTCGGCGGTCGGGCGCGAGGTGGAGGTGGAGGTCGGGTCGTCCGAGACGCCCGGCGCCCGCTCGCCGCCGTTGTCGTCACCCGGTTCTGCCGTGCGGGAGGGGGTGCGCGAGCCGGAGCTCGAAGGAGTGCGGGAAGACGGGCTGTCGTCCACCACCTGCGCGCTCGAGGGCACCCGCACGGGGAGGGCGCCGGAGAAGGAGGCATTGCCGAGCAGCCCCACGACGGCCGGGGAGAGGGCGACCACGAGGGCAACGCTGGAGAGGACGAGGCGTTTCATATCGGTTCCTTCGATGAGTATCGCCCCTCACCTGCCCGGCCGGGGCGTTATGCCACGACCGGGCGAGCAAGGGACAGTGGGGGCGAGCGGAGGTGGGGGATCAGGGGAGGCGATGGGGAGGTGGGGGAGGGGCGTCCGCTGGGCGCCACGCGGAGCGGGTCAGGGAAGGGTGACCGCGCCGCGGCAGGTCTCGCCGGTGGCCGCGTTCTTGGCCGTGGCGACGACGCTGTCGGCGCCGGCGCGGTTGGCCGTGAGCTTGTTGACCGAGAACGAGCCGGAGGGACCGACGGTCTTGGCGGTGCCGGCGAAGACCGAGGTGCCGTTGTCCTTGATGCTGACGGCCCAGGTCTGGCCGACGACGTTGGAGTCGACCTGGAACTCGATCGAGACCTTCGCGTTGTCGGGCTTGGCCTTGAGCTTCCAGGTGCTCGACGCCGAGCAGGCGCCGGACTTGCTGACTCCCTTGGCACCCCCCTGGGCGGTGGCGGCGGCCGTCCCGGTGGCGACGAGGGCGAAGGTCAGGGCGCCGGCGCCGGCGAGGCGCAGGGTGCGGCGGCTGCGGGCGGTGGTGGCAGTGGTCATGGCGTGCTCCTGGGGAGAGGTGGGGCCGGTCGGTCCGGCTTCCGATGTCTCTACGTTCGCTGCTCGGAGGGATGAGCCACCATCGGGCGATGGTCGTAGTACCACGGGGAGCCAGCACCGACATACGCTGGCGTGCGTGCCGACCCCGACTGTCGCCGTACGGTGGCAGGCCACCCCGTCCGACCCCCGCGCGGTCGTCCTCGTGCTGCACGGCGGGCAGGAGCGCAGCACCAGACGCAACTCCTGGTGGGCCCTGTCGGTGTGGTGGATGGTCCCCTTCGCGCGCAGTGTGCACCGGGCGGGCGACGGCGACCTCGCGATCGCCCGCGTGCGGTACGGCGTCCGGGGCTGGAACGACGAGGCGGCGAGCCCGCTTGCCGACGTGCGGGCGGTCCTCGACGACGTGGTTGCCCGCTACCCCGGGGTGCCCGTCGCGCTCGTGGGGCACTCGATGGGCGGACGCGTCGCCCTCCGGCTGATGGGCGACGAGCGGGTCACGAGCGTCGTCGGACTTGCTCCGTGGGTCGACGAGGCCGATGTCGACGCCCAGCTCTACCGGGCGCACGCAGGGACCAGGCTCCTGGTCGTGCACGGGATGTCCGACCGCCTCACGTCTCCGCGGGCGAGCCGTGCGGTCGTGCGCCGGCTCCAGGCTGCCGGGATCGCCGCGAGCTTCGTCGGTCTGTCCCGCGAGACGCACGCGATGGTCCGGCGACGACGCACCTGGGACCGGCTGCTGACCGCCCACCTGAGGGTCACGCTGCTCGGAGAGCCGCCCGATGCCGCGCTGTCGGTGAGCGAGCGGGCCGCCCTCGCCGAGGGCACCATCGCGAGGATCTGAGCGTCAGCTCCCGGCGCAGCCCGGCCCTCAGCCCAGCGCGTCGCTCTGGTCGACCACCGCGAGCGCGGCCTCGAGGTCGGGCCCAGGGTCGTGGTCCGTCTCGCTCACCACGATGGCGTCGCACGCGTCGAGCACCGTGCGCAGTGGTCCCCGCAGGGCGACCCGCCGCAGACGGATCGCGTGCACGGCGGTGAGCAGCTCCCAGGCCAGCAAGTGCCGGTAGTCGTCGGCCACGGCGGTGATTCGTGCCGCGGCGGCGCTGGAGTGGCTCGCGTCGTC
>JBBRNQ010000173.1:0-7541 GCA_038230235.1 Actinomycetales bacterium
GCCTTCTTCCTCGCCGAGCTCGGTGACAAGACCATGCTCGCCACGATCACCCTGGCGGCGAAGGAGAACTGGCTCGGGGTCTGGCTGGGGAGCACCATCGGCATGGTGGCCGCCGACGCCCTCGCCATCGTCGTGGGTCGCCTTCTCGGGAAGAAGCTTCCCGAGAAGGCGATCAAGTACGGCGCCTCGGCCGCCTTCGTCGTCTTCGGCATCATCCTGCTGGTGCAGGGCCTCACCTCCCGCTGACGCCGCCCGTACGGCACCGCCCGCGGATCAGGTGCCTCGCCGGGCGGCG
Source organism: Actinomycetales bacterium (assembly GCA_038230235.1). Taxonomy (GTDB): domain Bacteria; phylum Actinomycetota; class Actinomycetes; order Actinomycetales; family Dermatophilaceae; genus Lapillicoccus. The sequence goes on from JBBRNQ010000173.1 coordinate 296, forward strand.
CCGTACCCCGGCGTGGCAGGCTCGGGCCATGGACACGCGATACCCCCTCGCCGAGATCGACGACGTCCCGGCCGACATCCGCGAGACGATCCTCGCCGTGCAGGAGAAGGGCGGCTTCGTCCCCAACGTCTTCCTCATGCTCGCGCGTCGCCCAGCCGAGTTCAGGGCCTTCTTCGCCTACCACGACGCGATCATGCTGCGCGAGGAGTCGCACCTGAGCAAGGGTGACCGCGAGCTGGTCGTCACGAGCATCTCGGGGGCCAACCACTGCACCTACTGCGTGGTGGCCCACGGCGCCCTGCTGCGCATCTACGAGAAGCGCCCGCTGCTCGCCGACCAGGTCGCCGTCAACTACCGCACCGCCGACATCGACGCTCGCCAGCGCGCCATCCTCGACTTCGCGCACGCCGTCAACAGCCGCAGCCACGAGGTCGGCCCGGCAGACATCGAGGCCCTCGCGGAGCACGGCCTCGACGCCGAGGACGCGTGGGACATCATGGCGATCACCGCGTTCTTCGGACTGTCCAACCGCGTCGCCAGCGTCACCGCCATGATGCCGAACCCCGAGTTCTACCTCATGGGACGCGTACCCCGCGCGACCTGATCTGGTCAGAAGCCTGCCGTCGCCCGTCCACCTCCCCTAGTCTGAGCGCAGACTTCAGCCGGGGGACGGACATGAAGGGCCGGACAAGCGCATGGACGAGCTCGACCAGCTGGGCCATTTCGCCAGTGACGACGCGTTCGGAGCCGACGAGGGGCGGGGGGAGAGCCGCCGTACCCTGATCGCTCTCGCGGCCGCCACCGGGCTGGGCACCCTCGCGGTGGTGGTGACCATCTGGGTCATCTCGTTCGCCGGGGCCTCGCCGTCCTCCGGGCTGCGCGGTGCACCGGCCGGGGACTCCATCGCGGGGGCCCTGTCCACCGGGACGGCGTCCGATGACGCCACGCCGACCGAGGACGTCAGCGCCGACGCCACCCCCACCACCGTGACCAGCACCTTCGTGCCGCCGTCGCCGACCGCTGTCCCGGTCTCGACCCCCACCCTGAGCCTGCCTCCCCCCGAGCAGCCGACGTTCACCCTCACGGCGAGCGCGCCGTCGACGACGGCCCCCGTCGTCGTGCCGCCGCCACCCACCGTGGTGCCGCCCACCGTGGCGCCGCCGCCCCTGCCCGGTCTGCCGGTGGTGTCCGGCGTCGTGCTGACCTGCCGTCGCGCGGGGGACCAGACCCGCGCCAGCCTGACCTTCCGCACCACCGCCCCGGTGCCGGTCTACCTCGTCGGCGGCGGCAAGCCCGTGGCGGCCACCAAGGGCCCGGGGCCGGTCGCCCTCCAGGTGGGCGGGTCGCGCACGGGCTACTGCTTCGCCACGGTCGGCGCGAAGGGATACGGCCCGATCGCGGCCTCCTAGCCGCTGCGCATGGAACGATGCGTCCGTGCCAGGTGTCATTGAGGGTGACCACGTCCGTGGGCGTGAAGGGGTGCGTTGACCATGCCCCCCAGCGACCCCGGCCCCCGAGAGCACGATGAGGACTTCATGCAGTTCGTGCGCGAGCGTGAGAGCGCCCTGCGCCGTACGGCGTACCTGCTGTGCGGCAGCTGGGCCGACGGTGACGACCTGGTGCAGGAGGCGCTGACCCGCGTCTACGTCGCGTGGCCCCGCATCTCGTCGCCCCACGCGAGGTTCTCCTACACGCGCACCACCATGCTGCGGGCCCACCTCAACGAGCGCCGCAAGCACGGTCGTGAGGTCGTCTTCGGCGACGTGCCCGAGCGCCCGGTGGTCGACGCCGACCTCGCGCTCGGCCACACCCTCGAGGTGCTCCTGTCAGACCTGCCGGACCGGCAGCGCGCGATCGTCGTGCTGCGCTTCTACGAGGACCTGACCGTGCCGCAGATCGCGCACGAGCTCGACCTGCCCCTCGGCACGGTCAAGAGCGGGCTGTCGCGGGCGTTGGCGAGCCTGCGCGGCCGGCTGGGCAGCTCGCTCACCTTCGAGCAGGATGAGCCGGGTGAGCAGGGCGATCTGGGCGAAGGGGGTGAGGGCCGCGAGCAGGGCGAGGGGGGCGAGCCCGACGGGCAGGACCTCTCCGGTGGCGCCGACGACGTCACGCCGGCGGCTCCACCGGCCACGGCTCCACCTGCCAAGGCTCCACCTGACGCGGCTCCACCTAACACGGCTACACCTGCCGAGGCTCCACCTGGCACCCGGCGCTCACCGGCCCCGGCTCGGGACGGGGAGGTGACCTCGTGAGCGACCCCCAGCTCCCTGACGGCCCGCCTGAGCAGCTGAACATGCGGGGTGAGCTGCGCCGGCGGCTGCATACGGTCGACGCGCTGACCCCGCCCCCTGCCCCCGACTTCGCCGCCCGGGCGATCGCGGCGGCACGCGCCGCCGAGGCCGAGCTCGACGAGTCTCCCGAGCCCCTCGAGCGCTTCGAGTCCCGCGAGTCCGTCGGGTCGGCCCCGTCCGACGAGGTGGCGTCGGCCAGAGCACCCGAGCACCTCGTCACCCCGGCGCCCGCTGCAACGGGGTCGAGCGCTACGACCGCGACCGGGGCTACGGCTGCCGCCGGCTCGTCCGACGCGGCGAGCGACGCCCAGCGGACCGCGGCCGTGGTCCCCCTGCACCAGCGACGGTGGGCACGCGTGGCGGTCGGCGCGGCCGCCGCGGTCCTCATCGGTGCGGTGGCCGTCCCGACCCTCCCGCGGCTGCTGGGCGGCACGTCGGCCAGCACCTCCGGCAGCGCGGCTGGGGCGGCCGCGGACAGCGCTGCCACGGGAGGGGCAGGCTCGGTACCGGACGCTGAGGCCAGTGGGCCGAGGGTGGTCGACAAGGGGACCGCTGCCACCTCCGCCGAGTCGGCCCAGTTGTCGACAGGCGTCGCCACCGGCCCGACGGGCTCGTCGAGCGACCTCACGCGCGTGGTCGAGGCGCTGCGGGTGAGACTGACCGGGCCGCCGTACGACGTCACCTCGGTCGTCCTGCGCGCCGACCCCACCCGGGTGGAGGTCACCGTGCGGACGCCCGATGCGGCGGTGCTCGACGTCGCCCGGGGGGCCCTCCCGGCAGGGACGCAGGTCGTGATCCTGCGCGCCCCCTGATCGCGACCCTCCGACCCCTGCGAGACTGTCGAGGTGATCCTGCTCGAGCCGCTCACCGCCCCGGTCGGTCCCGTGGAGGCCCTGCGCCGCATCGCCCTCCTGCTCGAGCGGTCACGCGCCGGCAGCTACCGCATCGAGGCCTTCCGCAAGGCCGCCCGCGTCGTCGCCGGGCTCGACGACCACGAGCTCGAGGCGCGGGCCGGAGCCAACACGCTGACCGAGCTGGCCGGTGTCGGTGACGCGACCGCCGCGGTCGTGGAGCAGGCCGTGGGAGGTGAGCTCCCTGCATACCTGAAGTCGTTGCAGGAGAAGGAGTCCGAGCCGTTGACCCGCGGCGGCGAGGCGCTCTACGCCGCCCTCGTCGGTGACCTGCACTGTCACTCCGACTGGAGCGACGGCGGCAGCCCGATCGACGAGGTGGTGCTCGCCGCGGTCGAGCTCGGGCAGGAGTGGCTGGCCCTCACCGACCACTCGCCCCGCCTGACCATCGCGCACGGTCTCTCGGTGGCCCGGCTGACCGAGCAGCTGGCGGTGGTGGCGGCCATCAACGCGTCGCTGGGTGACCGCTTCCGGCTGCTGTCGGGCATCGAGGTCGACATCCTCGACGACGGCGACCTCGACCAGACCGACGACATGCTGCGGCGGCTCGACGTCGTCACCGCGTCGGTGCACTCCAAGCTGAAGATGGCCGCTGCGCCCATGACCAGGCGGATGGTCACCGCCGTCTCCGACCCGCGGGTCAACGTGCTGGGCCACTGCACCGGGCGGCTGGTCGAGGGGTCGAGGGGTAAGCGGGGGCAGTCGGAGTTCGATGCGCGCGCCGTCTTCGAGGCCTGCCTGGCGGGCGACACGGCCGTCGAGATCAACTCGCGGCCGGAGCGGTGCGACCCGCCCGACGAGCTCATCGAGCTGGCCCGTGACCTCGGCTGCCTCTTCACCATCGACTCCGACGCCCACGCCCCCGGGCAGCTGGATATGAAGGCCTACGGCTGCGAGCGCGCCGAGCGGCTCGGCATCCCGGCCGAGCGGATCGTCACGACGTGGCCGGTGGAGCGGGTGCTCGCGTGGAGCCGGGCGGGGCGGGGCGGCTGAGCGGGGCGGCTGAGCGGGGCGGCTGAGCGGGGCGGCTGAGCGGGGCGGCTGAGCCGCGCGGCCCGGGTGGGTGTCCTGAGGCGCGGGCGCGGTGGCTGCGCTGAGGGGCGACGGTGGATTTGGAGGGCCCGCGGAGGATCCCCTATGCTCGTGCACGTCCTCGACGGACCCGGGTCCCCATCGTCTAGCGGCCCAGGACCCCGCCCTTTCACGGCGGTAGCACGGGTTCGAATCCCGTTGGGGATACGCACGACCAGCACCATCGGCACGCAGAACCACCAGCACCACCCATGTTTGGCCCCGTAGCGCAGTTGGTTAGCGCGCCGCCCTGTCACGGCGGAGGTCGCCGGTTCGAGCCCGGTCGGGGTCGCTCGCACAGCAGCTTGCTCGCAACGTCAGGGTCCGTCACGTCGGTGACGGGCCCTTCGTCGTGGCCGGGCTGTTCCTTGTAGCCTGGCCGGCTCCCCCCACCGCTCAGGTCGCCTGGGCGACGTGCGGGGCGCTGAGCCGGGCGGAGTAGATGGAGTAGCCATCGACCGCCCGGGCCACGGCCGTCGCGAGCGTGGTCACCAGCACGAGGGGCACGAGCAGGTCGAAACCCGTGTGGGTGAGCTCGAGGACGAGCGCGAGGGCCGCGAACGGCGCCTGCATACCGGCACCGAGCACGGCGGAGGCGCCGAGGAGGGCGTAGGCGCCGACGGGCGCCCCCGGCCACAGCAGCCCCCAGAGCCCGCCGAGCGCGGCGCCGAGGACGGCGCCGCTGCTGAGCGTGGGGGTGAACAGGCCCCCGGAGGCGCCGCTCCCGAGGAACATCGCCGTCACCAGCGGCTTGAGCACCGCGAGGACGGCGAAGAGCCCGATCGAGCCGGCCCCCAGGAAGGCCAGCTCGGCCAGCTCCTGACCGTTGCCGTAGAGCTGCGGCAGGGGGCCGCCGAGGGCGGCGAGCACCAGGCACGCCCCGAGGGGGGCGGCGAGGCGGAAGTAGCGGGAGTGAGGGGGCCGGTGCGACACGAAGGCGATCAGCCGCACCAGACCGACGGCGGCCAGGCCGAGCACCGGGCCGGCCACCAGCGACCACACGACGACGCCGGCCGAGGAGCCACCGACCGCGAGCCCGACGTAGGTCGCCCGGTCGGGCAGACCGAGGTGGGCCGTCAGGGTCGCGACCCCGGAGCAGCCGAGGGCAGGCAGCACGACCGGCAGCCGCAGGGTGCCGACCATGACCTCGGCGGTGAAGAGCGCCGCCCCGAGGGGGACGTTGTAGACACTCGCCAGCCCCGCGCCGGCGCCGCAGGCGACGAGCAGCCGCCGTTGCGGGACGCTGAGGCCCCAGCGGGTGGCGATGGCGCTCCCGGCCGCCGCCCCCATCAGCCGGGGCCCGGCCTCGCGACCGAGCGACGCACCGAGACCGATGAAGACCTGCGAGAGCACCGCGGTGCCGAGGCTGCGGCGGGTGCCGAGCAGCCCGTCACCCGTCCAGACGGCGTCGTCGACGTCGGTGCGCCCCCTCACGTAGCGCCGCAGGAGCAGCCAGCCCACTCCGCCCACGACGCCGGCGGCGACGAGCGGGATGACGCGCTGGGCCAGGTCGAGCCGCGCGACGACGGCCGCGAGCTCACCGCTCGCGGCACCCGGCCCGTAGGCGAACCCCGAGACGAGCTGGAGCAGCCGCGTGAGGGCGATGCCGGCGACCCCGGCTAGGACGCCGGTGAGCACCACCGCCGCCCAGAACCGGACGCTGAGCGGGATGTCGCCGTCGCTGGTGACGTTGGGCTGGTCGGTGGAGCCGCGGCCGGAGCCGATGCGGCTGCGCACCAGCGGGGCCGGCTCGCGTCGCCGTTCGGTGGGCCGGCGACGGCGACGGGCGCTCACGCGACGATCATGCCACCGGGGCCGGAGTGCCCCTGTCGAGCCACCCGGCCTTCCTGTCGCCCCCGGGGCGTCGTACCGTCGCAGGCATGACATCGAAGACCTGGTTCATCACCGGAACCTCGCGCGGCTTCGGCCGCGAATGGGCCATCGCCGCCCTCGAGCGCGGCGACCGCGTGGCGGGCACCGCCCGCGACACCTCCACCCTCTCCGACCTCGTCGAGAAGTACGGCGACGCCTTCCTGCCGCTGCCGCTCGACGTCACCGACCGCGCGGCCGACTTCGCTGCCGTGAAGACGGCCTACGACCACTTCGGGCGGCTCGACGTCGTGGTCAACAACGCCGGCTACGGCCACTTCGGCTTCCTCGAGGAGGTCTCCGAGGCCGAGGCCCGCGCCCAGATCGAGACCAACCTCTTCGGCGCGATGTGGGTCACCCAGGCCGCGCTGCCCTACCTGCGCGAGCAGGGCTCCGGCCACATCATCCAGGTGTCGTCCATCGGCGGGATCTCGGCCTTCCCCGGCATCGGGCTCTACCACGCGAGCAAGTGGGGCCTCGAGGGCTTCAGCCAGGCGCTGGCCGGTGAGGTCGCCGGCTTCGGCATCCACGTGACCCTCGTCGAGCCGGGCGGCTTCTCCACCGACTGGTCCGGCGCGTCGGCCAAGCACTCGGAGGCCCTCCCGGCCTACGCCGAGGCCAAGGAGGAGATGCAGCGTCAACGTCAGGCCCGCGTCGGCGCCGGTGGGGCTGGCGACCCGACCGCTTCGGCGGCCGCGATCCTGCGGGTCGTCGACGCCGACGAGCCCCCGCTGCGGGTCTTCTTCGGCGCCGCCCCCCTCGGCATCGCCAAGGCCGACTACGCCAGCCGGATCGAGACCTGGGAGCAGTGGGACGACGTCGCCAAGCTCGCCCAGGGCTGAGGCTGGCCCCCACCCCTGCGTCCGCGCCGAGGCGGCTTCATACGCTCACCGGCGCGGACGCAACGGGCCCTGTACGAAGCCCCCGCCCCACCCCTCGCGTGGTCATCGTGCCCGGACCCGCTCGGGTATAGTCGGTCCTCGCCGGAGGGATCCGGTGCGTTGCGTGTCGCTCACCCGGCAGGCATCCGGCCAGGTAGCTCAGTTGGTACGAGCGTCCGACTGAAAATCGGAAGGTCGGCGGTTCGACCCCGCCCCTGGCCAC
>JBBRNQ010000174.1:0-7487 GCA_038230235.1 Actinomycetales bacterium
CCTCGCCGACTCCGTCCGGGCCCGCGGCGGCAAGATCCTCGACGGCGCCACGGTCACCGGCATCACCGACACCACCAACGGGGTCTCGGTCGTGACCGCCGAGGGCAGCCGCGACGACTTCGACGCCGTCGTCGTCGCGACCGGTGCGTGGCTCGGCCGCCTGGCCAGGCAGTTCGGCGTACGACGCGTCGTCCAGGCCGGCCGCGGCTACTCCTTCTCCGTCGCGATCGACCATGTGCCCACCGGCCCGGTCTACTTCCCGTCGCAGCGCGTCGCGTGCACGCCGATCGGCGACCGCCTGCGCGTCGCCGGGATGATGGAGTTCCGTCAGCCCGAGGCTGCGCTCGACCCCCGCCGCATCCGGGCCATCGCCGAGGCGGCCCGTCCGCTCATCACGGGCGCCGACCTCGACGACCGCCAGGACGAGTGGGTCGGGTCGCGCCCCTGCACCACCGATGGCCTGCCCCTCATCGGCGCCACCCGGAACCCGCGAGTCTTCGCCGCCGGCGGCCACGGCATGTGGGGCATCACCCTCGGCCCCGCCACCGGCCGGCTGCTCGCCCAGGCCATCACCACCGGTGCGCCGGTCGCCGAGCTGGCGGCCTTCGACCCCCTGCGCTGAGTCAGGGGCCGTGCGCCGCCCCAGGGGCGGCCGCGGTCTGCATAGGGGGGCACGTGCCCGCGAATGCTCGGGAAACGGAGGGTCGGGCCCGCATACAGGGGCACGTGCCCGCGAATGCGCCGGCACGGGGGGTGGGGCCCGCATACGGGGGCACGTGCCCGCGAATGCGCGGGAAACGGGGGTCGGGCCCGCGTACGGGGGCACGTGCCCGCGAATCCGCAACCCCCTGCCACTGGGGCGCCCCGTGCCATGATCGTGGGCAACGACCAGGGAGCCCCGGCTGGCGCGAGGACACGTCAGCAACCAGGCTCCACGAGGCAGCCGACGGAGGACGAACACGTGCCAGGACATCGGATCTTCACCACCAGCTTCGCGCGCATCCACCTCCTCTACGTCGCGAAGGTCGAGCGGAAGGGCCACACCCGCGAAGAGGTGGACGGGGTCATCTGCTGGCTCACGGGCCATGACGCCTCGAGTCTGGCCACGGTCCTCGACGACGACCCCGATCTGCAGACGTTCTTCGCTGAGGCCCCGGCGATCAACCCGAACGCCGGTCTCATCACAGGACTGATCTGCGGGCACCGGGTCGAGGAGATCGAGGACCCGCTCATGCAGCAGATCAGGTACCTTGACAAGCTCGTCGACGAAGTGGCGCGCGGCAAGAAGATGTCAGCCATCCTGCGCGGCAGCAGCCCGTCGGTCGTCTAGCGGTCGGTCGTCTAGCGGTCGGTCGTCTAGCGGTCGGGCCGAGGGCCCGGGCGCCGGTATGGAGACCGGGGGAGCGTGCGGCGCCTGGGTGCCCCGGCTCAGGAGAGGGCGGCGATCAGCTCCGCCTTGGGCTTGTTCGACAACCCGACCAGCCCCCGGGCGCGAGCCTCGGCCCGGAGCTGGACGACGCTCCACGTCTCGTCGGGCCCTGCGGCACCGTCGGCGGTGGCCGGCTCCGCCACCATCCTGGCTGATGACGTCGCGTCCGCCGGCGGGTCGGCCACAGCCGACTCCGGCACAGCCGACTCCGGCACAGCTGACTCCGGCACAGCCGACTCCGGCACAGCCGACTCCGGCAGAGGCTCCGGCACGGCCGACTCCGTCGCAGCAGCGGCGCGGTCGAGCTTCCGCTGGAGCTTCTCGGCGAGCGCCCCCGCCTTCGAGGCCAGCTTCCGCTGGGCCTTCGCCTCGGTCTTCCAGCGGGACGCCCGGTCCTCGGCCCGCGTCAGCTTGTTCTCGATCGTGCTGAGCTGGCCCTGCGCGGTGGACAGCCTCTTCTTCAGCTCGGTCTCCTTCGCGCTCGAGCTCTCGCCTGCTCGCTTCTGCTTCCGGCTCATGGGTCCTCGTCCGTCGTGGTGGCCACACATCGTCCCTACCGAACCTATCCCAGGCGCGAACGGTCAGTGGGCAGCAGAACGCGACGACCGACCTGTGCAGCCAACCTGTGGATCGGGCACCGACCCTGCCGATCTTGGCCGCACGAACGTAGAGTCGGGAGGTGGCCCGACTGCTCGCTCCCCCGCCCCCGCCCCCGCCTGCGGGCGAGGGAGGCACCGGGGGGCTGCTCCGTACGGCGTCACCTCCTCCTGCCTCGCCACGCCAACCCCTCCGGCCCACCTCCGCGTCCACCCCGTCCGGCACCCCGTCCGGCACCCCGTCCGGCGTCACCTCACCGCTCGGCTCGGGACTGGCGGCGGCTCGGTCGCCCCGCCCGTCCGGTCGGTTGACGACCCCGCCGCCAGCCCCGCCGCCGCCCCCCACCCGGTGGGACCGGGCCAGGGCTGGGGCCGACTCGGTACGGCGCCAGGCGGACGTCGTCCGGGGCCGCGCCCGTGACCTCCCGCGACGCCTCGTCGTCGCCACCGTGGTGCTGCTCCTCCTCGTCGCTGGTACGGCGACCTGGCTGCTCACCCGGCCGGCGGGCCCGGCTGCGCAGACCGCCGCCGACGTGACGGCCGCCATCCAGAAGGCGCAGGCAGCCCAGGCCAAGGCGCAGGCGGTCGCTCCGTCCGACGCCACCACGGCCTGGACGGTGATCCAACCCTCCCTCGTGCTCATCACCGTCACGCTGGCCGCGGGCAGCGGCACCGGGGCGGGGGTCATCGTCAAGGCGGACGGCACGATCCTCACCGCCAACCACGTGGTGGCCGGAGCGAGGACGATCACCGTGGCCTACACCGACGGCACCAGCTCGAAGGCCTCGGTGGTCAGTGCCCAGCCCGCCGATGACACCGCGACCCTCAAGCCCGCGACGCTGCCGCAGACCCTCGTGCCGGCCACCCTGGGCGGGGGCGTGCAGGTGGGCGCCCCGGTCTTCGCCGTGGGGCACCCCCTGGGCCTGGCTGACTCCCTGTCGGCCGGCGTCGTGTCGGCGCTGGGCCGCTCGGTCGCCGTGCCCGGTGGCCGCACCCTGAAGAACCTCATCCAGACCGACGCCGCCGTCAACCCCGGCAACTCCGGAGGCCCGCTGCTCGACCGGGCCGGCCACGTCGTCGGCATCGTCACCGGGCTGGCGAACCCCCGCGGTGAGGGCGCGTTCGTAGGCATCGGTTTCGCCGTCCCCATCGCCACCGCCGCCGGCCCGGCCGGCACGCCGCCGCAGTAGGTCTCCGGCGCCCGCCGGCCACCATCCTTCCCGCACGGTCAGTCCCCCTGGCCTCCACACCACCACCGAGGACCGCGATGGACACCCCACCCCGCCCGCCGACGAAGGCCCCGACGAACGGCCCGACGAACGGCCCGACGAAGGCGCCGACGACCCACCCTCTCGAGCAGGCGCTCTACCAGGTCAAGAAGACGATCGTCGGGCAGGACGTGCTCCTGGAGCGGATGATGGTCGCCCTGCTCGCCCGCGGCCACCTCCTCGTCGAAGGCGTGCCGGGCCTGGCCAAGACGATGGCGGTCAAGACCCTGGCCGACGCCCTGGGCGGGGCGTTCCAGCGCATCCAGTTCACCCCCGACCTCGTGCCCGCCGACCTCGTCGGCACCCGCATCTACAACCAGAAGGACGGCGAGTTCCAGGTCTCCCTCGGGCCGGTCTTCGCCAACCTCGTGCTCGCCGACGAGATCAACCGTGCCCCCGCCAAGGTGCAGTCGGCCCTGCTCGAGGTCATGCAGGAGCGCCAGGTCACCATCGGACGCGAGACCTACCCCGCGCCCGACCCGTTTCTGGTCATGGCCACCCAGAACCCCATCGAGTCGGAGGGCACCTACGCCCTGCCCGAGGCGCAGGTCGACCGCTTCATGCTCAAGGTGATCGTCGGATATCCCTCTGCCGCAGAGGAGTTCGTCGTCGTCGAGCGTCAGATCGCCCCGCCCACCCCAGCCCGGCGGGTGCTGACCCCCGAGGCGCTGCGGCAGTACCAGCAGGAGGCCGACGCGGTCTACGTCGACCCGTCGATCATCGAGTACGCCGTGCGGCTGGCCACGTCCACCCGCTCACCCGGCGACGTGGGGCGCGGCGACCTCGCCCGCTACCTCACCTTCGGCGCCAGCCCGCGCGCCTCGGTCAACATGGTGCTCGCCGCCCGGGCCCTGGCCTACCTGCGCGGACGTGACCACGTGATCCCGAGCGACGTGCGCGAGCTGGCAAAGGACGTGATGCGTCACCGCCTGGTCCTCAGCTACGAGGCCCTCGCCGAGGACCTCTCCCCGGACGAGATCCTCGACGCGATCCTCGCCGCGACCCCGCCCCCCACCGAGCTGCTCGGCGGGCGCGACGACTCCGGGCCCGGGGAAGGCGAGGCGGGGGCGACCGGTGACGGCCGCGAGCCCGGCGCGGGTGGCGGCTCCATACGGCCGGGGTCGGGGGGGTCGCCGTGGACGCGGCCGCGTCCCTGACGCCGCAGGCGCTGCTCCACCGCCTCGAGTGGCGCGTGGTGCGCCGGCTCGACGGCATCCTGCAGGGTGACTACCGCACGCTCTTCCGGGGGGCGGGGATCGACTTCACCGACCTGCGCGAGTACGCCCCGGGTGACGACCTGCGCCACGTCGACTGGAACGTCACTGCGCGGATGGACACCCCCTACGTGCGCGAGTACGTCGAGGACCGCGAGGTCACCGCCTGGCTGCTGCTAGACCACTCGGCGTCGATGGGCTTCGGGCCGGTCGACCGGCAGAAGGACCTCGTGCTCGCCGAGGTCGCGACGACGTTGACCCACGTGCTCTCCCGGGGTGGCAACCGGGTCGGCATGATGCTGCTCGGTGACGAGCCGGGAGTCATCGACGAGGTCATCCCGCCCGCCGGGGGCCGTCGGCAGGTGCTGCGCATCGCCGGGACCCTGCTCGCCCACCGAGCCGCGCGGGCGGAGCGCACTGCGAGCGCCGGACGCGCCCGCGCTGACGGTCGCGCTGACGGTCGAGGGAACACCGTAGGACCCCCCGGGGGGGCCACCGACCTCGGGGCGCTGCTGCGCGCCGCCAACGCCGTCGTCCGGCGCCGCTCCCTGCTGGTGCTCGTCAGCGACTTCATCAGCAGCCCCGGGTGGGAGCGACCGCTCGCCCAGCTGACCCAACGACACGACGTCGTCGCGATCCGGGTCGTCGACCCGCGTGAGAGCGAGCTGCCGAGCGTGGGGATGGTCTACGTCGAGGACGCGGAGACCGGCGAGCAGATCTTCGTCGACACGAGCGACCCGGCCTTTCGGGCCCGGCTGTCGGCGGCGGCCCGCGTCCGCGACGACGCGCTGCTCGCTGCGACCCGGACGGCCGGCGTGTCCCTGCACCGGGTCGGCACCGACGAGGACCTGGTGCGCGCCCTCGTCCGGGTCTCGGCCTTCCGGGCGCGGGCCGCGACGTCGAGGCGGGCGGCAGGATGAGCCTGACCTGGCCGTGGGCCCTGCTCGCCCTGCTGGTGCTGCCCCTGCTGGTGCGGTCCTACCGTCGGCGGCTCGCGCTGCAGTCGCGGGCGCGGGCCGAGCTCGCCCGGCAGGGTCTGGCGCCCACACGCTCCCGCGGTGACAGGTGGCGCCACCTCGCCCCCGCGCTGCTCGGCGCGTCCCTGGCCCTGATGCTGCTGGCCCTCGCTCGACCCGTCGCCGCCGTGGCCGAGCCCCGCCGCGAGGGCACGCTCGTGCTGGCCTTCGACGTGTCGACCTCCATGGCGGCCAAGGACGGGTCGCCCACCCGGCTCGACGCCGCCCGCGCCGCCGCCAACGCGTTCGTGGCCAGGCAGCCGGCCGACGTGCGGATCGGCGTCGTGGCCTTCGGGGGCACGGCCGTGGTCACCCAGGCCCCCACCACCGACCGTTCCGCCGTCAGCTCGGCGATCAGCCGGCTACGGGCCGACGGCGAGACGGCCCTGGGCCGCGGCATCGTGGCCGCCGTGGGCGCCATCGCCGGCCACGCCCTCGTGCCCGCTGCGCCCGCCGGCGGCGCCGCCCCCACCACCCCCGGCGGTACGGCGTCCCCCGGCGCGCCCGTTGCGCCGGAGTCGCTCGACGGCGTCGACGTGGGCTACTACGGGGGCACGGCCGTCGTCCTGCTCACCGACGGAGAGAGTACGGTGGGCGTCGACGCCCAGGACGCCGCCGACCTCGCCGCCGCCGCCGGGGTGAAGGTCTACCCCATCGGGCTCGGGTCGGCAGCCGGCACGACCCTGCAGGTCGACGGCTTCACCCTGGCGACCAGCCTCGACGAGCCTGCCCTGCAGGCCGTGGCCCAGACCACGGGTGGCACGTACGCCAACGCCCCCGACCCCTCGGCCCTGGCCAGGGTCTACGACGCCGTACAGCTGAAGTGGACGACCCGGTCGGTGACCCACGAGGTGACGTCGTGGGTGGCGGCCCTCGCGCTGGTGCTGCTGCTGCTCGGTGCGACGGTGTCGGTGCTGCGCACGGGGCGGGTGGTCTGAGGTGTTCGCCCAGCCCTGGCTGCTGCCTATCCTGCTGCTCGTGCCCGCCCTGCTCGGCGCCTACCTGTGGCAGCTGCGTCGTCGGCGCCGGGTCAGCGTGCTCTACTCCGACGTCACCCTGGTCAGGGTCGCGGCCGGGCGCACGTCGCGCTGGCGCCGCCACGCCCCGGTCGGGCTGGTGCTGGGCAGCCTCGCACTGCTCGGGCTCGCAGCGGCGCGCCCACAGGTCGAGGCGAAGGTGCCGGTCTCGGGGGCGTCGGTCATCCTCGCCCTCGACGTGTCGGGGTCGATGTGCGCCACCGACGTCGAGCCCAACCGCCTCACCGCGGCGCAGGCCGCCGTACGCCGCTTCGTGCAGCAGCAGGACGACCAGACCAAGGTGGGGCTGGTGCTCTTCTCGGGGTTCGCCTCGCTCGTCGTGGCACCCACCACCGAGCGCGGCGACCTGCTCAGTGCCATCGACGGGGCGACGACGGGCCGGGGCACGACCATCGGGTCGGCCATCCTCACCTCGATCGACGCCATCAGCGAGCTGGATCCGACCGTGGCCCCGAGCGACCGCGAGCAGGCGCCCGCCCCCGACGGGTCGTCGCTCGGGACCGACGAGCCGGGGGCCGCGAGCCCGGGCGGGGCGACCGCCCCCTCCAGCCGCGCCCCGACCGCGCCCGAGATCGTCGTGCTCCTCACCGACGGCGCCAACACCCGCGGGGTGACTCCGGCCGAGGCGGCGGTGCAGGCCGCTGCCCGCGGGGTGCGGGTCTACCCGATCGGCTTCGGCACCACCCGCCCGACCCAGATGGTGTGCACCGAGGCGCAGGCGGGCGCGGGGGGCTTTCCCGGCGGCATCGGCGGCGGCTTCGGTGGGGGCGGGCGCACCCGTGACGGGTCGGGTGGCGTCGGCGGCGGCCGCAGCTTCCTCGTCGTCGACGAGCCTGCCCTGCAGGAGGTGGCCAAGACGACCGGGGGCGAGTACTTCGCCGCCACCGACGCCGACCAGCTCACCAAGGTGCTCACCGACCTGCCCCA
>JBBRNQ010000175.1:0-7430 GCA_038230235.1 Actinomycetales bacterium
GGGGTGCAGGCTCGACCACGCCGTCGTGCACCCGCAGGTGGGTTGTCTTCGGTGTCGAGGTCGGCGCCACACGCCATCGGCAACACGCTTGCCACGACAAGGGAGTCACCACGATGACCGTCCTCGACACCGGAACGCACGAGTCGACAGCCCAGCCCGCCACGGAGGGGAGCATCGTCGGCGAGAAGCTCGCTGGTCGCGTCGCGCTCGTCACCGGCGGCACGCGGGGCATCGGCGCCGCCATCTGCCGCAGCATGGCCAGCCAGGGGGCCTCCGTGGCTGCGGGCTACAGCGGCAACACCGCTCGCGCGGAGGAGTTCCTGACCGACTTCACCGCCCAGTTCGGCGACCAGGGAAGCGCCTCGATCCACCAGGGCAACATCTCCGAGCCGGCAGACTGCCAGCGCGTGGTGCAGGAGGTCCTCGACCGCTACGGGCGGCTCGACATCCTCGTCAACAACGCCGGGATCACCATGGACAAGTTGGCCATGAAGATGTCGGTGGAGGACTGGAACACCGTCATCGCCGTCAACCTCTCCGGCTCGTTCTACATGGCCCAGCCCGCGCTGGCGCACATGGTCGAGCGGGGCACCGGCCGGATCATCTTCGTCTCGTCGGTGATCGGCGAGACGGGCAACATCGGGCAGGCGAACTACGCCGCCTCGAAGGCCGGTCTCCTCGGGCTGACCAAGACGCTCGCGAAGGAGGCGGCCTTCATGCTGGGCCGCGCGGGCAAGCTGGGCGACGACGCGCTCGGGATCACCGTCAACACCGTCACCCCAGGGTTCGTGGCGACCGAGATGCTCGACGACGTCCCGGACAAGGTCCTCGACAAGATCCGCTCCCAGATCCCCGTGGGCCGGCTGTGCCAGCCCGACGAGATCGCCCGGGTGGTGCACTTCCTCGCCGCCGACGCCTCCGCCTACATCACGGGCCAGGTATGGGGGGTCAACGGCGGCCTCGACATGTAGGTGCCTGACCACCGGGTAGGCAGGGCCCCTTCCCTGCCTACCCGGTGGTGGGTCTACCCGAAGGCGAGACTCACGTTGTCGGTCGAGGAGACCGGCGGCTGGTCGCTGACGCCGCCGGTCGCCGGTGCTCCGGGACTGAGGTCCTCCATGGCCACCACGGCCGGGTCGACCCGCATCACGGCGTATCCCGCCACCGCGCCGGCACCGAAGCCCGGGGCGAAGATCCGCACCGGCTCGGTGATGACCCCGTCGCGCACGGCGTCGTGGATGGCGAGCGGGATGCTCGCGGACGAGGCGTTGCCGACCTGGTCGATGTTGAAGTAGAGGCTGTCCTCGGAGAGCCCGGCTCCCGTGGCGAGCTGGACCACCATCGTCTTGTTGGCCTGGTGCGGCACGATGAGGTCGATGCTCTGCAGCAGCGAGCCGGCGACGCCGTCCGGGTCGGGCAGGGCCTTGAGCTCGTCGATCATCTGCACGAGGTAGCGACCGGCCAGCTTCTTGACCTCGGGGCCGTAGACGGTGATGTTGTTGTCGAAGTCGGGGTTCGGCCACAGGATGGAGTTCACCTGGCTGACCGGGCCGCTCGCGTAGGCCTGGAGGTACTCGATGTCGGGCACGGCACCCTCCGGGGCGACCCCGATGACCATCGCGGCCGCGCCGTCTCCGAAGATCATCCGGGACGGGCGGACGTTGCCGATCTTGTCGGAGAACTTCTCCACGCAGATGAGCAGGACGGGCCGCTCGACCTCCTGGAGGATGCGGGTGGCGTCGAGCAGGCCGTAGGGCATCCCGGCGCAGGCCGCGACGAGGTCGAACGAGCCGTGGGTCTGCGAGATGCCGAGCTGGCCGGAGACCCAGGTGGCCACCGAGGGGATCATCCGCTCGCTCGTGCAGGTGCACACGATCACGGCGCCGATGTCCGCCGGCCCCCGCCCGGAGTGGGCGAGGGCACCGCGGGCGGCCTTGAGGGCCAGCTCCTCGAGGGAGACCGAGCTGTAGCGCCTCGCCTCGATGCCGGTCTTGTCGAGGATCTCGGCCGACGACATGGGCGACCAGTTGTACGCCGCGTTGCGGATGAGGTCGTCGTTGCTGCACACCCGGTCTCCGTGGACGACGGCGAGCGCCTCGATCCGCGGCATCACGGTGAAGTGGGAGCGCACGTTGACCGCCTCGAAGGGCCGGACGGGCGCCGTGGGCTCGATCGCCTGGGCGGAGGCCCTGGTCGGTGCCACCGACCTGGCGCGGCGCAGGAAGTCGCGGACCTCCTGGGTGCGCGGATGGAAGGCGACGACGTAGTCGTCGTCCTTCAGCTGGCCGACCTCCACGAGCTCGGCCTGGGAGCGGTCCCAGGGGTACTGGTTGTGCAGCACCATGGCCCACCGGTGCAGGGCCTCGAGCTCGGCGGTGTCCTCGGCGCAGTCGATGATCTCGTCGAGGTCGAACGTGCGGAAGTCGGGGTCGAAGGCGCTGAGCCGGAAGGTGAGGTTGGTCGGCTCAGCGGTCATCTCGGCCACCGTGGGCTTGATCGCGGTCAACTCGGTGGCATGGTGCTTGCGGTGGCCGAAGACGTCGAAGAGGAGCCCGAAGATCTGGTCCTCCGCGGGGGCGTCCCACGTGGCCGGGAGGGAGGCGTAGGCCTTCCCGACGGCCGCGATCTTGTGCTCGCCGTCCTCCCACGGCACGACGACCGGCAGGAACACGTCGCTGCGGTGTCGCGGGACGTCACCCCACCGGGTGGGTCGCTTCTCGTACATCGTCAAGGCGTAGCGTCCGGTCCAGAACAGGTTGAGCGCGATGTCACGCATCAGCTCGTAGCGGCTGGTGTAGTGGCCGCCCTCGACCCGCTCGAGGATGTCGGTGCCGGTCGGCGCCTTCGTCTCGAAGTCGCGCCGGATCACAGCGTCGAGGTGCTCGAGCGTGTCGATGACCGACAGGTCGAGCTCGGGGACGAAGTTCGAGGGGAAGACCATGCGGTCATGCTTGTTGACGACGAACGGCTGCATACCAGCTCCCTTTTGTTGCCCTGGGTCGAGGCGGTCCCGTGGTGGCAGGACCGGGGAAGGAGTGCTTCCTGCCGCGCGGGCGAGCCCAGTATTCGCCATACCGGGCGACGACGGGAGGACGAAGGTCCCCTCGACAGGGTCTTGTCTCCGAGCGGCAGGAACGGCTCGGTCAACGGCGCCGTCCGCACCGCCCGAGAGCACGCGGCTCAGGTGCCGGCCGGCCAACCGACCGAACGGAACTAGTCTCGGCGGATGAGGATCGAGGAGCTCGACTGGGGCGAGACCCCGTGGGGCGTGATCAGCCTCCGCCGGCGCTGGGACAGCGTCACGGAGCGGGACGTCCACGAGGTCAAGCTCGGGGACGACTTCCTCATGTCGAGCCAGTTCACCCACGGTGAGCGGGAGCTGGCCCGGATCGGTCTCGGCGCCGTCACCGGTGCGCCACTGACCGTCCTGGTCGGGGGCCTCGGGCTCGGGTACACGGCCGTGGCCGCGCTCGAGGACGAGCGGGTCGCCGAGCTGACGGTGGTCGAGGCCCTCCCGCTGGTGATCTCGTGGCACCAGCGCGACCTGCTGCCCGACACCCGGGGGCTCGCCGCAGACCCGCGGGTGCGCCTGGTGGCCGACGACTTCTTCGATGTCGTCCGGAGGGGCCGCGCCGACCGGACCTACGACGCGGTGCTGCTCGACATCGACCACGCACCCGACTGGCTGCTGCGTGAGGACCACGGCGACCTGTACACGGCGCAGGGATTCGCCCGGGTCGCCGCGATGCTCGGCGACGGCGGGGCCTTCGCCCTGTGGTCCGACGAGGCCCCCGAGCCCGAGGTGCTCCGGCGGATGGCCCAGGCGTTCGAGCAGGCCGTCGCCCGGGTGGTCGCGTTCCCCAACCCCCTCACGGGTGGGGAGTCGACCAACACCGTCTACCTGGCGGCTCGGCCGCGACGCGCGGGGCTCAGGGCGCGCGGCGGGTGAGCAGGACGCTCCAGGTGTTGGGCGACGGCGCGAGGGTCGACTGCTCGAACCCCGCCGCGACCAGGAGGTCGTCGTACTGCGACTGCGAGCGCTCCCGGGCACCGAACATCACCAGCATGTGCAGGTCGACCAGGTGGACGTCCCGCTGCTGCGACGGCGTGCGCCCGGGGGCGTCGAGGACGGTCTCGACGACGAGCAGCTGCGCCGCTGGCGTCATCGCGGCACGCACCGACCGCAGGATCGTGACCGCCTGCGCGTCGTCCCAGTCGTGCAGCATGTTGGACAGGAGGTAGACGTCACCCCCCGTCGGCACCCCGACGAAGAAGTCGCACGCCTCGGCCCGGGCGCGGGCGCCGAGCCCCGCTGCCGCGAGGCTCGTGGTGGCCGCCGCCGCGACCTCGGGTCGGTCGGCCACGATCCCCTCGAGCGTCGGCTGGTCGCGGAGCAGAGCCGCGAGCATGGCCCCCTCGCCGCCCCCGACGTCGACGAGCAGCCGGGCCCCGGAGAGGTCGTGGGCAGCCGTGACAGCCGCGACCTGGGCGGCGCCCCGGCGCGCCATCGAGGCGTTGAACACGGCCCCCTGGGCCGGGTGGGCCGCGAGCCAGTCCCACGAGCTCTGCCCGTTGAGCTCCTCGTAGACCGCACTCCCACGCCGTACGGCGTCGCCCACCTGCTGCCACGCCGTCAGGTTCGGCAGCTCGGTCTGCATCAACGCCACGTTGCGCAGGCCGCTGGGGTGGTCGACCTGCAGCGTGCCGCCCATCGGCGTCACCGTGTAGACCCCCTCCTGGGTGGTGACCACGCCGAGGTCGACGAGCACCCGCAGCAGCCGGCCCAGCGTGTCGGGGTGCGCGGAGCACCGGGTGGCCAGCGTGGCCAGGCTTCGGGGCTGGTCGAGCGCGTCCACGATCCCCAGCTCGCACGTCGCACGCAGGCACAGCGAGACCCACGCGCCCCGCAGCATCCACAGCATCTCGTCGGCCCCGGCCATCGTTCCTCCCGACCGCGAGCGTGGCACGGTCGCCGCGCGAGCGCCAGTGGCGGCTCGGGGGCTATCGGATCCACCTGCTCGGGCTTATAGTTATTGCCTGCTGGCAGGCAGCCACCTCCGTCCTGAAGGGCAGGGTCGGCATGCCTGCACACCGCCCCCGCGTGGTCGACGGTGAGCTCGCGGACCGCATGCGGTCCGCCGGGGCCGTCCTCCTGGAGGGCCCCAGGGCCTGCGGGAAGACGGCCACCGCCCAGCGGGTCGCCACCACGGTGTTCCGCATGGACACCGACGACGGGGCCCGGGCGCTGGTCGACGCCGCTCCCGAGGTGCTCCTCCAGGCTCCGCCGCCCGTGCTGTTCGACGAGTGGCAGGTCGCTCCCAGGCTCTGGAACCTCGTGCGCCACGAGCCCCTACGACCTCGGTGGGGTGCCGGGCCGGTTCCTCCTGGCCGGGTCGTCGACCCTCGTGGACGACGCCACGCGCCCCACCGGCGCCGGTATCTCCACCCTGAGGATGCGCCCGCTGAGCCTGTCCGAGACGGGGGTCTCCACCTCGCAGGTGTCGCTGCGGGCCCTCTTCGACGGCGACTTCGCCCCGAGCCTCGACCCCGGCGTCGGGGTGCCTGCGCTCGTGGACGGCCTCGTCACCGGAGGCTGGCCCGCCCTCGTCGGGGCCCCGGTCGGCGAGGCCCGGCGCTGGGTCACTGACTACCTGCGCACGATCGTGGAGGTCGACCTGCCGCGGATGGGGGTCCGTCGCGACCCTGGCACGCTCCACCGGGTACTGAGCTCCCTGGGTCGCGGGACGGGGACGGACCTGAGCACCCAGGCCATCGCCAACGAGGTCGCCGGGACGGACCGGTCGGTGCGCCGCGACACCGTGGCCGGCTACCTCGACATCCTCGACCGGTTGATGGTCACCGAGGACCTCCCGGCCTGGGCCCCTCCGATGCGCTCGGCCACGCCACTGCGGAAGTCGCCGAGGCGGTTCATGACCGACCCGTCCCTGGCCCTGGCCGCGATCGGCACCAGTCCCGAGGGGCTGCTGCGTGACCTCGACGCCACCGAGGTCCACTTCAAGGCGATGGTGGTGCGTGACCTGAGGACCTACGCGCAGCCCCTCGGTGCCCGACTGTGCCACTGGCGCGACAACAACCAGCACACCGTCGACATCGTCGTCACCCTCGACGACGGGCGGTGGGGCGCCGTCGACATCCGGGTCAACCCCGCCGCCGTCGGCGCGGCCGCAGCCTCCCTGCGCCGTTTCCGGGACAAGGTCGACCTCGCGAAGACCGGCGAGCCGGCCTTCCTCGCCGTCGCCACCACGCGCTCCGCCGCGGTCCGCCGCGCCGACGGCGTCGTCGTGCTCCCGGTGGCGTCTCTCGGTCCCTGAGCCACCGGGTCAGACCCTTCAGACCGGTCAGACCCTCTAGACCGGTCAGACCCTTCAGACCGGCAGGTCGTCGCTGTCGACGATGCGGTAGGCGTAGCCCTGCTCGGCGAGGAAGCGCTGGCGGTGTGCGGCGAAGTCGGCGTCGACGGTGTCTCGGGCGACGACGGTGTAGAAGTGCGCCGTACGGCCGTCGCCCTTGGGGCGCAGGACGCGTCCGAGCCGCTGGGCCTCCTCCTGGCGGGAGCCGAACGTGCCGGAGACCTGGATCGCCACGCTCGCCTCGGGCAGGTCGATCGAGAAGTTGGCGACCTTGCTGACCACCAGCAGCTGGATCTCGCCGACCCGGAAGCCCTGGAAGAGCTTCTGCCGCTCGGCCACCGACGTCTCGCCGGTGATGATCGGGGCGTCGAGGCGCTGCGAGAGGGTCTCGAGCTGGTCGAGGTACTGCCCGATCACGAGAGTCGGCTCACCCCGGTGCCTGGTCACGAGGCGCTCGACGACCGGGTCCTTCGCGCTGCTGCACGAAGACAGCCGATAGCGCTCCTCCGGCTCGCTCATCGCGTAGGTCATCCGCTGGCCCTCGGGCAGGGTCACGCGCACCTCGACGCAGTCGGCGGGCGCGATGTAGCCCTGCGCCTCGATGTCCTTCCACGGGGCGTCGTACCGCTTGGGGCCGATGAGCGAGAAGACGTCGCCCTCGCGGCCGTCCTCACGCACCAGCGTCGCGGTGAGGCCGAGCCGGCGGCGGGCCTGCAGGTCGGCGGTCATCCGGAAGATGGGGGCGGGCAGCAGGTGCACCTCGTCGTAGACGACGAGACCCCAGTCACGGGCGTCGAGCAGGTCGAGGTGGGCGTAGACACCCTTCCGCCTGGTCGTCAGCACCTGGTACGTCGCGATGGTGACCGGTCGGATCTCCTTGCGGGAGCCGGAGTACTCACCGATCTCCTCCTCGGTGAGGGAGGTGCGCTTGATGAGCTCCTCCTTCCACTGCCGGGCCGACACGGTGTTGGTGACGAGGATGAGGGTGGTGGCCTTCGCCGCGGCCATCGCGCCGGCGCCCACGAGGGTCTTGCCCGCGCCGCAGGGAAGCACGACGAC